>NZ_CP044972.1:1542307-1850769 GCF_010104355.1 Hydrogenophaga sp. PBL-H3
GGCGCGCAGCACCATGCTGCCGTCTTCGTGCTGGCCGTCGCGCATTTCGCGAAACCGCGCCAGGTTCTGCGCGGGGGTGCGGCTTCTGAACGGGCTGTCGGTGCCGGGCTTGCCGAAGTCGCCGCGCGCGGCGCGCATCTGCTCGCCGGTCTGCTCGTCCACATACGCGTGGCCGGCTTCAATGAGGTACTCGGCCGCGCGGTACATGAAGCCGAAGTAGTCGCTCGCCTGAAACAGGTGGCTCTGGCCGTTGGCTTCCCAGTTGAAGCCGAGCCATTTCACCGCGTCCAGGATGCTGTTGACGTACTCGGTGTCTTCCTTCTCGGGGTTGGTGTCGTCAAAGCGCATGTGGCACACGCCGCCGTAGTCGCGTGCCAGGCCAAAGTTGAGGCAGATGCTCTTGGCGTGGCCCACGTGCAGATAGCCGTTGGGCTCGGGCGGGAAGCGGGTGCGGATCTTGGCGGGGTCGGGCTGGCCGGCGGCGTGGTGCGCGGCGTCGCCCGGGGTGCCGGCCCAGCGGCGGCTGGCATAGGTGCCTTTGTCGAGATCGTTTTCAATGATCTGGCGCAGGAAGTTGCTGACCTTGTGTTCGCCCTCTGCGGGGGCGTTGGCGGTGGGGCTGGATGGCTTGCTGGGGGGGGTGTTGGAGCTCATCAAGGCATTCTAGGGGCGTGGTGCGTTTCACCTCGGTGCCAACGGTCTGTGGCGCGGGCTGAATGGTCATGGCGCACAAGCTTGGCGGGGGTGGACTCCGGTATCGTTGTCGCGGAGTCGAGGCAACCCCCCGGGGCACACACCACATGCACAACGAACACCCAGAAACCATCCCCAGTGAAGAGTCCCTGCCGTGGGAGATCACGCAGGCCGAAGACGTGTTTTTGCCCTCGGTGCGCGTGCGCCTGGGCTGGGCCGACATTGAGGCCGCCGTGGAGCGCGGCGCCATCGTGCCGAGCGAGGCGCATGCGCTGTGGGCTTCGTGGGCCTCGCCAGGGAGCGACCAGCGCGTGAGCGCGGCCGAGCTGGCGCCGCCGGCCGCGCAGCCCTTGCCGTCGGGGGTGCCCATGGCGCCCATGCCCGGCGTGGCGCCCGGACCGAGCTTCTCGTTCACCAACACGCTGTATTACTTCGGCGGCATGCTGGCCATCGGCGCCATGACGCTGTTCATGACACTGGGCTGGGAACTGTTCGGAGCCTGGGGCGTGTTTGCCTTGTCGATGGGCTACCTGGTGGGCGCGCTGCTGGTGGCGCGCAACCTCATGAAACAGCGCCTGCGCACGCCGGCCGGTGTGTTGGCCACGCTGGCTGTGTGCCTGGTGCCGCTGGCCACCTGGGCGTTGCAGGTTGGGCTGGGCCTGTGGCCCGACGGCGCGCACGACAGTTACCGGGATTACCACCGCTACATCGACTGGCGCTGGCTCACGCTGGAGCTGGCCACGCTGGCGGCGGCGGTCGTCATGCTCTGGCGCTTTCGTTTGCCGTTCATGGTGATGCCGGTGGCCGTGACGCTCTGGTACCTCAACATGGACGTGGCCCACATGCTCATGCAGAAAGAAGGCTTCGACTGGCAGTTCACGCGCGACGTGTCGCTGTTGTTTGGCCTGGCCACCTGCGCCATCGCTGTGTGGGTTGACCTGCGCACGCGCGCCGCCACGCACCCGCTGAACCGGCAAGATTTCGCCTTCTGGCTTTACCTCTTCGGCGCCATCATGTTCTGGGGCGGTATGAGCCTGCGAGACAGCGACTCGGAGCTCAACAAGTTCATCTACGCGCTCATCAACGTGGGCCTCGTGTTTCTCGGCGCGGCCATCGGCCGGCGTGTGTTCACCGTGCTCGGCGCCATCGGCGTGGCGGTTTACCTGGGCTATTTGTCGCACCGCGTGTTTGCAGACAGCCTGCTGTTCCCGTTTGCGCTCACGCTGCTGGGCTTGGGCGTGGTGGCGCTGGGCCTCTGGTGGCAGCGGCGCGAGGCCGCCATTCATGCGCGGCTGGCCAGCTGGCTGCCCGCTGCGTTGAAGCCACTGGCAGCCGGCTGACCCTTACTGCCCGAAGCGCGGCCCGTCTTTCAGGAACGCGTCTTCTTCCGGCGTGCAGGTGCGCCCGAGCACGGCGTTGCGGTGCGGGAAGCGGCCGTATTGCGCCACGATGTCGCGGTGCACCACGGCAAAGCGCAGGTTGCTGGCGAGCGTGTCGCGCAGCGTGTCGGGGCTGGTGTCCACCAGCCGCTGGAAGCGCGCCACGCATTCCTCTTGCAGTTCCAGGTTTTCGGCGTGCATGAGCGGCATGTAGAGGAACACACAGCCGGCCGGCGTGAGCGTGGTGTCCATGCCCTCGGCGAGCGAGCGGCGGCTCAGGCGCTGGGCGCGGGCATCGCCATCAAAGGCGCGGCGCTGGCCTCGGTGCACGTTGCGCGAGAGCTGGTCGAGCAGCACGATGAGCGCCAGCCGCGCGCGTGGCTCGGCCTCCCAGTCGGTGAGGCCGCCGTCCAGCGCCATGCCGACCAGTTCACCGAAGCGCTGGCGGATGGCGTCGTCTTGCGCCGCGCCGCCGCCAAACCAGCGTTCGTTGCGGTCTTGCGAGGGCCAGTCAAGCTGCAGGCCGTCGCCAAACCAGAAATCGAGCACATCCAGGGCGGCTGGGGGTGGAGATGGGGTGTTCATGGGGTTACGTCTGGCAACCACTTTGACGTGGCATGCGGTATGGCTGGGCGTGGAATTCCTTGTAATGCAGTCACAGGGTAACCAAAACCCTGCTGCCTGCCCCACCTGACTCCAGGAGCCCAACATGAAAACGTCTTCACTCAACGCCCACTGGGCACGCACCTCCGCCTGGGCCCGTGGCCTCTCGCTGGCCGCCTTGGCTACCGGCGCCTGGGCTGTGTCCACCGTCGCCACGCAAGCCCATGCGCGGGACAACAACCTTTCCTGGTCCATCGGCGTGAGCTCGCCGGGCGTGGCCGTGGGGGTGTCCAACTACCCGCCTGTGTACGGCAGCCCCTACCCGGTGTACGAAGAGCGGTACCCCGTCTATGAAGAGCGCCGCCCGTATTACCAGCGCCCGATCGTGGTGCAACCGCGCCCGGTGGTGGTGTACCCACAGCCCGTCTATGTGCAACCGCGCCCGTACTACCGCGCCGGCTGGGGCTACGGCCCGCGCTGGGATGACCGCCGCTACGGCCACGGCCCTCGCCACCGCCACCATGGCCACCGCGATGGGCGCGGCTGGGACGATGACGACGACGGCCGTCGCGGCTACCGCTGAGCATCCTCACATCGCCCGGAACCGGTCCGCGTAGAGCCGGCTCACCGCGAACGCTTCGGTTCGCGTGCGCAGCCTCAGGCTCAGGCTCATGCGCCCAGCCTCGTTCCGGGTGACGGTGTCGATGGCGTCGGCCCGCACCACGGTGCCCCGGTGGATCTGCCAGAACACGGCCGGGTCCAGCTGGGGCATCAGCTCTTTCAGCGGCGTGCGGATGAGCACCTCGCCCTGAGCCAGCAGCACGCGCACGTATTTGTCGGCCGCCTCAAACGCCAGCACCTCGGTCACGGGCACCACGCGGATGCTCTGGCCCACGCTGGCCGGGATCACCTGCAGGCGGGCCACCGGGGGCTGCGTGTCCGGGTGGGCCATGAGGCTGCGCAGTTGCTCCAGCGTGGCCTCCAGCGGGCCGGTGGCTGGCCGGCGCTGGGCCAGCAAGGCCTGCACGCGCTGCACGGTCAGGCGCAGGCGCTCGGGCTGCACCGGCTTGAGCAGGTAGTCCACCGCCTGCGTTTCGAAGGCCTGCACGGCGTAGGCGTCAAAGGCGGTGACAAACACCAGCGCGGGAAACGGGTGGTCGTCGGGCCATTCCTCGGCCAGTTCGGCGGCGGCTTCCAGCCCGCTCTGCCCGGGCATACGAATGTCGAGAAACAGCACATCGGGCCGCAGGGCCAAGGCCTGTTCCACGGCGGTCTGGCCGTCGCCCACCACCTTCACCACCGCCAGCTCGGGCCAGGCGCGTGACAGCTCGGCCTGCAGGGCCTGGGCCAGCAGGGGCTCGTCTTCGGCAATCAGGGCGGTGGCGTTCATGGGGTCGGCAGGGGCAGGGTGAGCAGGGCACGGGTGCCGCCGCCGGGCTGGCTGTGCCAGTCCATGCGGGCCTGGCCTGCAAAGGCGGTGGCCAGGCGCTCGCGCACCTGGCTCAGGCCAAAGCCGGGCGTGGGTTCGGCCACGCAGCCCACGCCGGTGTCGCTCACCTCCAGCGCCAGGCCGCTGGCGCCCTGGCGCGCGCTCACGCGGATCTCGCCGCCATTCCTGCTGGGCTCCAGCCCGTGGCGGATGCAGTTTTCCACCAGCGGCTGCAGCAGCAGGGGCGGCACGCTCTGGTCGCGCAGGGCCTCGGGCAGATCGAGCGTGTAGCGCAGGCGCGGGCCCATGCGCACGGCCATGAGTTCGAGGTAGTCGCGCAGCCGCGCGAATTCGTCGGCCAGGCTGTGGCGCCCGGTGGTGGCGTCCACGCGCGAGGCCGTGAGCGTGGCGCGCAGAAAGTCGTTGAGCCGGTCGAGCATGGCCACCGCGCGTTCGGGGTCGGTGCCGATGAGCGCGCGCAGGTTGGCCAGCGTGTTGAACAGCATGTGCGGCTCCAGCTGCGATTCGAGCAACTTCAGGCGCGCTTCGGTGGCTTGGCGCTGGGCTTCTTCGCTGGCCAGCCGGGCGCGGGTCAGCAGCTCGCGGCTGGTGAAGAAATACGTGCCAAATCCGCCCGCCGACAGCGACATGAGCACGAAGCCCAGCGTGGCGCGAGGGAAGTTGTTCAGCCCCACCAGCAGTTCGCGGCCCAGCAGCAGGTTGGCGCCGGCACTGCCCAGGGGGTAGGCCACCAGCACCGCGCACACCACCAGCGCGGTCATGGCGGGGGCACCGGGCCAGCCGCTGGCCAGCAGCACGAAGCGCCCGCCGTCGATCAGGCCCCAGATCAGCAGGCCGATGCATTGCGAATACAGCAGGTTCACCGCGAAGGTGTCGCCGCTGACCACGGTGATGGCCGAGGCGATGACGGTGTTGAACACCATGGTCGCCAGCGCTCGGCGAACGATGGTGGCGGGCTTGAACGGCGGCATGGTCGCAGTATCCCGCAAGGCCGCAGCCCTGGGACTGGTCACACCAGGCCCAGCCACTGCCCCCAGACCAGGTGGCCCAGGAAGCGTCCGGGGGCGAGGGTGAACAGGCCGGCGATGAGGCAGGCACTGATGTAGAGCGACAGCATGGATTTGCGGTGGCCGGCCACGTTGCCGCGCAGCAGCTGCCGGAACGCGATGAACAGGCTGCCCAGCACCACGGGAATGAGCAGGTGGATGGCCGAGAAGCCGGCGATGTTGGGCACGGCGGGGTTGCTGATGAAGATGGCAGACAGGGCTGTGATCAGCATCAGCGTGACCCAGGCGTAGCCTGCGGCGCGGTGCAGCCGGGGGCGCTGGCTGCGGGGCTGGCGGCGGGCGTGGCCACGGCGCGCCCACAGGGCGACGGGGCCGATGACCAGGGCGGCGATGGCGGCGGTCATGTGAACGGCGATCAGGGGTGTGAGTGACATGGCGGTCTCCGGTGGTTGGGTGAGCGCACTGTGCGGGCAGGTGGGCCTAAGGCCCAGCGCCTTGCGACGAACCCGGGCTGCGGTGGCGTGAAACGCCTGCCCGACGGCGCGACATGCAGCGCCCGGGGCCGCGCTTTACGCAAGTGAAACCCGGCAGATACCCCGCAGCGATCAAAGCGCGACCCCCTTTCCTACAATGGACCGATGAAAAAGACGACGTGGATTTCGGGTGTGGTGGTGCTGGCCCTGGTGGCTGGTGGCGGCTGGTGGTGGAGCCAGCGCAGCGCGCAATCGGCGGTGCAGTACCGCACGGCGGCCATCGAGCGCGGACCGCTGCAGGCCAGCGTGTCGGCCAGCGGCACGGTCAACCCGGTCACGCAGGTTTCGGTCGGCACCCAGGTCTCGGGCCAGGTGCGCGCGGTGTATGTGGACTTCAACACCGAGGTCAAGGCCGGTCAGCTGATCGCCGAGATCGACTCCCAGACCTTTGAATACCGTGTGAGCTCCGCGCAGGCCGATGTGGATGCGGTGCGCGCCGCGGTGCAGATCGCCGTGGCCAACTCGGCGTCGAGCCGGGCCAATGTGTCGCGCGCGCAGTCCGATCTGGCCGAGGCGCAGCGCACCCACGAGCGCAACGTGAGCCTGGTGGCACAAGGCTTCATTGCGCAGAGCGAAGCCGACCGCACGCGCGCCGTGCTGACGTCGGCCCAGGAATCGCTCAAGGCGATGCAGGCGCTGGTGGGTGTGAGCGAGGCGCAGATCAAGAGCGCGCAGGCCAACGTGGCGCAGCGCGAAGCGGCGCTGGCGCAGGCGCGCATCGATCTCTCGCGCACCCGCATCACCTCGCCGGTGGACGGCATCGTGATCAAGCGCACCGTGGAGAAGGGCCAGACCGTGGCCGCCAGCCTGCAGGCGCCCGAGCTGTTCGTGATCGCGCAGAACCTCTCCGACATGCAGGTGGACGCCAACATTGACGAGGCCGACGTGGGCCGCATCCAGCCCGGGCTGAAGGCCAGTTTCACCGTGGATGCGTTCCCCGGGCAGAAATTCGCAGGTGAGGTGCGCCAGGTGCGCAAGGCCGCCACCAACGTCTCCAGTGTCGTGACCTACGTGGCCGTGGTGGGCTTCTCCAACGCCGATGGTCGCCTGCTGCCGGGCATGACGGCCAATGTGCGCGTGGTCACCGAGTCGCGCGAGTCGGTGCTGAAGGTTCCCAACGCTGCCTTGCGGGTGCGCATCGCGGGTGTCGAGCCCGCGCCAGCCCCCGAGAGCCCCGCCGATGCGCCTGCAACGGCTGGCACTCCACCCCGAACTGGCGCAGCGAGCACCGCAGGTGCCCCGGCCACTGCCCGACCGCCTGGTGTGGGTGCACCCGGTGGTGGTCGTGGTGGTGTGTCTTCGCGAGGCCGTATCTATGTGCTGAACGCCAAGGGCGAGCCATCGGCCTACAACGTTCGGCTGGGGGTGACCGACGGCACCTCGACCGAGATCATGGTGAGACCCGACGGACCGGCCGCACCAGCGGTGGTGGAGGGCGCGACAGTGGTCACCGGTGTGAATGCTGCCACCACGCCCGCGCGCGGCAGTGGTCCGCGCATGTCTTTCTGAACCCGTGCCAGCAGACACCGACATGAACCACCCCATGGCGCTGATCGAAACCAAGGGCTTGACGAAGGCCTACACCATGGGTGATCAGACGGTGCACGCCCTGGCCGGTGTGTCCCTGACCATCGAAGCGGGGGAGTTCGTTGCGATCATGGGTGCATCCGGATCGGGCAAGTCCACGCTGATGAACATCCTGGGTTGCCTGGACCTCCCCGATGGTGGCGAATACCGGCTGGCGGGCGAGGCGGTGCAGACCATGAGTGCGGATGCGCTGGCGGCTGTGCGCAACCGCCGCATCGGGTTTGTGTTTCAGCAGTTCAACCTGTTGCCACGCACCAGCGCCCAGGAGAATGTGGAGTTGCCCATGGTTTACGCGGGCGTTTCCAACGAAGAGCGCCACCGGCGCGCTCGCGAAGCGCTCCAGCGCGTGGGCCTGGGCGAGCGCGGCGATCACACGCCCGCCGAACTGTCGGGTGGTCAGCAGCAACGCGTGGCCATCGCCCGCGCTCTCGTCAACCTGCCCCAGCTGATCTTGGCCGATGAACCCACCGGCGCACTGGACACGCGCACGAGCGAGGACATCATGGGGCTGCTGACCGAGCTCAATGCGCAGGGCATCACCGTGGTGCTGGTCACGCACGAGCACGACGTGGCGGCCTGGGCGCGGCGCAGGCTGGTGTTTCGCGATGGACAGGTGGTTGAGGACGCTGTGCAGCCCGGACGCCGTGCGCAAGGAGCTCACGCATGAACACACTGGCTGCCATGCGCAGTGCGTGGCGTGCGTTGCGGGCCAATCCGCTGCGCAGTTTGTTGACCATGCTCGGCATCATCATCGGTGTGGCCGCCGTCATCACCATGATCGCGATCGGCCAAGGCGCCACCGAGCGTGTGCAGGAGCACATGAAAGTGCTCGGGGCCAACGTGATGCTGGTGTTGCCCGGCAGCTCCAACAGCGGCGGTGTGCGCCAGGGCGCCCAGAGCAGTCAGGCATTGACCGAGGTCGACGCCCAGGCCATTGCGCTGGAAGTGCCTGAGGTGCAGGTGGCCGCGCCGAGCTCACGTGCCACCGTTCAGGCGGTCTACGGCGGCACCAACTGGAGCACACCGGTTTTTGGTGCCACCAACGACTACCTGGAAGCGCGCGATTGGCCCTTGGCCAGCGGCCGCCTGTTTGAAGTGGCCGAGGCGCAGGGTGCGGCCAAGGTCGTGATCCTGGGGCAGACGGTGGCGCGCGAACTGTTCGGCGACCAGGACCCGGTGGATCAGGTGATCCGGCTGCGCAATGTGCCCGTGACCGTGATCGGGGTGCTTGCACTCAAGGGTCAGAACTCCTGGGGCTCGGACCAGGACGACATCGCCATCGTGCCGCTGAACACCTTTCGAAACCGCATTCAGGGCGACGCCGCTGGGCGCGTGAAGCGTGTGGCGAGCATTTCGGTCAAGGTGCGCGATGGCAACGACATGAAAGTGGCCGAGGACAACATCCGCGAACTGCTGTTGCAGCGCATGCGGGTGCAGCCGGGAGCAGACGAGCCTTTCAGGGTGCGCAACCTCACCGAAATGCTGCAGGCACAGGAGGCCTCCAGCCGCACCATGACGTTGCTGCTGTCGGCTGTGGCCGGCGTGAGCCTGCTCGTGGGCGGCATCGGCATCATGAACATCATGCTGGTGAGCGTGACCGAGCGCACCCGCGAGATCGGCCTGCGCATGGCAGTGGGCGCGCGTGGGCGCGACATCCTCACGCAGTTCCTGATCGAGGCCGTCACGCTGAGCCTGATCGGTGGCGCCATCGGCGTGCTGCTGGGCGCCATCGCCACCTGGGCGGTCGGCCAGTTCGCGGGCTGGCAGGTCAGCATGACGATCGACTCCATCGTGCTGGCGGCGGGTTTCTCGGCACTGGTGGGCGTGTTCTTTGGTTTCTACCCGGCAAAACGGGCCTCGGAACTGCTGCCGATCCAGGCGCTGCGCCACGAGTGAGCATGCCCGTTGCGGACCCGGCCAGCAGGTACGATACCGGCCTGCTCGTTGGGCCCTCGGTGGGCCTGCGCACCACCTGAGAACCCTTCGCCATGGATTTTGTGTTGTTGATCAAGGCCGCCATCATGGGCGTGGTGGAAGGCCTCACCGAGTTCATTCCGGTGTCCTCCACCGGGCACCTCATCCTGGCGGCCTCGCTGCTGAACATGCCGGGCGAGAAGATCAAGCTCTTCGAAGTGGTGATCCAGACCGGCGCGATGATGGCCATCGTCTCGCTCTACGCGGGCAAGCTGTGGGAGACCCTGGTGGGCTTGCCGCGCGAGCAGCTGGCGCAGCGCTTCACGCTCAATGTGCTGGTGGGTTTTTTCCCCGCCGCCTTGCTGGGCTTCCTGTTCATCGGCGTCATCAAGAGCGTGCTGTTCAACCCGCTGGTGGTGGCCCTGGGCTTCATCGTGGGCGGGGTGGTGATCCTGTGGGCCGAGCGGCGCCAGGAGCGGGGCGTGGCGCCGCGCATCGAGTCGGTGGACGACGTGCGCTGGACCGATGCGCTCAAGGTGGGGCTGGTGCAGTGCGCCGCGCTGGTGCCTGGCGTGAGCCGTTCGGGTGCCACCATCATTGGTGGCCTGCTGCTGGGTTTCAGCCGCAAGGCCGCCACCGAGTTCAGTTTTTTCCTGGCGATTCCGGTGCTCTTCGGCGCGGCGGCCTACGACCTCTACAAAAGCCGGGCCCTGCTGAGCACGGCCGACATCCCGCTCTTCGCGGTCGGGCTGTTCTTCTCGTGGCTCTCGGCCTGGATCTGCGTGCGCTGGTTGCTGCGTTTCGTGGCCAGCAACACCTTTGCGCCGTTTGCCTGGTACCGCATTGCCTTTGGTGCGCTGATCCTGCTGACCGCGGCGATGGGCTGGGTCGACTGGGTGGCCTGATGCGTGGCTACGCGGCCAGTGGCGCGTAGAGACTGAAGCAGAACGTGGCGCCCTTGCCGGGTTCGGCGGTGGCGGCCATGCCTCCGCCGTGGCGCTGCACGATGCGCAGTGAAGTGGCCAGCCCGATGCCCAGGCCCGCGAACTCGTGGGGCATGTGCAGGCGCTGAAACGGCTGGAACAGCTTGTTGGCCCGGGCCATGTCGAAACCCGCGCCGTTGTCGCTCACACAAAACCGCGTCTGTCCTTTTTCCACCTGCGCGTACACCCGGATCACGGCCTGGGGCGTCTGCGCGGAGTACTTCCAGGCGTTGTGCAGCAGGTTCTGCAAGAGCGCTTCCACCAGGGGTGGATCGGCCATGGCGTTGAGCCCGGGCTCCACCTCCCAGCGCACCTGGCGCTGGGGGTCGGTGCTCGAAAACTCCTCCAGCAGACGGGTGGCGATGGTGCTCAGGTTGACCGGCTTGCGCTGCAGGTCGCCGCGCGAGAACTGCGAGAGCGTGAGCAGGCCGTCGATGAGCTCACCCATCTTCTTGCTCGCACCCATGATGCGTTCCAAGTGGGACCTGCTCTCACCGGCCCACTCCGGGTTGTCTTCCTGCAGCGCCTGGGCGAAGCCGTTGATGATGCGCAGCGGCGAGCGCAGGTCGTGGGCCACGGCGTAGGAGTAGCTCTCCAGCTCGTCGTAGGCGGCTTTCAGGGCGCGCGTGCGTTCTTCGATGCGCTGCTCCAGCGAGGCATTGAGCTGCTGGATCTGCATCTCGTGGCGCTTGCGTTCGGTGATGTCCTGGGTGACGCCCAGGGCACGCACGGCACGCCCTTGCGCATCGCGATCGAACTCGGCGCGCACCGAGAACCACCGGTGGTCCCCGCGAATGATCAGGCGGTATTCGATGTCGTAGTCGGCCAGACCCTTGACCGCCATCGCCCAGTGTTTCAGGACCATGGCCCGGTCATCGGGGTGCGTGAGTGCCAGCAGCTCGTCATCGGAGAACTCGGCAGACGGCAGATCAAGCACTTCGTGCGATCCTGACAAGGTCACGAACCGGCGGGTGGCCACGTCGGCGTGCCAGCTGGCCAGCCCCGCGAGCTGGTTGGCCTGGCGCAGCAGTTGTTCGCTGGTGCGCAGGGCCTGTTCGGTGGCCTTGGATGCGGTGATGTCCTGCACCACGGCGATCAGATAGTCGGGCTGCCCGCCGGGCTCGCGCACCAGCGAGAGCGTGAGGTGCACCCAGACCGCCTGGCCCTGTTTGTGGATGTAGCGCTTCTCGATGTTGTAGCTGGCGATGTCGCCCTTGAGCGTTCGCGCCAGCTGGTCCTCATCGAGCCGCAGATCGTCGGGGTGGGTGAAGTCGCGGAAGCTGAGTGCCTGGATCTCCGCCTTGGTGTAGCCGATCAGGTCGCAATAGGTCTGGTTGACCCGGATCCAGCGCCCGTCGATGTGGCTGTGCGCCATGCCGGTGGAGCTGTGCTCGAAGGTGTCCTCCAGCTGTTTGGCTCCCAGCTGGATGTCCGTCGTGGCCTGCCGCAGGCGCTGGTTTTGCTGCTGCATGAACGAGATGGAGCCGACCACGACCAGCTGCGTGATCAGGTGCCAGGTGTTGAGCCAGAACGCCTCGACCGGATTCTCGATCGCAAAGCTGAAGTAGGGCTTGACCAGCAGGTAATTGATGAACAGCATGCCCACCACGGTGCTGAACATGCCGACCCGAAAGCCGCCGTACAAGGCCGACAAGGCCGCGGCCAGGGACAAGGTGATGAAACGCCCACCCGATTCGGCCGGGGCCAGCGCCACGCGGATCCAGGTCGCAAAAGCGGTGATCAGCAGGGCCACCACCAGGCGGATGGCCATGCTGTGTTGCTCGGGTTGCCAATTGACATACCGCCACCAGAGCCGCCGTGGCAGGGAGCCTTCAGGTGAGAGGGGTGTCAGGGGCACGATTGCAACGCTTTGTGTTCGAATGTTATGCGCACTGCCGTTATACCGGAGCCTGATGCCCAAGACCCATGGGGTCTGCCCTTGGGTGGCGTCAGCGGTGTGACGGAGCCGACAGGACGGCCAGCAGCTTGTCGATGGCGTTGGCGGTTTCCAGTGGCTGCTCCATCGGGAACAGGTGGCTGCCCTCGATCATGGTCAGGCGCTCGGGGTGATCGCGGCCCACCAGCCGGTGGGTCATGGCCATGCCGACCTGTTTCATCTCCAGCGAATGGGTGCCGCCGATGAAGCCCACCGGGCAGGCCAGCGGATGGCGGCGCAGCAGGCGGTCGAGGTTGTGGGGCAGGGTGTTGTAGATCGCGGTCTCCACGTCCCGGTCGAAGTCCAGCGCGCGCTGCCTCTGGCCATGCGCATCGGTGGCGTCGTGCGTGCCGTGCGCTATGTAGTCCTGCAGCACCTGCGGCTCCCAGGCGGCAAAAGCCTTTTTGCTGGCGAAATGCGCTTGTGCCGCGTCGGCGTCGGGCCAGGTGTGGCGCCGCTTGCGGCTGATCTTGCCGGGCGACACCGATCCCACCAGCTGGGCGCGCTTGATCAACTCCAGTGTGCGGGCGCGCCAGCCACCGAGCACGGGCGAGTCGATCAGCAGCACGCCGCGCACCGCATGACCGCCCAGCCGGGGGTGGCGCGCAGCGCACATCAGGCTGAGGAAACCCCCCAGCGAATGCCCCACCAGCCAGGCGCCGCTGCCGTGCGCCTCGATCTCGGGCGCGGCGAAGTCGGCGAGCTGCTGCACCAGGTGCGGCCAGTTGCTGGTGACCGGGTACTTCGGGTCGTGCCCGAATTTCTCCACCGCGCGCACAGCGTGCCCGCGGGCACGCAGGGATTTGAAGAGGACGCGGTAGGTGCTGGCGGGGAAGCTGTTGGCGTGCGAGAAGATGATCAACGACATGCTCAGATGAGCTTTTCTTTGGCGTTGGTGATCTTTTTGAGCGGCTGGCTGCGCGCACTGCTGCACAGCAGCGGGACTTCGGTGTGCGCACCGTCCCAGGTCGGGTCCTCGATGCTGTCGAACACTTCGCGCAGCTTCTGGCCCCAGGTGTTGTGCAGCATGCGGAAGTAGGGGTTGTCGTTGTCGATGCAGGTGATCTTGTCCGACCTCAGCTGGTTGGCTTCGTACACCACCAGGTCCAGCGGCAGACCCACCGAGAGGTTGGATTTCAGCGTGGAGTCCATCGACACCAGCACGCACTTGGCAGCCTCGTCCAGTGGTGTCTCGGGAGCGATCACGCGGTCGAGCACGGGTTTGCCGTACTTGGATTCACCGACCTGGAAGAACGGCGTCTCGGACGTGGCTTCAATGAAGTTGCCGGCCGAATAGACCTGGAACAGGCGCATGCCCTCGCCCTGGATCTGGCCACCAAAAATCATGGAGACGTTGAATTCGACGCCTGCGCGCTGCAGCGATTCGCCGTCGCGTTCGTACACATGGCGCACGGCCGCGCCCAGCACACGCGCGGCGTCAAACATGCTCCTGGCATTCCAGATCGTGATGGGTTCTCCGCCATCCACGTCTTCGAGCTGCTCGACCTGCAGGATCTCGCGCACCGACTGCGATACGCTGAGGTTGCCGGCCGAGAGCAGGCACATGAAGCGGTCGCCCGGCTTTTCGTAGACGATCATTTTGCGGAAGGTGCTGATCTGGTCCAGGCCCGCGTTGGTGCGCGAGTCAGAGAGAAAGACCATGCCGGCGTTGAGCTTGACAGCGACGCAGTAAGTCATGTTGAGGCGATGAGTTTTTTCAGGGAATAGAGCTGCTCCAGCGCTTCGCGCGGGCTCAGGGTGTCGGGGTCGATCTGCTCCAGCGCGGTCTGCAGCGGGTGGGTCTCGGCCTCCAGTGTCGCAGGTGGCGGGGCGAACAGATCGACCTGGCTGCGGCTTTCCTCGCTTTGGGCCTCCAGCGCGGCCAGCGCGTGGCGCGCGTGCTGCACCACGCCAGCTGGCACGCCGGCCAGGCGCGCGACCTGGATGCCGTAGCTGCGGCTGGCCGGGCCAGGCTCGATCTGGTGCAGGAACACGATGCCGCCGGCCTTGCCCCCGGCTTCCACTGCGCTCACGTGCACGTTCACCGCGGCGTGGTGACCAGCCGGGAACTCGGTGAGTTCGAAATAGTGGGTGGCGAACAGCGTGAAGGCGCGCGACTTGTCGTGCAGGTGCGTGGCGATGCCGCCGGCCAGCGCCAGGCCGTCAAAGGTGGAGGTGCCGCGGCCGATCTCGTCCATGAGCACGAGGCTCTCGGGTGTGGCGGCGTGCAATATCTGAGCCGCCTCGGTCATTTCCACCATGAAGGTGGACTGCGCGTTGGCCAGGTCGTCGGCCGCGCCGATGCGGGTGTGGATGGCGTCGATCGGCCCGAGCCGGCAGGAGACTGCCGGCACAAAGCTGCCCACGCTGGCCAGCAGCACGATCACCGCCACCTGCCGCATGTATGTGCTCTTGCCGCCCATGTTGGGGCCGGTGATCACCTGCATGCGCTGCTTGGGGCCGAGCACCGTGTCGTTGGCAATGAAGCTGCCGCCACTGGTCTCATTCAGCCGCGCTTCCACCACCGGGTGGCGCCCGCCCCGGATGTCGATGCAGGGCTCGGGCACGAACTGCGGCGCGGACCAGTTCAGCGTGAGCGAGCGCTCGGCCAGGGCACACAGCGCGTCCAGCGCGGCCATGGCGCGTGCCAGCTGGGTGAGCGGAGCAATGAAGGCCTGCAATTGGTCGAGCAACTGCTCGTACAGCCACTTCTCGCGCGCCAGGGCCCGGTCTTGCGCCGAGAGTGCCTTGTCCTCAAACGCCTTGAGCTCGGGCGTGATGAAACGCTCGGCGTTTTTCAGCGTCTGGCGGCGGCGGTAGTCGTCGGGCACCTTGGACGCCTGGCCCTGAGTGACCTCGATGTAGAAGCCGTGCACCTTGTTGAACTGCACGCGCAGGTTGGTGATGCCGGTGCGCGCGCGCTCGCGCTGTTCCAGCTCGATCAGGAAGCCGTCGCAGTTGTTCTGGATGGCGCGCAGCTCGTCGAGTTCGGCGTCGAAGCCGTCGGCGATCACGCCGCCGTCGCGCACCAGCGCGGCGGGTTCGGCGAGCAGGGCGCTGCGCAGCAGATCGGCGCAACCCTCTGGCGGCGTGAGGTGCTGGCCAATGCCGTTCAGCAAGCCGTCGGCCTCTTGCGGCCCCAGCTGGCGGGCGAGTTGCTGCGCACGCTCCAGCGTCTGGCCCAGGCCCACCAGCTCGCGCGGCTTGACCTGGCGCAGGGCCGTGCGCGCGGTGATGCGCTCCACGTCGCTCGCGCCCTTGAGCGAAGCGCGCAGGCCCTGCCACAGACCGCCGCGCAGGGTGCTGATGGCGGCCAGCCGTGCACAGGCCAGCGCGCGGTCGCGCCGGGGTTCGAGCAGCCAGCTGCGCAGTGCGCGGCTGCCCATGCCGGTGCAGCACACGTCGAGCAGCGACAACAGCGTGGGGCTGGTCTCGCCGCGCAGGGTCTGCGTGAGTTCGAGGTTGCGGCGGGTGTTCTGCGGCAGGTCGATCAGCTCGTCGCTGCGCGCCACCTGCAGGCTCTTCACATGGCTGAGCGCGCGGCCCTGCGTGTGCTCGGCGTAGTTGAGCAGCGCGGACGCGGCGGCGTGGGCATCCATCAGGTCTTGTGCGTCCCAGGCAGCGAGACTCGCGGTCTGCAACTGCTCCAGCAGCTTGCGCTGGCCCAGGCCGGCGTCAAACGCCCAGGCCGGGCGCAGCACCGCCACCAGCCGCTGTCCGTTGGTCTGGCTGGCCAGGGCCTGCACGGTCTTTTCAAACGCGGTGGAGGTGTCGGCGCTGTAGAGCAGCTCGCCGGGGTTGACGCGCGCCACCCAGTCGGCGAGTTCGTCGCTGGCGCACTGGGCGAGAAACACGATGCCCTGCGTGACCGACATCCAGGCCAGGCCACAGCCGGTGCGCGCGCCGGGGTGCACGGCCATCAGCAAGGCTTCGGACTTGTCGGGCAGCAACTCGCTGTCGGTCAAGGTGCCGGGCGTGACCACGCGCACCACCTTGCGCTCCACCGGCCCCTTGGCCGTGGCCACGTCGCCCACCTGCTCGCAGATGGCCACCGATTCGCCCAGCTTGATCAGGCGCGCCAGATACGTGTCGACCGAATGGAACGGCACACCCGCCATCACCACCGGCTGTCCACCCGACTGGCCGCGCTGGGTGAGCGTGATGTCGAGCAGGCGCGCGGCCTTCTCGGCGTCGCTGAAGAACAGCTCGTAAAAATCGCCCATGCGGTAGAACAGCAGCGTGTTCGGATACCCGGCCTTCAGGCCGAAGTACTGCTGCATCATGGGCGTGTGCCCGGACAGGCCTGCTGGCGCCTGTGATCCAGGGTCTGTTTCCTTGTGCATCAATGACTTATATGAATTGTTGTGAGGTGTCTGCCATCAAGTGCCATCACTTTCCAGCATTCGAAGTCCAGGGTGAACGTTGATCCAGGCACCGATCTTCGAGCAACTGCCTGATGGGTCGCGCGCCCCAGCTTTTGTGCAGTTCCCTATCTTATGGGATGCCCCTTTCGCAGCACCACCCGCCCTCGATGGCAGCTGCCTCGCGGGCCACGCAGCCGTTCGGCCCACGCGTGGGCCGAGCGCCGTCAAGCCCCTGCAATCAAATCCGTTCAGACTTGAACCTCCGGCATCTCGCCACAGGACCCTGCATGAACATCTTCAACCATCGGCTGGCGCATCTGGAGATGCTGCATCCCACCGCCGGGGATCACTTCATGGGCACGCTCAGCGTTTGCCCGGGACAGCGACCGATTGACGCCCTGCTCGGGGTTGAGCCAGGCATCTGGCTTCTGGAATCGCCCACGCTGGACGGCGGCCTGCTGGGGCGCGTCACCGTGAGCGGTCGGCGCGAGATCATGTTCTCCGATCGCGCTCAGCCGTAATCGGCATTGGCCCGCCACGGGCATCAACTCCCCCCACCGTTTCCGATGGCCCGAAGAAGCGCCTTGACGCGAGGCGCTGCTTCGGGCTTGCGCGCAGCCATCGCAGGCCTGCACGCAAGCACGCGCGCGCCATGTCGTCAAGGCGGCCAGAAAGTTCAACCGGGTGAGAACCCGTGATCCGTTCGGACCAGTAAACCCGGCGCAGGGGATCGCAATCCCGTGATCGACGCTCTGCATGATCCAACGCACATCGGCGTTGCATCGCTCGCCTCCGAACTCTCCCAACGAAACCATGCTCATGACCACCTCGTGCAAAACCGAACCCCGCCTGTCACTGGCTCCCCAGCGTCTCTGTGCCTGCCTGGTGGCCCTGGGCGTGTTGTCGGCCTTGCCGGCCTGGGCCGACTCGGTTCCACAAACCCTGCCGTTCGCCCAGGACTGGAGCAACGCCGGGCTCATCGTGGCGAACGACGACTGGGCCGGCGTTGCCGGCATCGTGGGGTACCGCGGTGACGGCCTGACCAGCACCACGGGCGTGGATCCCCAGAGCATCCTCGGGGTCGGCGCGCCCGTGGTCGACGTCAACGCCAACCAGAGCAACCCGAACACCTTCGCCACCGGCGGCGTGACGGAGTTCGCCATTGCCAAGCCGACGCTGGCGCTGGCCGGCTCGGGCACGGCCAGAGCCCCTCACATCGTCATCCACCTCAACACGACGGGGCAACAGGCCGTGCAGGTGAGCTATGTGCTGCGCGATGTGGACGGCGCCACCGACAACGCCATCCAGCCCGTGGCGCTGCAATACCGCGTGGGCAACAGCGGCAACTTCATCAACCTGCCGGCCGGTTTCGTGGCCGATGCCAGCCAGGGGCCAAGCCTCACGGGTGCGGTGTTCCCGGTGTCGGTGGTGCTGCCGGCCACCGCCGACAACCAGGCCGAAGTGCAGGTTCGCATCATCACCACCGACGCTGTGGGCTCTGACGAATGGATCGGCATCGACGACATCGCCATCACGGGCACGCCGCTGGGTGGCAGCGTGAACCTGCCGATCTCCGCCACGTGCCCGGCCCCTGCGGTGTTCAACTCGGGTGTGGGTGGCGTGCTCAACCTGAGCGCCACCGACCCCGACAGCGTGGTCAATGGCGCCAGCCTGACCAGCACCGCGGTGGCCGGCATCTCCCTGGGCACTGTGAACCCGGCCACCACCGACGGTGCCCAGGCCACAACCTCCGTGCTGGTCAGCGGCAGCGCCTCCGCGGGCAGCTACCCGGTGCAGGTCACTTTCACCAACAACGAGCTGCAATCGGTGGCCTGTGACTTCACCGTCACGGTCAATGGGGTCGTGCGCATTCCCCAGATCCAGGGCAATGGCGACATCAGTCCGCGTGTGGGGCAGAGCGTCTCGACGCAAGGCATCGTCACCAAAGTGCTCAACAACGGCTTCTACATGCAGGACCCGGACGGCGACGGCGATGCCGGCACCTCCGATGGCATCTTCGTCTTCACCAACTCCGCCCCCACGGTGACCGTGGGCCAGGACGTGCGCGTGAGCGGCCAGGTGGGTGAGTTTGCGCCCGCCGGAGCCAACGCCGCGTACAAGTCCGTGACGCAGCTCTCCTCGCCCGTGATCGCCGTGGTCTCCAGCGGCAACAGCATCTCCCCCACCGTCATCACCTTGCCCGAGGTGGTCGAAGGTGAACTCGAGCGCTACGAGGGCATGCTTCTCTACATCCAGACGCCCCTGACGGCGGCGCAGAACTTCTTCCAGGGCCGATACGGGCAAGTGACCCTGGGCGCCGAGGGCCGCCTCATCAAGCCGACGAACGTTCACCCTGCCGGTTCGGTCGAAGCGCTCGCACTGGCCGACGAAAACGCGCGTCGCCGCATCATCCTGGACGACGGCACCAGTCTCCAGAACCCCAACCCCACGCCCTACCTGGGTGCCGACAACACGCTGCGTGCGGGCGACACCCTGCCGGGCGGCATCACCGGTGTCATCGACTACGGACTGGCGACCAACAACGCCGACGGCCTGAGCGATTACAAGATCCACCCGACCGAGCCCGTCGTGTTCACGCGCGCCAATCCGCGCCTGGCCGCACCGCCATCGGTGGGCGGCAATGTGCGTGTGGGCAGTTTCAACGTGTTGAACTACTTCACCACCATCGACCAGACCGGCGCCAGCTGCTACCCCACCGGAACCCGGTCCGACTGCCGTGGCGCCGACAGCGCAGCCGAGTTCCAGCGCCAGCGCAACAAGATCATCCCCGCCATCCTCGGACTCAACGCCGACGTGGTGGGCCTGATGGAAATCGAGAACAACGGCAACACGGCCGCGCAGGATCTCGTCAATGGCCTGAACGCCGTGGCCGGCGCCGGGGCCTACGCCACCGTGGCCATGCCCGTGGGTGGTGCCGGCACCGACGCCATCCGCGTGGCCATGATCTACAAACCCGCCCGCCTCAGCGTGGTGGGCCAGGCCCGCAGCGACACCGACCCGGTGCACAACCGCCCGCCGCTGGCGCAGACCTTCGCTGCTGCCAACGGGGAACGCTTCTCGGTGGTGGTCAACCACTTCAAGTCCAAGAACTGCGCCACCGGTTCAAGCGCAGCCGACCTGGATGCGGGCGATGGCCAGGGCTGCTTCAACGCCACCCGCGTGGACCAGGCCCGTGCCCTGGGCAGCTTCATCGACACCTTGAAAGTGACCGATCCCGATGTGGTGGTGGTGGGCGACCTCAACGCCTACGGCAAGGAAGACCCGATCCTCGAACTCGCGGCCCAGGGCCTGGTGGACGAGATCGCCCTTCGCGGCGCCGACAGCTACTCCTATGTGTTCGACGGTGAGGCGGGCTACCTCGACCACGGTCTGACCACCGCCAGCCTGAGCCCGCTGGTCACGGGTGCGGTGCACTGGCACATCAATGCAGACGAGCCGTCGATCATTGACTACAACCTCGAATTCAAGCAGCCCGCCTGCGCCACCTGCGGCCCCGACTACTACACCCCCACGGTGTACCGCTCCTCCGATCACGACGCTGTGCTGCTGGGTCTGTCGCTGGTGAAGTCCTTGCAGGGCACGACCGGCCGCGACACGCTGGTGGGCACAGCCGGTGACGACCGCATCACCGGGGGCGCGGGCGCCGACGTGATCACCGGCAACGCCGGAGCCGACACCTTCGTCTACACCAGCACCCGCGACGCCGCCGACCGCATCACCGACTTCGCTCCGGGCACCGATCGCATCGACATCAGCGCGCTGCTGCAGGGCATTGGCTACACCGGCAGCAACGCCATCGGCGACGGCATCGTGCGCCTGGTCGACAGCAGCGCCGGCCTGGTCGTGCAGATCGACACCGACGGCAACGCCGGACCCGCCGTGGCCCGTCCACTGCTCACGCTCACCGGCGTGACCGCCGCACAGATCAACGCGGCCCGCGACTTCGGTTTCTGACGCTTCCCATTCGTTCTTCAGTCCATCCCGACCCAAACTTCCCACGGAGCACTCTCCCATGAAAGCCAACCGCAGTCCTCTGCGCCGCAACGCCTGCACCCTCGCGGTGTCATTGGCCCTCGTCACCGGTTTCGGCGCCGCCTGGGCGGAAGAGCTCACGGTGTTGCACATCGGTGACCAGGAGTCCTGGCTGCTGTCTGCCCAGGGCAACCTGCGCAACGATCCGAGCCAGGCCATCTCCTTCTATGGTGGCGTGGACCGCCTCGCCAGCATCATCGCGGCGCGCAAGGCTGCGGCCCAGGCCGCTGGCGGAACCGCCATCGTGCTCAACGCAGGCGATTCGTTCCTGCCCGGCCCGCGCCTCACGGCCAGCTTCAACAACCTGGGCGCCGCCGCGCCCGATGGTGGACAAGACTTCTACGACGCCATCGCCAACCGTGCCATCGGCATTGACGCCACCACCTTCGGCAACCACGAGTTCGATCTGGACAACACCGGCCCGGTGGCGGCCCGGTTTGCCGAGGTGTCGGGCACCACCTACATTTCGATCAATCTCGATTTCAGCGTCACCCCCGAGTTCGCCAACCTGGCTGCTCAGGGCAAAGTGCGCGGTTCCAAGATCCTCACCACCGCCGGTGGCAAGAAGGTCGGTGTCATCGGCGTCACCACGCCGTTGCTGCCCAGCATCTCGTCGCCTCCTGCCGGGATCATGAAGAACTGGAATGCGGGCAGCAGCGAGCTCCAGAACCTGCAGGCCCTGTTGCCGCTGGTGCAGGCCGAGATCAACGACCTGCGCAACAACCTGGGCGTGACGGCCATCGTCGTCATGAGCCACCTGCAGAACTCGGCCAACGAGCTCAACGTGCTGATCCCTGGTCTCACCGGCGTGGACATGGTCATCTCCGGCGGCGGTCATGAGCTGATGCGCGATTCGGATGATCTGGTCATCAGCGGCGGTGTCGCACCGACCTACAACACCCACCCCGTGTTTGCCAACGACCTCGGTGGCAAAGCCGTGCCCATGGTCACCGGCCACTTCGGCAACCGCTACGTGGGTGAGGTCAGGCTCAATGTGGACGACACCAGTGGTGCCGTCACCGGCGTGCTGTCCACCCGCATGATCCGCGTCAGCGGCAACACCGTCGGCTTTCAGCCGCCAGGCAGCAACCCTGTGCCAGCCTTCGTGCCTGCGGATGCCGACGCTGTGGCCGGAGACCCTGCCTTGCAGGCGTCCGTCATCACCCCGGTGGGCAGCTTCATTGCTGCGCTCAACGCCCAGGTCATCGGCACCACTGCCACCAAGCTCAACGGCCCCACCCACGTGGCCTGCACACCGCTGCCCTGCGAATACACGGAGGGCGTGCGCAACGCAGACACCGGACTGGGCAACCTGGTGGCCGACGCCATGCGCTTTGCCGGTGGCGCCGAGGTGGCCATCCAGAACGGTGGCGGCATCCGCACCAGCATCGCTGCAGCTGGCAATGTGACCACCGGTGACACTTTCAACGTGTTGCCCTTCACCAACCTGGTGAAAACCGCGCCGGTGATGAACGCTGCGCAGCTCAAGGACCTGATGGAGCACTCGGTGGCTGCCTCCACGCCGGGTGGCTCGGCCCAGGGCCGCTTCGCGCAGATCTCCGGAATTCAGGTGACCTACGACACCACCCGCCCGGCGCGCGTGAGCACTGGTGCCGCTGCGGCGCAGGTCGGCACCGGCCAGCGCATCCGCCGCATCGTCATGGACGATGGCACCGTGCTGGTGGACAACGGCGCCGTGGTCTCGCCGCGCGCCTTCTCCTTTGCCACCATCGACTTCACCGCCAACGGCGGCGACGGTTACCCCTTCGCGGCCAACAACGTGGTGTTCAACAACACGGTCAACACCATCACCTACCAGGAAGCGCTGGCCAGTTTCATCAAGGCACCCAAGGCCGCCGGTGGCCTGCAGCGCCTGAGCCCGGCCGATGGTGACGAAATCACCACGAACATGTATGGCGAAGAAAACGCCTTCGACTTGCACGGCCGCTTGATCGACGTGGCCGTTGCCAAGGCTGTGGCCGGTGTCACGCGCACCGGCACCACCGGCCGCGACACCCTGGTGGGCACCGCCGGGGACGACATCATCATCGGCGGCGCCGGTGCCGACACGCTCACGGGTGGAGCCGGCGGAGACATCTTCCGCTTCACGAGCACCCGCGATGCGGGCGACACCATCACCGACTTCACGCCCTACGCCGACAAGCTCGACCTCACCCCGCTGCTGGGCAGCCTGGGTGTGGCGGGCAACGGGGTGGCCAGCGGACACGTGACCTTCCTTGACGTGATCGGTGGCGTGCAGCTGTCCATCGACACCGACGGCGCCGCTGGCCCCGCCGTGGCGCGCCCGCTCGTCCTGCTCAAGGGTCTCACCGCCGCGCAGATGGCGCCGGGTCGAGACCTGCTGGCCCCCATCGCTCCCTGAATTTCTTGATCTTTCCTCATCCAACAAAGGCACCCCATGAAATCGATCTCCCGCAGCCTGGCTGCCACCGCCGTGATGGCACTGGCCAGCGCCTCGGCCATGGCCCAGAGCACCACTTTTCAAAACGGCAGCTTCGAATCCGGCCTGAGCAGCTGGTCGACCGATGGCGACGTGCTGGTGACCACCAGCGGCCGCAAGATCGCCATCCTGTCCACCGCCTCGCTCGACTATGAGGACGACGTGCCCCTGGGCGCCGGCTTCAACAACAACTCGGGCACGGCAGCGGTGGACTTCTCTTTCACCAACAACCTCGCCGGCGTGGCCGTGGGCTCGCTGGACATCGGTGGCATTGCCTACGAAGGGTCAGCCCTGCGGCAGGATTTCACGGCCACCGCCGGGGACCAGATCACCGTCAAGTTCGACTGGGCGTTCCTGTCGTCCGACACGTCCAATGCCGACTTCGGCTTCGTTGCCATCAACGACACCGTCGTCAGCTTCGTGAACATCGCCAGCAGCCCGCTGGCCAGCAGCTTCACCGGCAACTTCGGCGACTTCAGCGTGGCCAACTGGGTGTTCACCCAGAACAGCTACACCTACACCGCCGCCAACGACGGCGCGGTGTCGATCGTTATCGGTGTGGCCGACATCGGTGACTACCTGGGCACCAGCGAACTGCGCATCGACAACGTGAGCGTGAGTGCCGTGCCCGAACCCGAGACCTATGCGCTGATGCTGGCCGGCCTCGGACTCATGGGTGGCTACATCCGCCGTCGCCAGAAAAATGGTGGCGTGACGGCGGCCTGACCGGACCTGCCGCCCGCATCACTTCAAACCGCCAACAAGTCCATGCGCTTCACACGACGCCGTGCACCTGCTGCCACCAGGCACAAGCCGGCCAGCAGCATGCCCAGCATCTCGGGCTCGGGCACCGCCGAAATCGACACGCGGATCACCATGTCGTCGAAATCGCGGTCGCCCGAGTACAAGTCGTTGAACAGGATGAGCGCGCTCTGCCCGTCGTTGGACATCACCAGGCCCGTGCGCGAGTTGCCATTGCCGAACAGTGCGCCGCTTCCGTTGGACAGGAAACCGAAGTCCAGCGGCGATGCCGTGACATGGCTGAAGCTCATCGACGTGCCGAGCCGGGACGTCGAGCCGCCACGGTTGTTCAGTTGTTCGCCGCCCGACACGAAGGCGTTGTTGAAGCCGGCTTCAAACCCCACCAGCGTGTATGTGACGTTGGCCGGCTGCGTGAGCAGCAGGGAAGCGCCCATGAGCATCGAGCTCAGGTCGAAGCTGCTGGCGCTGCGGCGGGCGAACGACGATGCATCGTCGAACCAGTCGGGGTTGAACGCAACGGCGGAACCGAGCAGCTGGGTGGCGGTGCCACCGATGGCGGACAGCGGAGTTGCCGCGGTGGCGGCGCCGGCCGAGACGATCAGGCCGGTGGCCAGACACAGGGCCCGGCAGAGGGTTTTCAGACGGAACATGGTGTTCACCTTTCATCGACCCGGCATTGCAGCGGGTCGGTGCCAACAAATGAAAGACTGACACGCGCTAGCAAAGACACACCAGCCTGGGTATGGTCACCACGTGAGTCAGCCACGAGCCTCCAATTTTGCGGGGAGGCCGATGCGGTTGTTTGTTCGTTTCACGTTGGGTGAGGGTGCTGACATGGTCCGATTGGATGGTGATGCGCGTGGGTGGGCAGCGGGTCGACGGGCGGAGCGTGTGCGCGCCGGCCAGGCGTGGCTGCGGCGTTGGGTTTGCGCGTGCGTCTGCTTGGGCGTGGGCGCTGCCCGGGCGCTCACCGGCGGCGCCGGCCCGAGCGAAGAACCCACCGACCCCGCCTGGGCCGCCGTTGGCAGCCTGGACGTGGGTGGGCGGCTGTTCAGCGCCACCCTGATCGGTCGGCAGCATGTGATCACGGCGGCTCATGTGGTGGCAGGCGCAAACCCGGCGAACATCCGCTTTCGCAGCGCGGCCGCCGACGGCTTTTCAAGCGCCGGCACCTCGGTGCAAGTGCACCCGGGCTACACCGGCAGCAGCGCCCACAACAGCCCGGGCGACCCCTCCGTGCACGCCGACCTGGCCATCGTGCGGCTGGCCACACCGGCACCATCAGCGATGCCGGTCGCACGCGTGTTCACCGGGCCGGTGCTGGGACGCGTCCTCACCCTGGTGAGCCACGGCGGCAGCACCACGCTCTTCACCACCGGCGAGAACCGCGCCGACGTGGTGTTCCCCGATTTTCTGGGACGCCCGGCCACCTACCTGTTCGACTTCGATGGACCCGACCTCGCCAGCAACCGCCTGGGCCCCGCCGTGCCCGCCAACGGCACCCTGGGCGCTGAGCGGGAGGCGACCCTGGCCAACGGCGACTCGGGCAGCGCGGCCTTTGTGCGCGTCGATGGCCGGTGGTACCTCGCCGGCGTCAACACCTTCAACATCAGCTTCGGTGCTGCCGGCGGTGCACGCGTGGCCGGCACGGGTGGTGGGGGTGTGGTGCTGGGCGAGCAGCTGGAATGGATCCGTGGCGAACTGGAGCGGGTGCCACCGGTGCCGGGTGGGCGCGCCCCGTGAGGGGGTTGCCGGCTGCGAACCGACGCTGGTTTCTCTAGCGCTGACAGGCGGCACCATGGGTGGTCCACCTGCCTGCGGAGGAAGGAGTTACCAGCCCAGCCTGTCGATCAGCTCGCGCGACCAGGCCTGCATGGTGGGCAGCGGCGGCAATGGCTGCGCATGGAAGCCGGGCTGCGTCACGCGCAGGAGCGTCTCGCGCAATGCCGTGGCGAAGGCCGGCTCACCGGGCTGCGCCACGGTGACCCAGGGCGTGCCGCGCAGCACCTCGGCGGCGCCGGATTCTTCGCTCATCACCACCGCGCTGTGGCGGTACAGCGCCTCCAGTGCGGGCAAGCCATAGCCCTGCAGCGCGGGCATCAGGAACACGTGCGAGCGCTGGTACAGCAGCGCCAGTTGCTCGTCGCTCACGAAGCCATGGAACTGCACGCGATCCCCGAGGCCGAGCGCTTGTGCCAGTTCGGGCAAGGTGTCCCGTTCCGGGCCCGTGCCCGCCACATGCAGCTGCCAGTGCGGCATGGCAGCGTCGTCCTTGAGCGCGGCCAGCGCACGCAGGATCCAGTCGATGCGCTTGCTGGTCTGCAGCCGCGACACGCTGAGCAGCTCCACCGGACTCGCTGCCCGCGTGGGCGCCTGCTGCGCGATGTCGCCCTGGCCCCCCAGGTACACCACATCGGCACGGCGGCCATACAGCGTCTGCATCTCGTCGGCCAGCGCGCGGGTGTTGGTCAGCAGCTCGCGGGCGCGGCGCACGCCACGCCCCGTGGCCCAGTCGCGCAAACCCGTCTTCAAGCGCCCCGGATGCCAGGGCGCCATCGGTGCGGCCTGTGACAGCAGTCGGTAGGTGTCCGGTATGCGCAGGTGGTAGCGCTGCGCGCCACCCAGTCCGGCGTGCAGCGCGGCCTGGATGTTGAACAGCACGGGCACCGGGCTTTGCTCTGACTCGATGCGTTGCAGCGCCGCGCGCAGGCTGCGCACGCGCTCGGCCGCACGTGGGCCAGGACGCAGCTGGTGCACGCGCAGCGGCAGCTGCGCATGCCGTTCCAGGCCAATGCGGTCGTGGTAGCACAGCACGCTGTGTGGTTTGCCCTGCGCGTGCAAGCCTTCGGACAACGACAGGATCACCCGTTCTTCTCCCCCGAACTCCACGAACTCGGGCTGGAAGATGACGATGTCGCCCGGGGGCGGAAATGGAATGGGTTGCGCGGTGCTGTTCATGTGCTGGCCTGGGTCTGAAGCGAGGGTGTCTGCATGCGGTCCACCAGGGCCTGCAGAACGCCGTCGCGCGTGAGGTGTTGCATGGCGTGCGCCCGTGCCTGTGTGCCCAGCGTTTGCCGCAGTTCCGGGTCGGTCCACAGCTCGGAAATGGCCTGGGCCAGCGCGGCGGCATCGCCCGGCTCGACCACGCGACCGAACTGCCGCACCACGGTGGCCAGCTCGGTGTCGGCGCGGCAGGTGGCCACCACCGGCCGGCCACTGGCCAGCATGCCGGTCAGTTTGGAGGGCAGCACCAGATCCTCGGCTTCCTGGCTCTGGGGCAGCAGATGGACATCGGCCAGCCCGAGCAGATCTCCCAGGCGTTCCAGCGGCTGCAGCGGCAGCAGGCGCAGGTTGGGCAGTGTCCGGGCGGCCTGCTCCAGTTCGGGCTGCATGGGCCCGTTGCCGCACACCACAAAGAGCACGTCGTGGCGGTGGGCGAGCAGGCGCGCGGCCTGCGGAATCACCATCAGTCCCTGCTTGGCGCTGAGCGTGCCGGAGAACAGGGCCACGCGCGTGCTGGGCGCCAGGCCCAGCTCGGTGCGGTAGCTGCTGGGCTGGGTCAGGGGCTTGATGCGGTCCACGTCCGCCCAGTTCACGAAGAGGTGCGTGCGCTCGGGCGCAACGCCCTTGCGCACCAGGTGCTGGCGCATGCGCTGCGAAATGGTGGAGACGACATCGAAGCGTTTGAGCAACACCGATTCGGCCGCGCGAATGGCTCGGCCCAGCAGCGCCCCCTTGAGCAGGCCCATCTGCAGCGCCACGTCGACCTCGAAGTCCTGCACATGCAGCCAGGCCTGGGCCCCGGCAAGGCGGGCGGTGAGCCAGCCCGCGGGGGCGCACACCAGTGCCGGTGCCACGGTGAGCACCACGTCGGGCCGCCACACCACCTGGCGCAGCATCACCGGCAGCGACGACAGGGCAAAGGTGCACAGGTGCAGCACCCGCTTGAGACCACCGGGCTTGCGCGGCACCCACAGCGGTGCGCGCCACACCCGCACGCCGCGCCACACCTCGTGGCGCCAGGGCGGCCAACGGTATTTCTCGTCGAGCTTCCACGCGGGGTAGTAGGGCGGCGCGGCCACCACGCGAACCTCGTGGCCCTGCGCAGCCAGCCACTCGGCCATCTCGCCCGAGTACTTGCCGATGCCGGTGGGCTCGGGTGCGAAGTTGGCGCTGTGGATCAGGATCTTCATGGCTGCTGCGGCGCTGCAGTTGTCGCCCCCTGCGCCAGTTGGAGCTCGCGCTCTTTCACCTTGAGCACGATCATGTATTCGTAGATCGACTGCAGGATGGCGTACCGGATGCCTGCCACACCATCCAGCAGCCCCCGCCGCCACACCAGCATGTACACCAGCTTGATCAGCGGGCGGGCGGGCAATCGGTAGAAGATGGCCTTCTGATGCACCCGCCGCTCGTTGAAGTCGGAACCAACCAGGGCTGTTCGCCATGACGGCTTGGCGATGGACCTGGAGAGAATCAATTCGGCTTCCATGCGCGAGTAGGTGTTGTGCTTGCTCAGCCAGTGGTCCAGCCCCTTCGAGAACGGATAGTGGTCAAAAGGCTGGCGAAGATCCGCGATGGGACCGTCGGCCACCAGCACCTCGTTGATCTCGCGTTCGTAGTGCACACGGTCCGGGCGGACCAGGCGCACATAGAGCGGCGAAATCTGGGAGCGGCGAAGCCAGACACCCCACCAGATGTCGCGCCGACGCATGCGCGCTGCAGCGACATGCGGTTCTGCTGCGGCCACAAAGGCATGCATCTCCTGCTGCAGCGCGGCAGGGACGCGTTCGTCCGCATCCACGGTCAAAACCCAGGCGTGTTTGAAAGGCATGCGCAAGCCAGCGTTTCGCTGGCTTGCATAGCCATCAAACGCCCGCTGCGTCACACGCGCGCCAGCGGCCTCGGCAATGGACACAGTCGCGTCGGTGCTGAAAGAGTCCAGAACTTGCACGTCGTCAGACCACGCAACACTCTCCAGGCAGCCTGGCAGGTCCTGCTGTTCGTTCCTGGTCAGGATCAGGACGGAAATCGGAATCATGGCTGGCTCCCTTGTCGACGCTCTCGCTTGCGCTGGGCCGGGTGGCCCGCCCACACCGTCCACGGTTCGTTGATGTCCTTCATCACCACGGAGCGGGCACCGACCACGCAGCCCGGTGCGATCCGCACGCCCAGGCCCACGAAAGCGTCGGCGCAGATCCACACGTTGTCGCCCAGCGTGATCGGGCGGGCCACCAGCTGGAAGTTGGGTGAGTCGACATCGTGCGAGCCACCGCACAGGTGGGCGCCTTGCGAGATCACGCAGCCGTCTCCCACGGTCAGCGGCGCCATGTTGTAGAGCGTCACCCCATCGGCCACACCCACGCGGTTGCCCAGCGTGAGTTGCCAGGGCGCCCAGATGCGAACGGCAGGGTAGATGTGCACGTCCTGCCCGAGGACCGCACCGAACGAGCGCAGCAAGAAGCACCGCCATGCGTGCAGCGGGCGGGGACTGGTGCGAAACAACAGCAGCCACACGCCGCCCCAGGCCAGGCGAGCCAGCCGGTTGCCCAGTGAAAACGAGGGCTGCGTGAACGGATCGTTGTTCTCGATGATCACGCGGGCTCCTCCCGTTTCGTGCGCAGCACGAAGCGCCACTTGTCTCCGAGCAACTCCTCCATGCTGTAGTCGTTCAGGTCCTCACGAACCTCTTCGGTCAGAAAGGCGTGGCCATGGCCCGCCTGAAGGTTGTGCACTGCCTCCACAGTGAAATGGCGCTCAAACAGACGCTGGTATTCGTACAGCCGCATCTCGTTGAGAAAACAATCGGGCGTGTAGCGCCGCTGCCGCAAATGTTCCCAGGGCTCGGAGCGGCGATCAATGTCGCGGCCCAGTGTGTCGGGGTACCACTCGACCAGGTGACCGCCCCCGATACCGGTGAAAACGGCGGGCGAAATCAGGGCTACGCCCTGAGGCGCGAGCGCCTGCGCCAGGCTGGCGCACACGCGGTCCAGCGCCTCGCGCGGGATGTGTTCGAACACGTCCTCGGAGTAGATGAAGTCCAGCGATGCGGGCGCCAATGCCACGTCGGCGACGTCTCCCACCAGAAACCGGTCAGGCAGAACACGAAGCCGAGCGCCACGGCGTGCCAGTGTGCGGTCCAGCGCGCGACGTTCGTGGGCGTCAAATACGGTGGTGCGAACCATGCTCTTGATGAAACGCAGCCATCCGTTGGTCTTGAGGATGCGCCACAGTTCATGCAGAGAACCTTCGAGCGAGGGCGCGTCGAGATCGATGCCGCGGGCGTTCAGGCCCAGGGAGCTGAGCGCGAGCAAGCGCAGAGGGCGCGCCCCGTAACCCACCTCGAAAATGGAGGCCTGCTGGAAGGAGCGACCCGTCAGAGATTCATAGAGTGAGCGGTAACCATCGAGTTCGCCCAGCAGCCCGCCAAGCTCCGCCTCTTTGTTCTTCAGTCCTTGCATCCGCATGCGCAGGAACTGCAGGTTCTCCCAGCTCCAGTCCAGCGCAGAGCCGATGTGGCCCACCGAGTGGCTTGCCTTGCTCATGGAACGCTCTTCGCGTTGATGGGATCGATCACGCGCAGCAGACTGGCGGCCATGGCGCTCACCGTGAACCGGTTGTTGAACAGTTGACTGGCTGCCCGCGACATGTCTGCGCGCGCTGCTGGCTCCAGCGCCAGCCACCGGGTCAGCAGCGAGCGCGTACCCTCAACCGTGTCATCCGCCACCAGGCCAGCGCCGGCGTTGTCGATCTCGCGCCAGATGTTCACCTTGTTGGAGATCAGCACCGGCAGGCCGCAGCCCAGGGCTTCGGCCACGGCGATGCCGAAGTTCTCCTGGTGCGAGGGCAGCACGAAGGCCTCGGCGGCGTGGAAAGCGCCCCATTTGATGTCTCCCTGCAGCATGCCGGGCCAGTGGATGCGGTCTGCCACGCCGAGTTGCGCGGCCTGGGCCTTCAAGGCCGCCATCCAGCCGCTCTGGTCGGGGCCGGCCATCACGAGTTGCAGGTCCGGTGTCTGCCTGGCCACGTCGGCAAAGGCACTGATCAGCAGGTCGCAGCCCTTCTTCTCCTGGATGCGGCTCAGAAAGAGCAACACGCGCTTGCCTTGCAGTGCGGGGTATTCGGCAAAGAAGCGCGCGGCCAGCGCCGCCTTGTCGTTGGGCGGTGGGCGTGTGCCGTAGGTCACCACCTGCTCGCGCGCCCGGTAGAGCCAGAACGATTCGCGAGCGAGCAGGCGTTCGTCTTCGCAGGTGAACAGCACCGCCGAGGCGTCGCGCAGAACGCGGTACTCCGCCCATGGCCAGTACAGCCATTTTTTCAGGTGCTTGAGCGGGTAGGTGCGCTTGAACCAGGGATCGAGCATGCCGTGCGTGAACACCGCATAGGGGCGTTTGAGCCCTGTCAGGGCGCGCCATGTGGCAAAGCTGTGGTATTGCCAGATGCCGTTGACGATGACGAAGTCGTAGTGTGTGGCGTGCAGCCTGAGCCACGGCAGCAGGCGCCGGTTCAGGCCGTAGTTGGTGCTCACGGGGCCCAGCGCGTGCACGGGTTGCGGATGCTTCTGCACCCAGGGTGCGGCCGGGTCGTCCATCGTCACCAGCTCGGAGGTGTGGCCGAGTTCCAGCATGCGCTGCCCGAGGTTGCGCACACCTTCGATGGGGCCACCGCCCGCCGGGTTGGCCGACGAGATGACGTGCAGGATCTTCATGAAGGACTCCGGGCCAGGGCCCGCTCGGTGGAAGGGTGGTGGCTGGCAAGCACACGCTGGTACACCTGCAGGTACTGCTCGATGGCATGGTCCGCATCGAAGCGGCGGGACCAGGCCACGCAGGCCGCTGCCCGCTCGCTGGCGGCTTGTGCCGACTCGTTCAGCAGGGTGTTCAGTGCGTCCGCGCCTTGGGCTGCCCACGCCTTGCGGTCGTCATCGGGGCCGAGCAGGGGGAGGTACACCGTGTGCGGGCCGCCGATTTCGTTCATGGGCGAGTCGTCGGTGGTGATCACCGGGCAACCACAGGCCTGGGCTTCCACGATCGGCCAGCCAAACCCTTCGGCCAGACTGGGGAACAGGAAGGCCCTGGCCAGCGAGTACGCGGCCTGCAGGAGCGCATGGTCGATGCCGTAGAGAAAGTGCACCTTGCCCTGGGGCGGCACGCTGGCCAGCGCGGCGCGCACCGCCTCGGTTTGCGGCACACCGACCAGCCACAACGGCAGCGGATAGGCCTGGCCGGCGGCATACCGCGCGTAGATGCGCAGGATGCCGGTCACGTTTTTGTACCACTGGTTTCCGCTCACATGCAGCAGCAGGCCATCGTCGGGCACGGGCATGCCGGCCGCCCGCAACAAGGAGCGGGCCCGGGCAGGGGGCGTGGGTGCAAAGCGCTGGTTGAGGCCGTTGTAGACCACCTCGGCGCTGTCTGGAGCCACACCGCCCACACGCTCCAGATCGCTGCGGGTGCGCTGCGAAATGCAGATGAAATGGCGTGCCTGTGCGAAGCCCCACCGGATGTAGCGCTGGTAGACGCGCCCCGTGAAGCCGGTCGGGTTCTGGGGCACCTCGCCCAGCGCCGAGCGCAGGGCCAGCAGGTCGTGCACATGCACCACGTGCGGGCGGTGCTTGACGAGCGGAACCCAGGGCCCCAGGGCTTGATCGGCCATGACGAACAAGGTGTCGGCCGGTTGGCGCGCCATCGCTCGCCGCACCCACAGCGGGAACAGCAGGTACTGGTCGATGTAGCCCGCCCACTTGGACAGGCGCCCGGCCGGCACACAGCGGTGCACCAGCGGACGAGGTGCCCACAGGTGCACCTCGTGGCCACGCTCCTGGTAGGCGAGTTGCAGCATGCGCGCAAAGCGCGGCATGCTCTGCGAGGCCATGAAGGGAGGGTGGGTGAACAGCACGATGCGCATGGCTCAGCCTGGGGTGTGAAGGCCGGTGGCCCGCTGCAAGGGAGCGCGCCCGGCGCGCGACCCCCCGCCGAAAAACATGCCCAGGCCGCGCGCCACCGCAGCCACCAGCAGGAACAGCACGATGTTCTGCGGGATCGTGCGCAGCGTTCCGCTCACCCAGGCCTGGAGCGATTCCGACGTGACGCCGTACTGGAACAGCCGCCACACCGCCAGCATGCCCACGGCCGACAGCGCGACCTGTCCGCTGCGGTTGCGAAACGAGAGCAGGTCCATCATGGCGAACGCGACCAGACAGAAGGCCATGTAGACCACGGCAAACCCGACGCCCAGCAGCGCCACACCCTGCGCCAGCATGGAGCCGGTGCGCCGGCTGCCCAGAGGCGCGCCCTGGCTGAGGTGGCTGAGGTAGTCGCCGATGGAGAACTCCAGGGCCTTCTTGTCGATGTCCACGCCCAGGCGCTTGATGACGGGGTCGGGCAGGATGGCCCAGAAAAAATCCACCGTGGTCTGTGCCAGCAGATCGGTATCGCTCTGGGTGAAGGTGGAAACGAAGTACAGCGAGTTGTCGTGGAACTTGGTCTCGACCAGCCGCGCCAGCAGCGGGTTCTCGAAGTAATACTCGTCGTACTTGCCCAGCGTTGCGTTGCGTTGTGTTTCGTTCTGATCGGCCAGCGCCTCGGGCCGCTGAAAGTAATACAGGGTCTCCTGAACCATCTGCACCGCCGACACGTTGCCGCGCACCTTGCGCGCCACCACCATGGCGGTGGCGAGGTCGGTCAGCGGTATTGCCAGGCCCGCGAGCACCAGGCCCAGCGCGCCGAGCTTCAACACCCGTGCCGCGGAAACCTTCGCGCTGCTGCGCATGGCGCCCAGCAGGGCAAACAGCGCAATGGTGACGAAGCCGGAGAGCATCACCTGCCGTGCGTTGGCCGCCAGACCCAGGAGCATCACCAGGCCGGCGAACACCGCCAGGTAGGGCCACTGCCTGCGAAAGCTGCTGTAGGCATCGCCGAACTGGATCAGGTACATGGGGATGAGGAACGGTGCCCAGGTGATGAACGCCAACCCCTGCATGACCTTGCCAAAGGTGCCCTCGCGGCCCGAGCCCAGCAGGAACGCCAGCAGCCCCACATAGCCCATGAACCACAGCACGCCTGTGCTGGGTGTGTCGTACAGGCCCGCCTTGTGCAGCAGCTGACGCGGCAGCGAGCCGCGCTCCGGGCTGGGCAGCGGCATCAGCCAGCGGTGACCGGTGTGGGCCAGCATGGCCAGCACCTGAAAGGCGGCGAGCAGGGCGAATGTGGCGATGGGTTGGCGCAGGTTGTCTGCCAGCGGCGTCCAGTAGAGGGTCTGGCCCAGCAAAGCGCCGAACTGGGACGTGACACAGAAGCCGAACACCGCGAAGGTGGACAGCGGATGTGTCTGGATCGCGGGCGTCCACAGCAGGTACAGCAGTGTGGCCATCGTCGAGGCAAAGACGATGCAGGCCGATGCCACGTTGTCGGACGTGAAGCCGATGACCATCTGCGCAAGCAGGGCCAGCAGGGCCAGGACCATCGTGCCCAGCAAGATGAAGCGGCTGTTGCTCATGACATCAGCGCTGTGCCCGGCGCTGCGCAAGCGTCGGGCGACTGAGGCCTGGTCTGCCTGGAGACCAGCTCCTGGTAGATGGCCACGGCGCGTTGGCCGTAGTCATGCCACCCCCCCATTCGCTGAACACGGGCCAGCGCGGCCACGCTCATGTCTGCGCGCAGCCGGGGTTCATCGGCCAGTCGCTGCAGTCGCTCCGCCAGGGCCGAAGCATCCCGGATCGGAACGATGAAACCTTCCTGGCCATCGTCGAACAGATCGCGCGCGCCAGTGTTTTCGCTGGCGATCACTGGACAACCGCAGGCCATGGCCTGCGCCATGACCATGGCCAGGCCTTCCTCGATGCTCGGGAGCACGACGACATGGCTCTTGCTCATGAGGCGTTTGAGGTCCTGTTGCGGAACGTGACCGAGGACCTGCGCCTCACCAGGCCAGAGCTGGGCACCCTGGAGCCGTGAAATCACCTCGGGCGACGGAGCACCAACGAAGGTCAGCGACTTGGCGGGATGCTTGAACCTCTGCCACGCCTGGACAAGGTACTGAACACCCTTGCGCAGGCTCATGCCACCCACGAAGAGCACGTCAAACCGTTCAGGATGGGGCGCCCCCACGGGTTCGAATCGGCTCAGGTTCACGCCATACGGCAGCAGGCGCAAACGTTGCTCTGCAACGCCTCGTCGGGTGAACGAGTCGAACACAAAGCGGGATGGCACCGTGATGCAATCGGCCTGCGCGTATTCGGCTTCTTCGCGCGCGATGACCCTGGGGTCCATGCCTTCGTAAGGCAGCCCCCACTCCAGGTGTTCCTCCCGCAGCAGAGAGTCCTGCTCCCGGATGTGCGACGAGCCGCGGTCACACACATAGCTTGCACCGCGCGCCTGTTGCAGGCGGCCTGCACGCAACGAACTCCCCGACAGACCCACATACACGTCGCACGCCGGCAGGGCATGTTCAGTCCAGCGTGCAAAGGTGGTGGCCGACAGGTTCTCCCATTCCTGCACCCAGCGTCTGGGCATGTGTTGCTTGAAGGGGTTGGCCATGTAGGGCGCCTGAACCCAGGGGAAGGTGTGGATTGACGACTGGGGCAGCCGCTCGGCGCGCAGCTTGAACCGGGGGTAGGCCGTGAGCACGCCGGCGAGCATGCCGTGCGCGTGCAGTTCACGGGCCAGGTCGAAGGTGTGGAACTTTCCCGGCACCGACAAGGCAATCTTCATGACGTCACCACCTCATGCCGCATCGGGCCAGGAATCGATCGAAGCGCCAGCACGCCACACGCCAGCGCCACCAGCAGCTCGCTCAGCAACATGGCGCCCCCCACACCCATCAGCCCCAGCGGTGGGCCGAACGAAGCCGAGAGCACCACGCACAACGCACCCGCCAGCACCGCCCAGACCGCCAGCAAGCCGTGCTGGTTGGTCGACATCAGCAGCACGCGCGGCACATGCCACAGACCGGCCACCGCCGCATACAGCATCAGCAGGCCGAACGCCATGGGATCAAACGGAATCTTTCCATGCGTCCAGGCTTGAAGCAGCCAGGGTGCCACGAGGTAGACACCGGCGCACAGCAGCAGCACCTGCGCTGCGCTCAGCCAGGCGCTGCGCTGCGCCAGCTGCCGCAGCTCGGCCATTGCGCGCTGCCCGAACAGCCTGGAGAACTCCGGCCACAACGAATGGCTGAACATCGCGGTCACCTGCACGGCGGTGCGGGCCAGCGTGCGGTAGGTGCTGAAAACGGCCACGGCGGCCGGCCCCAGCGTTGCACCGACGATCAGGGTCACGCCCTGGAAGCTCAAGGCGTTGGCCAGGGGAAATGCCATGAAGACCGAGGCAGGGCCGATCAACTGGCGCACCGTCGAGCGCGTGGCGCTGTTCGAGCCCCAGCGCAGGCCATGTTGGCCCTGGCTGGCCACCGCCATGCTCATCAAGGTGCCGGCGGCGCGAAACAGCAGCCCCCCGATGGCCACGGCACTGAAGCTGCCCACCGCCAGAAGGCCGAGCATCCAGCCGGCCCACTCCGCCAGTCGGGTGAGGTTTCCAAGGTGCGTGCCCTGCGCATACCGGTGGGTGGCCTTGAAGACCTGCTCCGACAACCCGCCGATGAGCGCCATCAGCACGCCCGCAGTCAAAGCCATCAGGGCGATGCGCTGATCGTCCGTGGATGCCGCAGGCCAGGGCGACCACCAGATGCACGGCAGCGCAATCAGGGCCAGCAGCGTGCAGACCAGGGCCATGAACACCTGTGCGCTCTGGAAGACGCGGTTGGCCAGCGCGGTATCGCCCGCGCCCATGGCCATGGTCATGCGGTTGCCCGCCGACGTGACCATGCCCACATCCGCCATGGCGAGGTAAGAGGGCAGTGCCGCGACGACCAGCCAGGTGCCGTAGGTGGCAGCGTCCCAGACCGACAGGAAGATGGGCAACGAAACCAGCTGCATCCCGATGGTGAACGCCATGCCCACCGAGTGAGCACCCAGGCCGGCAAGCACACGCTGGCGCAGGGTCCGGCTCATGCGCAGGCCTCGGCTTCATGCATCAGCGAGCGCATCACCACCTCGTTGCGGTGATCGTTGCGAAGGAAACGGTCGTGACCTGCCCGGGCGATGCGCGCGCGGCGGTTCTCGTCGTTCAATGCCTGCTGGCAGGCCGCTGCACACTCTTCGGCGTCACCCCAGTACAGCGCCTCCTCGCCCTCGGCATACAAGGCCTGGTGTTCCGCCGTGCGCTGTGCACACAGCAGGCCGCCGAGCGATGGAATCTCCAGCGAGCGGGTGGTGTGCTGGTCGCGGTTCTGCAGCGACAGCAGACCCAGGTTGACCCTGGCGCACTGGATGGCGCGGGCGTAGTCGTCGCCACCAATCGAGCCACCCGCCCAGTGGGCCTTCAGCTCGGCCCACTCCGGCGCCTTGTGCCAGTTGGGTCCCCGGATGGTGAGTGGAACACCCCACCCGATCAGCTCGCGCAGGAAGGGGCCGCGTTCGGGGAACCAGCTGCCCAGGAACAGCACCTCCGAGCGCCAGGTGAGGTGCTCCACCGTCGTGAGCGTGCGCGGCGCGTGGCTCACCTCGTCGGCGCTGCGGTACACACGCCTCACCCGCCTGGCGCCCAGGGCCTCGAGTTCGGGTCTGTTCTCCTCGCGCACCACCGCCACCAGGTCGTAGTGCGGCACCGCCTTGCGGTAGGCCGCAAAGCGCGCGCCATCGCGCGGGCCAGTGGGGTCGTCGATGTTGTAGTTGATGACCCGGCCGGCAAATCGGCGCAGCAGCCTGATCACCGCCGGCGTCACCCATTCGCCGCCGTCGACATGGCACAGGTCGAAGCGGCGCTGCTGCAGCTGGGCGGGCAGCGCACGTTGCAACAACGGTTCAAACCAGTGGCCGCCCACCCGCCAGGTCCAGCGGTCGACCCAGACGGTGGACGGCAGCAGCTCCCGCAGATCGATGTGCTCCACAAGGCAGCCGATGCGGCGCAAGGCGTTGGCGCGGTCCAGGCAGGTCCCGCTCTTGGGTCCCAGGTACAGGACCGTGTGTCCGAGCGCACTCACTGCGGGCCTCCGGGCAATGCGGGCAACACCGCCAGGAGCATGGCGTCGGCCATCGTGCGCTGGCCTTGTGCGCTGTGGTGCACGTTGTCGCGGTAGATGGACGGCCCCACCGCCAGATACGGTGTGCGCAGCTCGACGAAGGGCAGCGACAGTTCCTCGACGCTGTCGTGGATTTGCTGATGGCCGTCGAGGTAACCACCGCCCAGGAACTCTTCCCGATCGGGGTGGTGCATCACGACGACGTTTCGGCCCTCGCTCTGTGCGAGTTGCAGGAAGCGCTTCAGGTCGGCGAGTCCGCGTGCGCCGTCCATCTTCGAGGTCTGGGGTACCGGATCCGCACTCGGCGCTCGGACCAGGCCACGCAAAGGCTCGGGCAGGTACCGCGGAAGGTAGCGTTCGATGGCCTCCTGGAGGGCCAGCGTCGGCGTCTGGGTGGGGTGATCGGCGTCCAGCGGTGCGAAGCTCGGGTTGTCGGCATGGTCGCCGCTGCCCACCACCAGCACCACCACATCCGCGCCAAAGAAGCCGAAGCGTTGTGCATAGGCCAGCCAGTTGCCCGGGCCCCAGCTGCCGGCCGAGATATTGCCCACGGTCACTGGTCGGTTCATGTGGCGCTGCAAGGCGGTCTGCAGCAGCGAGGTGCTGAGATTGGACTGGTCAATCTGGCTGCCGCCGTTGACCACCGAGTCGCCAAACACCATGACCCGAAATTCGTCCGCGCTGCCTTTGGTGTTTTCGAAGTCGGGGGAGCGCATGCCCCAGCGATTGACCATCACGTGGTTGCCAAAGCGGTGCACATCCTGATCAGGCCGCAGGCGGTACTCGAAGCCGGCGTCGGGCTCGTACAGCGGCGGCGTGCCCAGCCCTAACCATGCACGGCTCACCCCTTCGGCCACCAGCAGCAAAGCCACCACCGCCAGCGCACTCCACAGCGCGCTGCGCGTCGGGCCATGGCGCCGGTGGGTCATGCCAGGCTCGCCAGTGCTTGCGCGTAGGGTGCGTCCGCGAGTGAGCGGCGCAGGCCTTCCCGCAGCGAGACGCTGGCCTGAAAGCCCAGCGCGTTGAGGCAGGACACATCCATCAGCTTGCGCGGTGTGCCGTCGGGTTTGCTGCGGTCAAAGACGATCTCGCCCTGGTAGCCGGTGATTTCGCGCACGGTCTCGGCCAGTTCGCGGATGCTGATGTCCTGACCCACGCCGACATTGATGAGCGGTGGTTCGAACCGGCCCGAGACGGCTTCGTCACTGCCGAGCAATGCGTCGAAGGTGGCCTGGGGCAGGTTCATGAGAAAGACGCAGGCGCCGGCCATGTCGTCGCTGTACATGAACTCGCGCCGCGGCTCGCCGCTGCCCCACACCGTGACGCTGGGCTGACCTGTTGCCCGGGCCTCCTGAAACTTGCGCAGCAGCGCCGGGATGACGTGGCTGGTGTCGAGGTCGTGGTTGTCGCCGGGGCCATACAGGTTGGTGGGCATGGCCGCCAGGAAGCGGGTGCCGTGCTGGCGGTTGTAGCTCCAGCACATTTCGATGCCTGCGATCTTGGCCAGCGCGTAGGGCCGGTTGGTGGGCTCCAGCGGCCCGGTGAGCAGGTCACTTTCCTGCATGGGCTGCGGCGCCAGGCGCGGGTAGATGCAGCTCGATCCCAGGAACAGCAGACGCTGCACACCGGCGTGCATGGCCTCGTGGATCACGTGGGTCTGGATCAGCAGGTTGTCCCGCACAAATTCGGCCGGGTACTGCTGGTTGGCCAGGATGCCACCCACGCGCGCCGCCGCCAGAAAAACGTACTCGGGCTTCTCACGCGCAAAGAATTCGCGGGTGGCGTGTCCGTCGGTCAGGTCCAGCTCGGCATGGGTGCGCAGCAGCAGCTTGTGGTAGCCGGCCGCGCGCAGCTGGCGCACGATGGCTGAGCCCACCAGGCCGCGGTGGCCCGCCACAAAGATCCGGGCATCGGTGTGCATGTCGGCGCTCACTCGTGGAACTCGAAGGCCGGAAATCCGGCGAGCTTGACCATGGCGTCGCGCCGGGCCATGCGGTAGTCGGACTGCACCATCTCGCTCACCAGCTGAGGCAAGGTGATTTTGGGCGTCCAGCCGAGCTGGGTGCGCGCCTTGCTCGCGTCGCCCAGCAGGGTTTCCACTTCGGTGGGGCGGTAGTAGCGCGGGTCCACCCGCACCACCACGTCGCCCACCTGCACGCGCAGGTCCTTGCGGTGCACGGCCGACACCACCCCGGCCTCATCGCTGCCTTCGCCGATCCAGTCCAGGGTGAAGCCGAGTTCGAGCGCGGCAAGCTCCACGAACTGGCGCACGCTGTACTGCACGCCGGTGGCGATCACGTAGTCTTCAGCCTTGGACTGCTGCAGCATGAGCCACTGCATTTCCACATAGTCCTTGGCGTGGCCCCAGTCACGCAGCGCGCTCATGTTGCCGAGGTACAGGCATTTCTGCAGACCCAGCGCGATGCGCGAGATGGCCCGCGTGATCTTGCGGGTGACGAAGGTCTCTCCCCGCTGCGGGCTTTCGTGGTTGAACAGGATGCCGTTGCAGGCATACATGCCGTAGGCCTCGCGGTAGTTCACCGTGATCCAGTAGGCGTAGAGCTTGGCCACCGCGTAGGGGCTGCGCGGGTAGAACGGCGTGGTCTCTTTTTGCGGCGTTTCCTGCACCAGGCCATAGAGCTCGCTGGTGGAGGCCTGGTAGAAGCGGCAGGTCTTCTGCATGCCGAGCAGCCGGATGGCCTCCAGCAGGCGCAGCGTGCCGGTGGCGTCCACGTCGGCGGTGTATTCGGGGCTCTCGAAGCTGACCGCCACGTGGCTCATGGCGCCCAGGTTGTAGAGCTCGTCCGGTTTCACCTGGCCAATGATGCGGATCAGGTTGCTGCTGTCGGTGAGGTCGCCGTAGTGCAGCACCAGACGCCGGTCGGACTCGTGTGGGTCCTGGTAGAGGTGGTCGATGCGGTCGGTGTTGAACGACGAGGAGCGGCGTTTGATGCCGTGGACCTCATAGCCTTTGTCCAGCAGCAGTTCGGCCAGGTACGAGCCGTCCTGGCCCGTGATGCCGGTGATGAGCGCGATTTTTTTCTTCATGGTGCGGTGGTGGCGCGAACGCCGCTGGTGGGGCTGACGCCCGCGAATCGGGGACGGTGCTCGGCTGCGATGGCGGCCACCATGGCCGCGGCGAACTCGGACTGGATGCGGTGGGCCCTGGCCGGATCGCGGTCGATCGACGAGACCCGCACCAGCATGCCGTCGGGCACGCGCCCGCGCAGGCCGTAGCGCATCTCGGTGAGCTTTTTGTCGATGCCGCCGGTGGTGATGTGGTCGCCCACCACGGTCCAGTAGGTCACGGGCTCGAAGCGCTGCCCCAGGTGGGTCTGCATGCGCGTGGCGGAGATCGACTGGTCGAGCAAATTCAGCGGCACACGCTCCAGCTTCTCCAGCTTGAAGCCCTGGGCCGGGTAGCAGACCTCGGGCTTGTGCAGTTGCAGGTTGTCGCTCTGGTTCTTGCCATAGGCAATCGACAGCATCACGCGGTACCCGTCGGCGTGGATGTAGTTGCGGGTGAGCGTCTGTGTGTAGATCTCGTCGATCGTGGCCTGCTGTTCTGGATCGACGATCTGCACGGCCACGTTGAGCTGCTCGCGCCAGTCCCCGAAGCGGCTCGGCACCATGGCCGCGAGGTCGATGGTGGGGCGTTCGTCGGCCAGGCTGGCGGTGGGTCGGATGGCGGCGGCCAGCGCGGCCGAGGCCACCATGAGCGCCATCAACAGCAGGTGCTTGAGAGGAAGTTTCATGGCGTCAGGCGTTGGAAGGGCGGTGGGCGCCGCGCTTGCGCAGGCCCTCCAGGAACTGCAGCAAGGTGTCCGAGCTGATGATCAGGAGCAGGGCGCTCAGGAACAGCACCATGCCGGCAAAGCCGTGCAGGAAGCCCTGGCCCGCTTCGTTGCCGAAGTGGTAGGTGATGAGGCTGAGCGCGATGACGCGGATGACGTTGGCGGTGAACGAGATCGGCACGATCAGCACCGCGAGCGTGATGTTGCGAAACACGGAGTCGCGCCGCACGAGGTTGAGGTAGAGCAGGCCCAGCGCTTCCAGCGTGAGCAGCGTGTGCAGGCCTGCGCAGGCGTCGGCCACCAGCAGCATGTATTGGCCGATCTGCAGCACCACGCCATTGCGTCCGATCGGGTAACCCGCGAGGTACAGCACGTTCTCGGCCACATACGACACCGCCATCTTCATGGGCATGGTCACCAGATCGACCACCTGCGCGGGCAGCGGCACCATGAACAGCATGAAGAACAGGGCGAACCACTGTGCCTTGAGCGCGGAGGTGCCGCGCAGCAGCAGCAACAGCCCGGCGAGCAGCCAGATCACGGAGCCGACTTCGAAAATGCCAATGCCTTGCGAGCGGCCCAGCGCATACAGCAGCAGGGCGATGGCCACCAGCGGCCAGCCCCAGGCATTGGGCTGTTGTCCCTTCGAAGCCTCTTCCATCCGGGCCCAGTTGCGCTGCAGCAGCCACAGCGAAATGGCCAGCACGATCGGGCCGTGGAACTGCTCGTCTTGTGCCCAGATACCGGTGAACAGGTCGTACAGGCTGGGCAGGTACAGCAGGGCCAGGCCCACCATAATCGGCAGGTAGGGCAGCAGACGCGTCACCATCGAGGCGCCGGCCGGATCAGGAAGAGGTGTTGTCGTGTTCATGGATCTTTCACTCCGGCGCATTCAGCGCATGGCGCGCTGGCTGGCCGTGCTGCTGGCCTTGAGCATTCCGCTGGGGCTGTGGTTGGGTGGTGCGCAGCCCTTTGCGGTTGGCCTGGTGCCGGCACCCTGGGACAAGCTGGCCCACATGGCCGTGTACGCGGTGCTGTCGTGCGCCATCGGTTTCGCCAGTCGTCGCCACGGCCCATCGGCCATGCTGCTCGGCTTTGCGGGTGCCGTGCTGGTGGGCCTGGTGGACGAAGCCAGCCAGATGCGACTGCCCGGGCGCACCGCCGAAATCGACGACCTGGTGGCGGACGCGGTGGGCGCGGCGCTGGGCACGGTCGTGCTCGCGGTTCGCATGCAGCTCAGGGCGTGGGTGGCCGCGCATGTGGAGGGTGAGCGCCATTGACGCTCAGTGGTGGTTGAGGATGGAGCCGACCACGGCCACGCCGGTGTCCTGCAACCTGCGGGCGAGTTCGCTCACACCGCGCATGGGGCTGCGGTTCTTGCGCGCCACCACCAGCGCAGCGCCGGCACGCGCCGAGATGATCTCGGCGTCGGCGTATTGCTCGCAGGGCGGTGTGTCGATCAGCACCACGTCAAACTGCTGGCTCACCGTTTGCAGCAACTCCCCGAAGCTGGCCATGCCCACCAGCTCCTGAGGGTTGGGCGGTGTGGCGCCGGCCGGCAGCACGCGCAGGCCCGGCAGGCCCGGCACGGCCTCGATCACCTCCAGCCCGGCGCGCCCGGCGAGGATGCCCGCCAGGCCGGCGCTGTGGCCGGTGTGGAAGAGCTGGTCCTGGCGCGGCTGGCGCAGGTTGGCGTCGATCAGCAGCGTGCGTTGGCCCTGCTGCGAGAAGACGACCGCGAGGTTGGCCGCGATGAAGCTGCGGCCATCCCGGGGCCGCTGGCTGACCACGCAGAGCACACGGCGGCGGCGATCTTCGTTGAGCCAGCGCAGCATGATCTGGCCCCGCAGCGCCCGCATTTCTTCGGCTGCTCTTGAAAACGGCTTGAAGGCCGCGACCAGCTCGCGGCTGAGGTGGGTATCGCCTTCGAGCAGGTAGCCGTAGTTGAACTGTGTCGAGAGGGCGGCGTCCAGATCGCTGCGCTGCAGCAGGTTCAGCGCAATGGCCGCCTCGCCGAAGGGCTCGTTGTGGGCATGCTGGCGATCGATGATGCGGCCGATGTGCTCGGGCTGCAGCACGCCGCGCGCCACCAGCAGGTCGCCGATGGTGCCGTGGGGAATCATGCGGTCGGGCGCGTTCATGCACGGCCTCCGGTGGCCGCTTTCATCATGCCGCTGGCCGGGCTGATGGCGCCGAGCAGAATGACGTCGCGCAGTTCGTGCAGATCGTCGGTGGAGCGCACACGCCGGTTGGCGAACTCCAGCGACAGGGCCAGCATCACCCCGAGCAGTGCGCCCAGGAACATGGCGATGGCGATGTTGAGCTTGACCCTGGGGCCCGACGGAAACATGGGTGCCACGGCGGGGTTGAGCACCGCGATGTTGGTCTGGTTGGTCTGGCTCTCCAGGCTGCTTTGCGAGGCGCGCAGGCTGACCGAATCGAACACGCGTTGGGCCGACTCGATGTCGCCACGCAGCACGCGGATGTCGTCACGCTGCTGGTTGAGCAACAGCACCCGCGACTTCTGTGCCGCCAGCGCCGACTGCAGCTGCGACTCGCGCTGCCGGTTCACCTCGTAGGTGGTGTTGATGGCGGTGGTGATCTGGCGGGTTTCAGATTCGAGCTGGGACTTCAGGGCGGCCAGCTCGGACTCGGCGCGTTGGGTCTGCGGGTGGTTCTTGCCCAGGTTCACGCCGCTTTCGATCAGCCTGGCTTCCAGCCGCGCGATGTCGGATTTCAGCCCGTTGATCAGGGGGCTCTGCATCACCTCGGCCACGGTATTGCCGTCGGCACGGGCGCGTTTGCTGCGGCTGTCGGTGGTGGCGGCCTGGATGGAGGTGAGCTGGCTGCTGGTCTCGTTGAGCTTGGCGGTCTCGAAGTCCACGCGCTCGTCGTTGGAGGTGATGCCGTTGGCCTGCTGGAAGTCGGACAGGGCTTTCTGCGCGGTCTCCAGGCGCGCTCGCGCGGCCTTGGTCTGCTCGTCGAAGAAGCCGGCGTACTGGCGCGCGGGGGCCACCCGCAGTTCGAGGTTGACGTCCACATAGGCCTGTGCGAATGCGTTGGCCACGGCGGCGGCGAAGTCGGGGTCGGCGCCCACGTACTCGATGTTGATCACGTTGCTCTCGCGCGAGGGCTTCACATCCAGGTTGCCCTTGAGCAGGCCGGCCAGCCAGTCCACCAGCTGCCCCCGGCCGCCCGTGGCTTCGCGCCACTGCGATTGCACCGCGAGGTTGGTGTCCATGCGCAGATTGCTCACCACGCGTTTGGCCACGCGGTCGCTCTTGATGATGTCGACCTGGGTGGCCAGGTAGCCGGTGGCGACCATGCCGGCCATGGTGCCGCTCACGGGGTCGGGCTTGACGTCCAGCACCACCGACGCGGTGGCGGTGTATTGCTTGTCGGAGAGCAGGGACACGGCGGCGGTGCTGGCCGCAACCAGCACGAAGGTGATGAACACCACGAGCCAGCGCGCGCGCAGGATGATCAGGAGTTGTTGGGGCGTCATGGCGGGGAGGTGTCGGGCACCGGACTTCAGAAGAGGCTCTCGCGCACGTAGAGCACGTCGTTGGGCAGCACCAGGTCGTTCATCTGGGGTGCCAGCAGCTTCACGCTGCCGTCGTCCTGCTGGCGGTGCAGTTGCAGTCGGTCGCGCGAGCCACGGGCAGTGGGGCCACCGGCCAGGGCCAGGGCCTGCATGACGGTCATGGACCGTTCGATGCGGAACGAGCCCGGCCGTTGGGCTTCGCCGTAGACATAGAACACCGGTGCGCGGTGCACGTAGATGACGTCGCCGCCCTGCAGCACGATGTCGTCGTCGCTGCGCTCACGCAGGAAGAGGGCGGGCAGATCGACCAGCTTGCGAAACGGCTTGCCGGCGCGCTGACCACTCACGATCACCACGTCGTCTCCGCTCGGTGCGGTGCCACCCGCATTGGCCAGCATGTCGCTCAGGCGGGTGCTGGCGGTCTCCAGCGGAAACCGGCCCGGCCTCCCCACCTGACCCAGCACCGACACCTGGCTCCCGCGGATCTGGGTGAGCAGCAGCGTGACTTGCGGGTTCTGCAGGAAGCCACCACTCTTGAGTGCGTCGGCGATCTTTTTCTCGGCAGCGCTGACCGGCAGCCCGCCCAGGCGGATCGACCCGATCAGGGGAAACGAGATGAGGCCGCTTTCGGTGATGCGGGTCTCCAGCGTGAGGTCGGGGTTCTGGAACACCTGCACCCGCACCGTGTCGCCAGCGGCCAGCGGGTAGTCCACCGGGCCGGTCTGCGCCTGTGCTCCCAAGGCCAGAAACGCCGAGGCAGCCAGCAACAATAGGGACCGCAGCAGGGTAGGCAGGCTCATGGGCTTGGCGCTCACTTCAGGCCCTGCAGGCCGCGTTCGATGGCGCTCTGTTCGGGGCTGGTGGCGGGCTTGTCGCCCTGGCCTTCGGGCACCACGGCAGAGGGCGGTGCCGCAACGGCATCGCTCGGCCCTTGTGGTGCGGCAGCCGGCTTGGCCGCGGCGCGGTCGAAGTCGCCGAGGTAGGTGATGGTGGTGGCCTCGCGCAGGCGCTTGATCTCGTTGGTGACGGCCTCCGTGTTGCGCCGGTTGCCCAGAAACTGGGTGATGCCGGGCGTGGCCACGGCCTCGCTCACCGGCACCTGCTGCGAAGAAGCGATGCGCAGGAAGGTCACGCTGTCGCCCGCCTGGACCACGGTGCTCTGACCGTCTTTGAGCGCATGCACGCGGGGCAGCAGTTCCAGCGGAATCTGCTCTGCGGTGCGGGTGGCGCTGCCGCCGCCGAACTGGATGTTGCGCGTGCGCAGGAAGCCCGCCACCTCTTCGATGGGGCGGGCCTGCTCGGCGAGTTTGGCCAGGTCGCCGACCACGCCGGTGGCCTTGGGCACCCGGATTTCCTGCAGGTTGAAGACACGCCGCTCGGCAAACAGCGCCGGGTTGGCGGCGTAGTACTGCTTCACCTCGTCGGCGGTGGGCTTGGCCACGGTGGCGGTGAGCTGCTGAAGGAAGGCGCGAGCCAGCACCTCGCGGCGGGCGGCTTCGAGCTGGGCGACCACATCGGGCGAGCGGTGCAGCTTGCTCTCGGTGGCCTGGTCCACCGCCAGTTGCTGATCGATCAGGCGTTCGAGCACCTGGCGGCTGGCGGCCTGCACCTCGTCCTTGGAGGCATTGCCCACCGGCGTGCGGCTGAGCACCTGGTTGATCTGGTGCACCGAGATTTCGCTGGAGCCGACTTTGGCGGCCACTTGCGTGGCCTTGGTGCTGTCTTCCTGGCTGCCGCAGGCGCTCAGGCCAACGGTGAGTGACAAGGCCAGCGCCGTTGTTTGCAGCAGCGTGACCAGGGGGGTGCGTTTGAAGTGATTCATGTCGAACTCAAAGAAGAAAACGGGCGCGCGGGGCGCGGAACTGAATTACTTGTAGGCAACGGCCTTGCCCGAGGGGTCCCGCACCCGGGCCCACAAGGACTCGATCGAATCCACGACGGGCTTGGGCAGGGCCGCGTAGCCCAGATCGGTAGTCATGGCTTCGCCCTTGGTCAGCCCCCAGTGGAAGAAGCGCAAGGTCTGCGCCGCGTTGGCCGCGTTGTCGGGCTTGGCATACATCAGCACGAAGGTGGCGCCGGTGATGGGCCAGGCGTCGGCGGCGGGTTGCTGGGTCAGCATGTGCGCGTGGGAGGTGGTCCAGTCGACGCCGGTGCTGGCGGCCCGGAACGCATCGGTGCCCGGTGCCACGAAGGCGCCGGAGGCGTTTTGCAGCAGCGCGAAGTTCAGCTTGGCCTGCTTCACGTAGGCGTACTCCACGTAGCCGATCGCGTTGGGCGTGCGCGCGACGATGGCCGCCACGCCCACGTTGCCCCGGCCACCGCTGCCTGTGGGCCAGCCCACCTGGGTGCCCTCGCCGATGCGCGCTTTCCAGTCGGCATTCACCTTGCTCAGGTAGTTCGTGAAGATGAACGAGGTGCCGGAGCCGTCCGAGCGGAACACCGGCGTGATGGCGGTGTCGGGCAGCGGGAGCTGGGGGTTGAGGGCCTGGATGGCGGGGTCGCTCCAGCGGGTGACCTTGCCGAGATAGATGTCGCCCAGGATGGCGCCCGTGAGGCGAAGCTGGCCGGGGTTGATGCCGCGCAGATTCACCACCGGCACCACACCGCCGATGAGGGTTGGAAACTGGATCTGACCCTTGCGCGCGAGCTCGTCGTCCTTCAAGGGCGCGTCGGTGGCGCCGAAGTCCACCGTGCGTCCATCGATCTGCCGGATGCCGCCACTGGAGCCGATGGCCTGGTAGTTCACCTTCACCTCGGCCGTGCTTTTGTAGGCATCGGCCCACTTGGCGTAAGCCGGTGCGGGGAAGGTGGCGCCAGCGCCGGTGATGTCTTGAGCCATGGCGCTCAGCGAGCAAATGGCCATGCTGGCCGCGACCCAATGGCTGGTGAAGTTGAGGAGCTTCATGTGACGCGAACACCGGTTGACTGAGAAGACCGCGAGTCTAGGGAGCAAGTACGTCAGATGTGTGACTGGTGCAAGTCCACAGGGCGCGGGACTGCAATCAAACCGTCACTGCGCGCCACTAGGATGAACGCAAATTACGGATGGATGGATGGAACATGGCCGCTCAAATTCTGGTCGTCGAGGACGAGCCGCACATACAGGAACTCATCTCCATCAACCTGACACGTGCCGGGCACGTCGTGCGTTGTTCACCAGACGCCGAACAGGCGCGCGAGATGATGCAGCGCTCCCTGCCCGACCTGCTGTTGCTGGACTGGATGCTGCCGGGCATGAGCGGCGTGGAGCTGACGCGCATGTTGCGCTCGGAGGCCCGCACGCGCGACATTCCCATCATCTTGTTGTCGGCCCGCATTGAAGAGCGCGACAAGATCTCCGGCCTGGAGGTGGGTGCGGACGACTACATCACCAAGCCCTTCTCGCCGCGCGAGTTGATCGCGCGCGTGTCCGTGATCCTGCGCCGCCGGGTGCCGCAGGTCACGGTGGAGGTGGTGCGCATCGGCGGGCTGGTGCTCGACCCTGCGGCCAAGACCGTGATCGCGAAGGGTTTGCCGCTGGCGCTGGGCAGCACCGAGTTCCGCCTGCTTCACTTCCTCATCACGCACACCGACCGTGTCTACAGCCGCAGCCAGCTGCTCGACCACGTCTGGGGCGCCGACTTCGTGGGCGACGACCGAACGGTGGATGTCCACATCAGCCGCTTGCGCAATGCGCTGTTGCCCGCCGGTCTGGACCAGGTGATCCGCACGGTGCGGGGCAGCGGCTACAGCCTCACCGTTGCCTGATCGCGGGGTCGGCGATTGTGTCGGCTTTGCTGCGGCTGGTCCGGCCCCGCATGGTCCGTTTGGATCAAAAAGGCGTTGGATGAACGAATTCAGTCCTCCCAACGTCCCGGTGTAACCCGCCCTTCACACGGCCTTCCTAAAGTCGTGTGAACGCAAGGCCCCTTGCAAGCATCACTGTCGCGGAGCTCCCTTCATGCCTCGAAAACCTGTCCGCCGCATCCCGCGATCGCGTGGATTCACGCTGCTCGAACTGCTGGTCGTCATGGTCATCATCGGCCTGCTGGCGGGCTTTGTCGGCCCCCGGTTTTTCGCGCAGATCGGAAAGTCCGAGGTCAAGACCGCGCGTGCCCAGATCGATGCGCTGGGCAAGGCGCTCGACCAGTACCGGATCGACCTGGGGCGCTACCCCACCAGCGAGGAAGGCCTGGCGGTGCTCAACGAGCGCCCCGCCAACCCCGGCAAGTGGTCGGGGCCGTATCTCCAGAAGGGTGTGCCGCTGGATCCCTGGGGCCAGGCCTACATCTACCGTTCACCGGGCGAGCAGGGCGAATACGACCTCTTGTCTTATGGCAAGGACCGCCAGCCCGGTGGCAGCGGCGAAGCCGAAGACCTGGTGAGCTGGTAGCCATGCGCTACCGCGTCAAGGCCTTGCAGGCCGACCTGTCCGTGACCGTCAGCAGCATCGACGCGGCCACGCTGGACGATGCGCGCCGCCAGGTGCAGGCGCTGGGCCAGTCGGTCGTTTCCCTGACCCGGGAAACCCGGCTGGGAACGGGCGGTGGCCGCAACGACTTCCCCTTGCTGCTGTTCAGCCAGGAGCTGCTCTCCCTGTTGAGTTCGGGTGTGAGCATCGTCGAAGCGGTGGAGACGCTGGCCGAAAAAGAAAATCGCCCGCCCGTGCGCGCCGTGCTGGATCGCCTGCTGGCGAGTCTGCGCGAAGGGCACACGTTCTCCAGTTCGTTGCAGGCCATGCCGCAGACCTTTGCGCCGCTGTTTGTGGCCACGGTGCGTGCCAGCGAGCGCACCAGCGATCTGAGCGAGGCGCTCGCTCGCTACATCGCCTATGGCAACCAGCTGGAGACCCTGCGCGGAAAGCTGGTCAGTGCCGCCATCTACCCCGCCATGCTGATCGGTGTGAGTTCCCTGGTGATCCTGTTCCTCATGGGTTACGTGGTGCCTCGCTTCTCGCACATCTACGAAGACATGGGCGACAAGCTGCCCTTCATGTCGCGACTCATGCTGCAGTGGGGTCAGGCGGTCGAGCAGCACTGGCCTGTGTTGCTCGGGCTCATGGCTGCGCTGGTGGCCGCTCTGGCCATGGGCGGTGGCCGCTGGCTCGGCCAGCGCCTGATGGGACAGCTCTGGCGCATTCCTGCGGTGGGCGAGCGCATGCGCGTGTTCCAGCTGGCCCGCCTCTACCGCACGCTGGGCATGCTGCTGCGTGGCGGCATTGCCATCGTTCCCGCGCTCGACATGGTGAGCGGCCTGCTGTCGCCCGCGCTGCAGCCCCGACTGGCGGCCGCCACCAGCCGTATCCGCGAAGGGCAACCCATGTCGCAGGCGTTCGAGACCCAGGGCCTGAGCACGTCGGTCTCGCTGCGCATGCTGCGGGTGGGTGAACGCACCGGCAACATGGGCGAGATGATGGAGCGGTCCGCCGCCTTCCACGACGAGGAGCTGTCCCGCTGGGCCGACTGGGCCACCCGCCTGCTGGGCCCGGCGCTGATGCTGATCATGGGCCTGGTGATCGGCGCGATCGTGGTGCTCATGTACCTGCCCATCTTCCAGCTGGCGGAGAGTGTGCAATGAACGCGCCGCGCGAAATGCAGCACCTGGCGCAGGCGTTTTCGGCGGCCGAGTTGCAGCAGGCGCGGGCCGCCGCGCTGACCCAGGGCATGGGCCTGATCGCCTGGCTGGAGGGCCAGGATGGTCAGCCCGGTGGCTGGCTCGCCCGGCTGGCCGCGACCGCCGGCGTTCCCGCCCTGGGCATGGAAGAGCTGCACGCGCTGCGGCCCGCCTTTGACCTGTTGCCTTATGGCGAGGCGCTGCAGCGCGAATGCCTGCTGATGCGCGCAGAACCTCTGGCAGAAGGCACCGAGGGTGATCTGGTGCTGGTGGTGTCCGACCCCTTCAACACCGACCTGCTGGCCTGGGCCGAAGAGCGCGTGCGCCAGCCCAAGCAGCTGCAACTGGCCCACCGCGCCGACATCGCGGCCTACCTGGCCCGCCACGAAGACAGCCTGCGCGCGATGGACAGCCTGGCCCCGATGCAGCAGGCCACGGGCGCCACCGAGGGCGAAGACATTTCCCTGCGCAGCATCAGCGAGGACGCCAGCCCGGTGGTGCGGCTGGTCAACTCCACGCTGTACGACGCGCTCAAATCGGGTGCGAGCGACATCCACCTGGAGACCGCCGGGGGCGGCATCTACATCAAGTACCGCATCGACGGCGTGCTGGCCAGCGTCGGCGGCATCCACGGCAGCGAGAACGCCGAGCAGGTGATCTCGCGCATCAAGGTGATGGCCGAGCTCGACATCGCCGAGCGCCGCGTGCCGCAAGATGGGCGCTTCAAGGTGGCGGCACTCGGACGCGACATCGACATCCGCGTCTCCATCATGCCCAGCATCCACGGCGAGGACGCCGTGCTGCGCGTGCTCGACAAGGAGCGCCTGTCGGACCAGGTGACGGGCCTGCGGCTGGAGGCACTCGGCTTCGATGCACAGACCATGCGGGCCCTGCGCGCGCTGTGCCAGGAGCCTTATGGCATGTTGCTGGCCACCGGCCCCACCGGCAGCGGCAAGACCACCACCCTGTACGCGGCGATCAACGAGATCAACCACGGCCACGACAAGATCGTGACCATCGAGGACCCGGTGGAGTACCAGCTCGCGGGCGTGCTGCAGATCCCGGTGAACGAGAAGAAGGGCCTGACGTTTGCGCGCGGACTGCGCTCGATCCTGCGCCACGACCCCGACAAGATCATGGTGGGCGAGATCCGCGACGGCGAGACCGCGCAGATCGCGGTGCAGGCCGCGCTCACCGGCCACCTGGTGCTCACCACCGTGCACGCCAACAACGTGTTCGACGTGCTGGGCCGCTTCACCCACATGGGCGTGGACCCCTACAGCCTGGTGGCCGCGCTCAACGGCATCGTGGCGCAGCGCCTGGTGCGTGTGAACTGCCCCGATTGCGCGGCACCCGACACCCCCTCGGCCGAGCTGCTGGCGGAGAGCGGTCTGGGCGACGTGGGTGGTTTCCGCTTCATGGCCGGACGGGGCTGCGCGGGTTGTCGCGGCACCGGCTTCAAGGGGCGCAAGGCCGTGGCCGAGGTGCTGCTGCTGGACGACGAGCTGCGCGAAATGATCGTCACCAAGGAGCCTGTTCGCCGGATCAAGGAGGCTGCCCACCGCAAGGGCACGCGCGTGTTGCGCGATGTTGGCCTGGATCTGGTGCGTCAGGGCGAGACCACTCTGCAGGAGCTCAACCGTGTTGTTCGCTGACCGTCCCCTGCTGCAGGTGGCCCTGCTGGAAAACTGCCTCGTGATCGGCAACGCCGAGCGGCAACGCAACAAGGCCGGGCACAAGGCGGACGTGCTGAACCTGCCCATGGCCGCGCCCCAGGCCCCGGCCTGGCAGCCAGCCGTGGCCGCGCTGTCTGGCTGGCTGCGCGAGCGTGGCTTGCAGCGCGCCCAACTGCGCGTGTTCCTCAGCAGCCAGCTGGTGCGCTGGCAGCTGCTCGAATGGCAGCCACAACTGACACGCCCGCGCGAGCTGGACGCCTATGTGCATCTTCGCTTTCGCGCCACCTTCGGCGCTGTGGCCGACGGCTGGCGCGTGGTCCACACCGAGCCCTTGCCCGGGCGTGCCTTGCCCGCCTGCGCGATCGACGAGGCGCTGCTGGCCGAGCTGCAGGCTTTGGGCAGCATTGGCCACACCAAGGTGGCCAGCGTGGTGCCCTATTTTTCCGCCGCCTTCGACCGCTGGCGCGGCAGCCTGGGTCATCAGACCGCGTGGTTCGGCGTGATCGAGCCCGGCAGCTTGACGCTGGGCCTGCTGCACCGGGGTGTCTGGCAGGGGCTGCGCTCGGCGCGTCACGCCCAGCCTTCCGCCACCGGCTGGCGCAGCTTGCTGCCCGCGCTGCAGGCACAGATCCGCCTGGCCAGCGGCATCGAGGTCGACCCGTCACCGCCGGTGTACCTGGTGGGCTGCGGTGGCGTGGCCGGTGATCGCCGCGAGGCCGGCGTGGTGTGGCTCGCGGCCGAAGGTGGCGGGCCGTCGGGGGTCGAGCGCATGGCCTGGGGAGTCTAGAGATGCCACCGTTGCGCATTGACTTCCTGCGGCGCCGGCCACCGGCTTCATTGCTGGGCTGGGCACTCATGCTGGTGGGCTTGGTCGGCATGGCCCTGGCGGCGCTCGACTACGCGCAGGCGCGCGAAGAACTGCAGTCCACGCTGGAGCGGGCCGAGCGCCAGGCGCGCAGCGCCAAGACGCGACCGCGCAGCACCGCAGCCGTGCCGGCGGCGGGTGTGCTGGCGGCCAGTGCGCGCGTGGGCACAGCGGTCTCCCCGCCGTGGGGACGCCTGCTCAGGGAGCTGGAGCAGGTGGCCGATCCGGGCATTGCCCTGCTGGGCATCGAAGCCCAGGGCGCTTCGCGCCAGTTGCGCATCACCGCAGAGGCCAGGACCATGCCCGAGGTGATCGCCTATGTCGAGAGCCTGCGCCGCTCGCCGCTGAGCAGTTCGGTGGTGCTGGGCTCGCACGAAGTGGTCACGCAGGACGGTGTGCCGGTGATCCGCTTTTCGCTGGACATGGCCTGGGGAGCGGCCTCGTGAAAGCCTCACTTCAGAGCCATTTGTTTTTCGTGCTGCACCGCCACGGGTGGCCCGCCTTGCTGGGGCTGCTGCTGATGGCGCTCACCTGGCCACTGGCCCACTTCGGTGCCGATGGCGCGCGGGCCCAGGCGCGTGCACTGCAGCAGGCGCAAACCGAGCAGCGCGAGCGCCAGGCCCGCCAGCCCGATCCAGCGGCCGACCAGGCCACCCGGCTGGCCGAGTTCGAAGCCCACTTGCCGCAGGCCCCGGCCGCCTTGCAAGCGGTCCGGCACATGCACCGCAGCGCGGCCGAACACGGCGTGGTGCTGGCCAGCGGCGAGTACCGCCTGGTGCCCGAGCCGGGCGGGCGCCTGCAGCGCTACCTGATCACCTTGCCGGCCGAGGGCAGTTACCCCGACCTGCGGGCCTGGATGGCCGACGTGCTCAACGAGTTGCCGTCGATGGCGCTCGACGACATCAGCCTCAAGCGCAATGCCGTGGGCGAGACCCAGGTGCAGGCGCGCGTGCGCTGGTCGTTCTACCTGCGGGTGCCCTGATGACCAACCGCCGATCACGCATGCTGGGCGCTGGCCTGGTGCTCACGCTGGTGGCCACCTGGTACGCCGCCGGCATTGAAGACGCGGGCGACGAGCCGCTGGCCGCACCCGCGCGCGCGGCGGCGCCTGCCCGGTCCGCAGCGCCCGACGCCTCGGTGGATGTGGCGAGCGCACCACCAGCCCGGGCCGACGCATCGGGCGAGCAGCGCATGTCGCACGATGGCGGCAACCTGTTCCCCACGCACAGCTGGAAACCCCCGCCACCCCCACCACCGCGGCAAGCCGCCGCGCCGCCACCACGCGCGCCCGAACTGCCCTACCGCTACCTGGGCCGCATGGAAGAAGACGGCCGCATCACCGTGTTCCTGGCCGAAGGCAGCCAGCCCCAGCCGCGTGTGGTGCGCCAGGGCGACCTGTTGCCCAACTACCGCGTCGATGAAGTCACCGACCAGGGCATGCGCCTGACCTACCTCCCCTTGAACGAAACGCAGCGTCTGCTGTTTGGAAGCAACCCTTGAAACCCTTGTTCATTTCAAGCCGTCTGGCTGCTGCCCTGATCCTCGCGGTGTGCGCGGGTTGTGCCACCCATCCGGCGATCAGGGAAAGCCAGGCGCTGATCGCGGCCGGCCGGCTCGACGAAGGCGTCGCCCGCCTGGAGGCGGGCGTGCGCGAATCGGGCAACGACACCGAGTTGCGCGCCCTGTATTTCCGCCAGCGCGACCGCGCTTCGGCCCAGCTGATCGCACTGGCCGAAACCGAGCGCCTGCAGGGTCGCCTGGACGAGGCGCAGGCGCTCTACCAGCGCGCCCTGAAGATGGACGCCGGCAACCCGCGCGTGCGCGACGGCATGATCGCGCTGGACAACGAACGCCGCGTGGTTTCGCGCATGACCCAGGCCCGTGCCCTCGTGGCCAAGGGCGACCAGGCCGGTGCAGAGCGTGTGCTGCGTGATGTGCTTTCGGTGGCGCCCACCCAGTCGGAAGCGCGCCGCCTGCTGGCCCGCCTGCGGGCCGACGCGCCGCGCCCCGACGCGCCACCCGAAGCCCTGACCGCGGCCCTGTCCAAACCCATCACGCTGGACTTCCGCGAGGTGCAGATCAAGGCGGTGTTCGACGTGATCGCCCGCACCTCGGGCGTGAACTTCGTCTTTGACAAGGACGTGCGTTCCGACACCCGCGTCACCATCTTCGTGCGCAACGCCAGTGTGGAAGAAGTGATCGGCCTGGTGCTCGCCACCAACCAGCTCGAACGCAAGCTGCTCAACGACAACACGTTGATGATCTACCCTGACACGCCGGCCAAGGCGCGCGACTACAAGGAGCTGGTGACGCGCAGTTTCTACCTGGCCAACGCGGACGTGAAGCAGGCCCAGGCCATGATCCGCACCCTGGTGAAGACCAAGGACATCTTCATCGATGAAAAGCTCAACCTGGTGATCATCAAGGACACCCCCGACGCGGTGCGCCTGGCCGAAAAACTCGTGGAGTCGCTCGACATGGCCGAGCCCGAGGTGATGCTGGACGTGGAAGTGCTGGAGGTCACCCGCAGCCGCCTGCAGGAACTCGGCGTGCGCTTCCCTGACCAGATCGGTTACGGCCGGCTGCAGCCCGATCTCAACACCACCATCGTCAACAACGGCGTGACGCAGAGCAACACCACGCTGGGCGGCACGCTGGCCCAGGGTTTCGTGGACCTGCGCAACCGCAACGGCCTCACTGCGTTCGTGTCCAACCCGGCACTCACGCTGAACCTGCGCAGCGAGGCGGGGGACGGCAACACCCTGGCGAACCCGCGCATCCGCGTGAAGAACCGCGAGAAAGCCAAGATCCACATCGGCGACAAGCTGCCGGTGTTCACCACCACCTCCACCGCCAACGTGGGTGTGTCTTCCTCCGTGTCCTATCTCGACGTGGGCCTCAAGCTCGACGTGGAGCCCAACGTGTACCTGGACGACGAGGTCGGCATCAAGGTGCAGATGGAGGTGAGTTCGGTGACCCGTGAAGTCACTGGCCCGGCGGGCTCGCTGGCCTACCAGATCGGCACGCGCAGCGCGGCCACCGTGCTGCGCCTGCGCGACGGCGAAACCCAGGTGCTCGCCGGCCTGATCAGCGACGAAGAGCGCAGCAGCGCCAACCGCCTGCCCGGTCTGGGCGACATCCCTACGCTGGGGCGGCTGTTTTCCAGCACCCGCGACAACAACAGCAAGACCGAGATCGTCTTGCTGATCACGCCGCGCATCGTGCGCAACGTGGCCCGTCCGGATGCCGGTGCGTTCAACGAACCCGCTGGCTCGGAGTCGGATGTGGGCACCGCGCCGCTGCAGCTCAAGCGCACCACGCCCCGCACGCTGTCCATGTCCAGCGGCGGTGGAGCGGCGCGGCCCGCGCTGCGCCCACCCGGCGCGCTGCCGGCAGTCTCCGCCACGTCCGACGCACCCGCCGAGGCACCTGCCGCCGAGGCCGCGCCAGACGCGGCGACGGCATCGCAGGCTGCGCCCACCACGGGCGACACCCCGGCCGCGCCAGCGCCTGCGCCCGCCGCGCCAGCCGCACAGGCAGCCCCGCCCGGCGCACCGTCGTCGGTGACCCTCACGCCGGTGACACCCCAGGTGCCCGCGCGTCCCTCGGGCCAGGCGCCATGAAGCACCGCGCCCGCGGCTTCACGCTCATCGAGCTGGTGGTCACGGTGGCCATCGTGGCCATCCTGGCCTCGGTGGCGGTGCCGCTGGTGGAGTTGAGCGTGCAACGGGCCCGGGAACACGAACTGCGCACCGCGCTGCGCCAGATTCGCGGCGCGCTTGACGCGCACAAGCGCGCCACCGACGAGGGTCGGGTGCTGGCCCGCACCGGTGGCAGCGGCTATCCGCGCACGCTCAACGAACTGGTCGATGGCGTGTCCGACGCCAAGAGCCCCACCAGCGCACGCATCTACTTCTTGCGCCGCCTGCCACGCGATCCGTTCAACGCCGACCGCCACCTCGACCCCGCCGAGACCTGGGGCCTGCGCACCTACAGCAGCCCGCCGGATGCACCCGCCGAAGGAGACGACGTGTACGACGTGTACTCCCGTTCCGGGCGCACCGGTCTCAACGGCGAACCGTACCGGCAATGGTGAGCATGAAACGGCCTCGCGGCTTCACCCTCATCGAACTCATGGTGGTCATGGCCATCGTGGCCACGCTGCTGACCATCGTCACGCCGCGCTACTTTGCGCATCTGGAGCACGCGAAGGAAACCGCGCTGCGCCAGACGCTCGCGGTCACGCGGGACGCCATCGACAAGTACCTCGCCGACAACGACCGCTACCCCGCCACGCTGGACGAGCTGGTGGACAAACGCTACCTGCGCAGCCTGCCCACCGATCCGATCACCGACCGCAACGACACCTGGACCCTGCTGCCGCCGCCCAGCCGCCTGCAGGGCGATGCGACCGAAACCACCAGCGGGGTGTGGGACCTGCGCAGCGGCGCGCAGGAGGAAGGCAAGACGTATGACCAGTGGTGAGCGCCGGCCGGCCATGCGCCAGCAGCGCGGCTTTGGATACCTGATGGTGCTGTTTGCCCTGGCGGCCATGGGCATCTCGCTGGCCAGTGCCGGCCAGGTGTGGCACACCGCGGCCCAGCGCGAGAAAGAGGCGCAGCTGCTGTTCGTGGGCCACCAGTTCCGGCTGGCCCTGGCCTCGTACCGCGACCGCAGCCCGCCCGGCACACCCGCTGCACCGGCCACGCTGGACGAGCTGCTGCAAGACAGGCGCTTTCCCACCCCGGTGCGCCACCTTCGGCGCCTCTGGCGCGACCCCATGACCAACAGCACCGAGTGGGTGCTGGTCAAACCCGGTGGACGCATCACCGGCGTGCACACCCGCCACGGCGGCGAGCCGCTGCGCAACGCCCACGAGCCGCGCGATGCCGCCCTGAGCGGCACCAACGCCTACAGCCAGTGGGTGTTTGAAGCCGAGCCGCCCGCCACCGCCCCGTCCGTCACCCCATCCCTTTCGGCAGGAACCCCATGAACACCACCTCCTCGTTTGTTCGACTGAACGCCAGCGATCTGGAGCACTTGCTCATGACCATGGAGCGGGCGCTGGAAGTCCAGACCCGGTCCCAGTTCTTTCTGTGGGCCCAGGGCGCGCTGCAGGGCTTCATTGCCCACGACGCCTTGTGGTGCGCCCACGGCGACATCGAGCGAATGCGCTTTCGGGTCGAGTCCTTCTCCAACGGCGTCACCAGCGAACGCATCGAGGCCCAGGTGACCGGTGCCACCGATGGCCTGCTGCCGCGGCTGGTGGACGACTGGATTCGCGGCGGCCGCATTCCGCGCCTGCTCAGCAGCGAAGGCGGAGACCAGGTCGGCCGGCGCCAGCTCATCAGCGACCTCAAGCACTGCGGCTTCAGCCACGTGGCGGTGCACGGCGTGCGCGAAATGCAGGGCGAACACGGCAGCTTCTTCGTGTTCGCCGGCATGGACCATGTGCCCAACCAGCGCGACGCCTACCTGCTGGAGCTGCTCATGCCCCACCTGCACCTGGCCCTGCACCGCATGCGCATGCGCGAGAGCGGCGGCAGCTGCGCCGACGTGACACCGGTCACCCTGCTGTCCAAACGCGAGATCCAGGTGTTGCACTGGGTGAAGAACGGCAAGACCAACATGGAGATCGGCCAGATCCTGGGCATCAGCCCACCCACGGTGAAGAACCACCTGCAGAAGGTGATGCGCAAGCTCAACGTGAACAACCGCGCCCAGGCCGTGGGCAAGAGCGCCACGCTGCGCCTGATGGCGCACAGCGATCTGAACTGAAGCGGGGAAGCGAACCGGGGAAGGGCAGGGCAGTGACCCGTTGCGTGACGGAATTCACTACCTGAACGGACTACGCCGGCCCGGGAACTGTCCCAACGGTGTGCAACGTTGGATTTCTAAAGTTTGTCCTGTGCAGCCGATGGCTTCGGACCTGCAACCGGCGAAAAGTTCCCCTTCCTTGTCAATTCACTTCAGATTGGATTTACCCATGAAACTCAAACTCATTGCACTGGCCGCCATGATGGCCGCCACTGGTGCTGCGAATGCCGCGATTGCCGACAGCAACGACAACGGTGCCACCTTGTCGGGCGACCTGTTCGGCAGCTTCTACAGCGCCGCCAACTCCGCCACTTTCACGGTGGACCTGGGTCTGCGCCTGGACCAGTTTGCCGCTGCCGTGTCGCCTTCGGCCCTGGGCATCAAACTGGTGTGGGACTTGGACGGCGCCGGCAGCTTCACCGACCTGAGCACGACCCTGACCGGCCTGGCCGCTCAAGTGCAAACCATCAACTACGGCGGCATCTTCAACCTGTTCGAGACGCCATCCGTGGCTTCGGCTTCCGACCTGGTGTTCGACGTCAAGGCCATGGACGGCCTGCCGACGAGCCTTGCTGGTGCTGGTGCCAACCGCTACCTCTCTACCTCGGCGGCCGCTTCGGTTACCGCGTCGAATGGCCAGGTTTTTGCCATGGACAACGTTGACGCTTACACGACCGCTGCCAACGGTGATGCAACCAACAGCACGCACGGTATCGCTGCTGCGGGTGCCAACATGTACGACGCAGGCGATGCACAGAACGTGAGCTTTCAGAACGGCAGCGCCGACAACTGGAAGGGTGCCGTGTCCTTCACCAGCCCTGGCTCCGCCTCAAGCCCACTGAACTTCTTCTACCTGTCCAACACCAGCTCGACCGCTGCCAACGCTGCCAGCGTGACCAAGTACGCCGGCACCTGGTCGTTCGACACGCTGCAGAACCAGCTGATCTATTCGTCCGCCGCCCCCGTGCCGGAACCCGAAACCTACGCCCTGCTGCTGGCCGGTCTGGGCCTCATGGGCACCATCGCCCGCCGCCGCCGCCAGGCCTGAGCCGAGCGCATTCCCCATCATTCCCAGGAATTCAGAACCATGAAACTCAGCACCATTTCCTTCGCCGTGGCCGCCGTGGCCGCCTTGGCCTCCGCCCCCGCTTCTGCCAGCCTGCTGTCCCAGTTCAACGTGCCCGTGGCCAACACCATGTTCATGTCGGGCGCTTCCGCCCTCACCGGCTCCCTGACCGCCGTGATGGCCAAGCTGTGCACCGGTGGCTCCGCCAACGTGCGCACCCTCACCATCGGCGGTGGCACCTCCGATGGCCGCGTGTTCGTCTGCACCACCAGCGGTGTGGCGGGCGCCCAGTTCGCCGGCCCGTTTGCCCTGGTCAAGCGCGACACCGACGGCTCCTTCGCCGGCGTGGGTCCCGTCATCAGCCAGACCAACCTGCTGCGCTGGGCCGACATCAACAGCTGCACCGCCACCAACTGCACGCTGGACACCACCACCCCGATCAAGCCCAACGCCGGTCTAACCGACGTGGACACCAACGTGTGGGTCGGCTCGGCCAGCACCGGCGCGCTCAGCATCCCTGTGCCCGCCCTGGGCTCCACCCAGGCCTTCGGCGGCTTTGCCGGCCAGGGCTTCGGCGTCATGGTGAGCGAAGAGCTCTACAAGGCCATGCAGACCAAGCAGAAGGCCGAAGGCCGCCTGGCCAGCACCGTGGTGGTGGGCGACTACACGCCCGGCGCTGCCCAGCCCAGCATCACCAAGGAGGAGTACACCGCCATCATCGACGGCAACAACTTCGCCTACGTGAACAACGGCGCGCTGTCCGGCGATGCCAACCCGGTCAACCTGTGCCGCCGTGTGGAAACCTCGGGCACACAGGCCGTGTCGAACGCGTTCTTCCTGAACAACCCTTGTGCAGCAGCGAGCCCGACCAACGGCTTCGTCGCTCCCAAGTCGGTTGACCTGGTGAACTCGCCCACCGCCGTGGTGTTCGCTTCCCCAGCCAACGCTGTGACCGGCAACTACGACGATTTCGGCGGCGCCTTCGGCCTGTTCGAAGGCTCCGGCACGGGCGACGCACGCAACTGCGTGATCCGTCGCAACAACGGCAACAACCCCAACAACGTGGCCGACCCGGCCCTGGGCAAGTACGCCATCGGCTGGATCTCGCTGGAGAACGCACCGGCTGCTGGCTGGAAGTACATCAAGATCGACGGCGTGTCGCCTGACGCTTATCAGGTGCCCGTGGGCAGCGCGGCCGATGGCGCCGTGGCCGACGGCTGGGCGCAAGACTCGACCCGCCGCATCAGCACGATCCGTGGCCAGTACCCCGTGTCGCCCGAATTCCAGATGCTCTGGCCCAACGGTTCGGCCTTCAACACCTTCTTCACGAAGCTGAAGGACACCTTCTCCGACCCGACCGCGCTGAACACCGCCGGCATCTTCCAGGCCAACAACCCGGCCCTGGGTTCGACCTTCGCCGCCTTCCCGACGCAAGTGCACAAAGGCACGCGCAACGGCAACTTCTGCGCACCGCAGGTCCTGGCCGAGTAATGGCCGCCCCACCCGGACTGGCGCGGGCCAGCCGGGTTCGGATCCTCATCCATCCACCCCCTGCAGCAGGGGGTGGTTTTTCGTTTTCATGAAGCCCTGTGTGGTGTGGCTGTGGCGAGACCTCTCGAAATGATGAAGCGCTTTGCAATGGGTGTGCGTGTGTCGCGTTGGTTGGTGACGCTGGTGGTGGTTCTGGCCGGTGGTGTCCAGGCGCAGGAGGCGCAGTTCGACATCTTCGAATACCGCGTCGAAGGCACGACCCTCATCCCCGCGCTGACGGTCGAGAAGGCGGTGTACCCGCACATGGGTGAACAGAAGACGCTGGCCGACGTGGAGAAAGCGCGCGAAGCGCTGGAGAAGGCCTACCACGGCGTGGGCTACCTCACCGTGCTGGTGACGATCCCGCAGCAGCGGGTGAACGAAGGCGTGGTGCGCCTGGCCGTGACCGAGGCGCCTGTGGACCGCCTGCGCGTGGTGGACTCGCGCTACTTTGACCAGGGCGCCATTCGCGCCGGCGTGCCCGAGCTGGCCGAGGGCAATGTGCCCAATTTCCAGGACATGCAGACCGAGCTGACCGCGCTCAACCGCAACGCCGACCGGCGCGTCTCGCCGGTGTTGCGTCCGGGCAAGACGCCTGGCACGGTGGAGGTGGACCTGAAGGTGCAGGACAAGCTGCCGCTGCACGGCAGTGTGGAGCTCAACGACCGCTACAGCCCTGACACCTCGCGCACGCGGCTCAACGCCAGCATCCGCTACGACAACCTCTGGGGCCAACAGCACAGCATCGGCCTGAGCCTGCAGACCGCCCCGAGCAACCCCAGCGAGAGCCAGGTGTTCTCGGCCAACTACACCCTGCCGCTGAACGGGGGTGATTTCCTGGCGTTCTACGGCGTGAAGTCCGACTCCGACGTGTCGGCCGTGGGCACGCTCAACGTGGTGGGCCGCGGCACCATCCTGGGCACGCGCTACATCAAGTCCTTGCCCGGCAGCGACGCGTTTTTCCACAGCGCCTCGCTCGGTGTGGACATCAAGGACTTCGACCAGTCGGTCAACCTGATCGGCAGTGGCGGCTTCAACACGCCGATCAAGTACACGCCCTTCACCATCGGCTGGGACGGCACCTGGCTGGCCGAGCAGCGCACCACGCGCCTGGGCCTGTCGTTCAACTTCAACGTGCAGGGCCTGGGCAGCGACGAGCAGGAGTTCGCCGACAAACGCTTCAAGGGGCGCCCCTCGTATGCCTACCTGCGCGGCAACGCGTCGCAGGAGCGCACGCTGGCCAACAACTATGGCGTGGCCGTGCGCACCACCTGGCAGCTGGCCGGGCAGCCCCTCATTTCCAACGAGCAGTTCGCCATCGGCGGTGTGGACACGGTGCGCGGCTACCTGGAGTCGGCCGCCCTGGGTGAGAGTGGCCTGGCGGTGTCGCTGGAGGGCAAGTCGCCCAACCTCAAGGGCCGCTTCCCCGCGCTGGGCGAAGCGGTGACCGACCTGCACGCCATTGCCTTTGTCGACGCGGGCACCGTGCGCGTGCTGGAGCCCATCACCGCCACCAGCCGCTTCACCCTGGCCAGCCTGGGTCTGGGCTTGCGCCTCAAGGGCTTCAACGGCCTTGATGCCGCCCTGCAATGGGCCTACCCCCTCAAAGCCGTGGGCAACACCGCCCGCGGCGATCACCGCATTCATTTCAGCGTCGCCTACGAGTGGTGATGCAGCGCAGGAGAACCCCATGAACCGTCAACGCTACCGCCTCGTCTTCAGCCAGAGTCTCGGGGGTCTGGTGCCTGTGTCCGAAAGCGCGCGCGGGCGCGGCAAGTCGGCCAGCGGTGCCCGCCGGGCCGGTGCGTTGCTGGGCAGCCTGCTGCTGGCGTTGCCTGCGCTGGCCGAGGTTCCGGTGCCCCGCGCTGCCAGTTTTGTGACGGCGGGCCAGGCCGGTTACCGGGTCAACGGCAACCAGGCGTTCGTCAACCAGGTGGGCAACAAGGCCATCCTGAACTGGCAACAGTTCAACGTGGGCGCGGGCAAGACCGTGCAGTTCGGCCAGGTCAACGACCTGGTGAACAACCAGCTGGTGCAGGGCGCGAGTTTCACCACGCTCAACCGCATCTGGGACATCAACCCCAGCGTGATCGCCGGCAGCATCACGCAGGCGGCCGGCCAGAAGGCCAATGTGATCCTGGTCAACACCAATGGCATTGCCTTCATGGGCGGCTCGCAGGTGAACCTGAACAGCTTCACGGCCTCCAGCCTGGACATTGCGGATCGCTTCATCAACGAGTCCCTGTTTCCCGGCGATCGCACGCCCCAGTTTGTCGGCACCGGTGGATTCATCAAGGTGTTCGAAGGCGCCGAGATCACGGCGGGCAATTTCGGCCGCGTGATGCTGCTCGCGCCCACCGTGATCAACCGGGGCAAGGTGCAGGCGCCCGATGGTCAGGTGATTGCCGCGGCTGCCTCCAAGGTCTATCTGAGTGCGGCCGGTGGCGACGACAGCAACGTGCGCGGGTTGCTGGTGGAGATCGATTCTCCGGCGAGCCTGAGCAATGTCGACACCACCAACACCGGCATCCGGAACGGCGAACTGAACGGGCAGGCAGTGGCTCTCACCAGCGCGAGCGATGACAAGCTCGGCCATGTGAGCAACTTCGGCCAGCTCTCGGCCGCCCGGGGCAATGTGACCATGGTGGGCTTTGCCGTCAACCAGATGGGCATGGCCAGCGCAACCACATCGGTGGTGGCCAATGGTTCGGTGTACCTGCAGGCCAAGGACCGTGCGATCAGCAGCACCTCCGGGACGCTGGACCCCGCTGGCGCGCAGCGCGGTGGCCGTGTGGTGCTGGGTGCAGGCAGCGTGACCCAGGTCCTGCCCGAGATGGCCGACGCGACCAGTTCGGTCGATGGCACGCAGGCGGATGGCCTTGAGAAGCGGTCGCAGATCCAGGTGGTGGGCCAGGACATTCGCATGGCGGGGGGGGCCTTGATCAAGGCGCCTTCGGGTCAGGTGAGCATCACGGCCGTGGATGTGCCCGGCCTGTCGGGCTCGATCTTCACCGGCAACAGCCCGGTTTCCAGCACCGCCCGTGTGCACATCGCCAGTGGCGCCCGCATCGACGTGGCCGGTGTCGAAGAGGTTCAGGTGTCCGCGGCCCGCAATACCGTGCAGGTGGAGCTGCGTGGCGACGAACTCAAGGACTCCCCGATCAACCGCGCGGGTCCGCTGCGTGGACAGACGGCCTATGTGGACATTGCTCGTGCACTGGCACGTGCCGAGTCAGGTGAATCGACCCTGATGGCCAGGGACAGCCTGGAGGGTTACCAGGCCCGCACGGAGCGCACGGTGGCCGAGCGCTCCACCAGCGGCGGCAGCGTGAGCATCGCGTCGCAGGGAGCCACCATCATCGAGTCCAGCGTGCAGGTGGACCTGTCGGGCGGTCGGGTGCAATACGACCCGGCGCTGGTGAAGTCCACCCTGCTGAGCTCGGCCGGTGGTTACGTCGATCTGGCCCAGGCGGACGCCGAAACCCTCTACACCGGCATCGCAACGCGCTACACCATCGACTACGGCCGCTGGAACGTCAAGGAGACGATCGACCTGGGCGAGAACATGCGTTTCGACCCGGGCTATGTGGAAGGCAAGGACGCCGGCAGCATGAGCGTGTTCGGCATGGGGGGCACCTACATGCGGGCCGACGTGCAAGGCCGCACGACGGTGGGTGAACTGCAGCGCAATGCGGGCACCCAGCCCCAGGGGGCGCGGCTGACGGTGGGGTTCGATGACGTGGTGTCCGATCGGAACGCCGTGGACCTGGCGGTGCGCACGCGCGACTACAAGATCAACCAGGCGGTCTCGATCTCGAACGCGGCCCTGTCGTTGCCCGGCGGATTCGGTTTCGGGGACGCATTGCCGGCCGAACTGGCCGCCACGCTGACGCTGGATGCTCAGTTGCTGGGCAAGGACAAGGTGGCGCAGCTGGAGGTGTTCAGCAACCAGGCCGTGACCGTGCGGGATGCGCTGCGCACCGCACCCGGGGGGCGTGTCTCCATCGTTGGCAGTGGCGTGGATGTGGCGGCCGACATCACCGCAGTTGGTGGCGCCATCGGCCTGACGGCGCGCAACACGGTGTCCACCGTACCGCCTGCGCTGGCGGGCCCATTGGCCGACCCCCGTGTGAACATCGCAGACGGGGTGCAACTGTCGACCCGTGGCGCATGGGTCAATGATTTGCCAGGTCAGGCGCCCGGCGCGGGCGCGGTGCTGATCGATGGTGGACGCATCACCCTGTCTGCGGAGTCGCAGACCAGCGGCACCGACGTGGTGTCCCGAGGCGTCGTGTCGCTGGGGCAGGGCGCTGTGCTGGATGCCACGGGGGGTGCCCGCCTGAATGCCCAGGGTGAGCTTGCACTGGGTGATGGTGGCGAGATCAGCGTCACGGGTTTCGAGGTCAGCGGGGTGAGCCGCAATCTTCATGCGCATGGCGCGGGCCAGGGGGGCAAGCTGACCCTGGGCAGCAACGACATCCGCATCGGTGGCACGCCGGACGCCACAACCGGGGTGCTCAACCTCGACGCCGGGTTCTTCCAGGCCGGTGGCTTTGCCGACATCAATCTCAACGCGCTGAATCGGCTCAGCGTGGAAGCCGGAACCGTGATCCAGCCCACCCTGCAGAACCTGGAGCTGCAGAGCAGCCACCGCGTGGCCGCCAGCGGTACGCCGATCGAACAGATCGCCAGTGTGGTGCGACGCGACGATCTGGAGCGCCAGACCACCCAGCTCAAGCTGAGCGCGCAACAAAGCGCACGCGGCACTGGTGAGGTGGTGGTGGGCGAGGGTGCGCGCATTGAGACCGATCCGCAAGGCAGCGTGTCTTTTGCAGCACGCAACAAAATCGAAATCCTGGGAACGGTGAAAGCCGCCGGCGGCAGCATCACCGCCACGCTGGACCGCACCCAGGGTCAGGTGAACGGTGCGACCAACGCCAACGCGATCTTCCTGGGCAGCGCGGCGGTGCTGGATGTCGCAGGTCAGGCCCTCACCCGGGTTGATGGCCGCGGGCTCACGCGGGGCCAGGTATTGAATGGCGGCGTCGTGGACCTCAATGCCCGCAGCGGATATGTGATCACCCAGGCCGGGTCGCGCATCGATGTGTCGGGCGCGGCACCGGTGGTGCTCGGTGTGATGAACGATGCCAGCGGCCTGGGCCGCCCCGTGGCCAGCGATGCGGGCACGGTGAAGTTGTTTGTCGAGCAGGGCGCTCTGCTCGACGGAGAGGTCCGCGCGGCTGGCGGCAGCGCCAGCCAGCGTGGTGGTGATTTCGAACTGATGCTCAGCAAATATGTAGCACCCGGGCTGGGTCAACCACCGCAACCCGACATCACGCTCAGCCTGGCCGCCAGCGTGGCCCATCAGGCCACCGGCTTGACCGCCGATTCGGCTGTGCCCAATGGGGACATCGAGCGCGTCAAGCTCGGCACAGACGCGCTGGAAGCCGCTGGGTTCGACCGGATCCGTCTGGCCAGTCGCGACACGATCGAGATCAAGGACGGCGTGGCGCTGGGAGCCGGTCGTGCACAGGCGTTGCGGGAAGTGACGCTCGACGCTGCACTGATCCGCACCGAGGGCGGTCATGCGTCCATTCAGGCGGAAACGCTTCGAGCCGGCAACTACGATCCGGCGCGCGTGAGCGGTCGCGCGGCGACCGGCAACACAGGCACTCTCACGCTGCAGGGGGCTCAACTGGAGCTGGCCGGCACGCTGCGCCTGGAGGGCATGGAGCGCGCGCAGCTGGTGGGCACCGAACGCATCGCACTGGCCGGCGTCACCGCCGGCACAACCCGCCCTGTGGGTGAACTGGACACCACGGCGAACCTGAACTTTGACAGCGCCCTGGTGGCACCCACCACCTACACCGACTACAAGGTGGTGGCTCCGGGGCGCGATGTGAGCTTTGCCCGCAACACCGATGCGCCGACGCAACCGCTGTCGGCGCTGGGCACGCTCACCGTGCAAGCCGAAAACATCGTGCAGGGGGGCCATCTCTGGGCACCCTTGGGGCGGATCGACCTGCAGGCCGCCGACACGGTGACGCTGCTGCCAGGCAGCACCACGACCGTGGCTGCCCTGCCGGGCTCCGTGTTGCCCTTCGGCAAGATTCTCAATGGCCGCACCTGGGTGTACGACGTGGATGCGGACAAGGTCCCGGCAGGCCAGCTGGAGCAGACGGCACTGGGCGAGAAATCCATCCGCACCAGTGGCCGTGTGGTCGATCTGCAAGCCGGCGCCAAGGTCGATGTGGCTGGCGGCGGTGACCTGCAGGCCTACGAATGGACCGTCGGGCCAGGTGGGTCGCGCGACATTCTTGCGCAGCCCGACACCTACGCCATCCTGCCCGGGTACCGGGGCGGCGTTGCACCGGGCGATGTGCAGGAGGCCAAGGGCTTCGACCGCCAGGCGGGCGACGCTGTGTACCTCTCTGGCGTGCCGGGGCTTGCCGATGGCGTCTACACCCTGCTGCCGGCCCACTACGCGCTGCTGCCGGGCGCGATGGCGGTGCAAGTCAACACCGGCGTGCAAGACCTCCTGCCCGGCCAGGCATACACCCGCCAGGACGGTGTGCGCATCGCCGCCGGGTACCTCACCGACACCCGCGCCGGCGCACCACGCGATGCGCGCTGGCAAGGGGTTCAGGTGTTGACGGGCGATCAGGTGAAAGAGCGCTCCGAGTTCTCTCTGGTCCGGGCATCGAGCTTCTTCGTGGACGCCAACAACCGTCCGCAAGACGCCGGACAGCTGTCGGTGGCGACCACGGGCGCCGGCCCCGAGAGCCTGCGCCTGGATGCGGCCTTCAAGCTGGCTGCGGCCCAGGGGGGGCGTGCGGCGGCGGTGGACATCAGCGCCGCCAACCTGGCCATCACCAGCGGCACGCCCACCGGCATTGCGCCCACCACCACGGTGCTTGATGTGGACAAACTCAACGCGCTGGGCGCGGGCAGTCTGCTCATTGGCGGCACGCGCACGGTGAACGCAGACACCACCACGCTGACCGTGGGTGCCGACACGGTGACGCTGGCCAACGACGCCAGCCATGCGCTTTCCGCGCCCGAGGTGATCCTCGCGGCCAGGGACACCGTCACGCTGCGCAGCGGCAGCGTGATCGACGCGCAAGGCGAGGGTGGCGACGCGGGCTCGTACACCACCGCAGGCAACGGCGCGCTGGTGCGGGCGGCATCCACGTCAGCACGCTTCCAGCGCACTGGCGACCCGGACCGCAGCGCAGGAACCCTGATCGGCGAAACCGGCAGCGTGGTTCGTGCTGCGGGAGCCATCACCATCGATGCCACACGCAACAACGCCTTCAAGGGCACCACGGAGTTCCGCAAGAGCGGCGTGGACGTGGCGGCGGATCTCTCGGTGGGTGCCACCCGGATCAACTTCGGCGCGGCACCCGCCGCTGCAGAAGGCATCACCTACAGCCAGGCCGATCTGGACGCCTTGAGCGACACCAAGAACCTTGTGCTCACCAGCTACAGCACCTTCGATCTGTACGGCGACGTGCAGGTGGGCCGGGAGGGCGCGGACGGCAAGTCCACGCTGGAGCGTCTCACGCTGCAGGGCGCAGGCCTGGCCGGCATCGACAACAGCGGCCGCACCGCCACCGTGCGGGCGGACAACCTGACCTTGAACAACCCCGCGTCGGTGGCCTTTGCCGCTGGCGGTGCGTTGGGCACCGGCACGCTGGAGCTGGTGACTGACACGCTCACCCTGGGCGTCGGCACCAAGGCGGTTCAAGGCTTCTCCCAGGTCCATGTGACCGGCAATGAAGTGGTGGTCGCGACCGGACAGGGCGCCACCACCTTCAGCGCACCCACCACCCTCAATGTGGCCCGCCTCAGCGGCGAGAGCCGGTCGAACCAGGCCATCGCCAGCACGGGCGCGCTGGTGGTCAACCGCACTGTGTCCGATCGGGTGCTGGCCGAGGTGACGGCACTGGGCGCGCAGATGTCGCTCGCGGGCAGCTCGGTGAACTTCAATGCCCAGGCGGTGCTGCCGTCGGGCGCGCTCAGCCTGCAGGCCACCGGTGGCGACCTGACGGTTGGCGCCAATGCGTCGATCGACGTGGCCGGCCGCACGGTGCGCTTCTTCGACACCAGCGCGGCGGCGCAGGCCGGCCAGATCACGCTGGGCGGCACAACCGGCGACGTCAACGTCGTCGGCGGCGCGCGCCTGGACGTGTCGGCGGCTGCCGGCGGTGATGCGGGCACCTTGGTCGTGCGCGCCGTCAACGGCACGGTTGGCCTGGCCGATGGCACGGTGCGCGGCGCGGCCGTGGCCGACGCATCGGGCCAGCGAGGCGATGGCGCACGGGTCGACATCGACACCGGTACCCTGGCCAGCTTCAGCAACCTCAACCAGGCGCTGAACCAGGGCGGCATCCCGGATGGCAACGGCGGCTACTCCGCCGGCTTTGACGGCGAGCGCACGCTGCGTGTGCGCCAGGGCGATGTGACCATCGCTGCAGGCGACACCACGAAGGCCCAGGACATCCGCATGTCGGTGGATGGTGGTGCGCTGACCGTGGCCGGCCAGCTCGATGCCTCGGGCGCCGACGCAGGCCGCGTCGAGCTGTTTGGGAAGAATGACGTGACGCTGGCAGCCAGCGCGCGCATCGCCGCGGTATCCAGCGGCGCACGCCAGGACGGCGGCGACGTGGTGATCGGCACGCGCGACGGCACCATCCGCTTGAATGGCGGCTCCATCCAGCTCGGCGGCGGCGCCGGTGGTGAGGGAGGCACCCTGCTGCTGCGCGCGCCGCGCGTGGCGGGCAACACCGATGTGGCGGTGACGGCGCAGGCCGGCGCACTGGACAGCGCAATGAACAGCGCGCGCTCGGTGGCTGTGGAGGCGGTTCGGGTGTATGCCGGCATCAACACCTTGACAACCTCCGGCGCCAGCAGCGGCAGCACGCTGTCGCTGGAGACCGTTCGCAACGACAACGGGAATGCCGCCGGGACCACCGGCTTCGCCCAGCACCACGCAGCCATCAAGAGCAAGCTGGGCCAGACCGGCCAGGCCAGATTCCATGTGCTCAGTGGAGTGGAGGTGCGCACCGATGGCAGCGTCAGCCCGGACCTGACCCTGGCCGGTGACTGGAACCTGGACCCGGCGCGCTCTGCGGGCGAGCCCGGGGTGCTGACCTTGCGTGCACAGGGCGCGCTCAATCTCAACAACAACCTCTCTGACGGTTTCAGCACCGCAACCGCTTGCACCACGGCGGTCTGCAACGCCACCACGCCCGTGCCCTCGATCCTGCGTGCAGGCAACTCCTGGTCGTATCGGCTGGTGGCCGGTGCCGACTCGACCGCGGCCGATCCGCTGTCGGTCCTCAAGGACGCGGGCGATGTGACGCTGGCGGGCGGCAAGCTGGTGCGCACGGGCACCGGTGACATCCAGGTGGCTGCGGGCGGCAACATCGTCCTCGCCAACAACCAGTCCGTGATCTACACCGCAGGGCGGGTTGCCGACGCGGTGACCGGCTTCGCCACGCCACCCGCCATCCTGAACCCCGTGTTCGGGCAAGGCGGCGGTGATGTGGACCTGACGGCCATGGGCAGCATCATCGGCAAGCCGTCGGCGCAGCTGTACTCGCAGTGGCTGTTCCGCCAGGGCGCGCTCAACAGCGCGACCGGCGCCTACACGCGCCAGCCGGCCTGGTGGGTGCGCTACGACCAGTTCCAGCAAGGCGTCGGCGCGCTCGGTGGCGGCGACGTGAGCCTGCGCGCAGGGGTGGACATCCAGGATTTGTCGGTCAGCACGCCCACACAAGGTCGAGTGACAGGCGCGGGTCCGCAAACCGCGCAACTGGTGGAGACCGGTGGCGGCGACTTGCGCGTGGAAGCGGGCCGGGACGTGCTGGGCGGGCAGTACTACGCAGCGCGAGACGAACTCGTGATCAAGGCGCGGGGCTCGGTGGGTCCGAGCAGCGTGGCCGTGAACGGCAATGCGCAACCGGTGGCGACGCTGCTGGCGCTCGGCGACGCACAGGCCCGCGTCCAGGCCAACGGCAATGTGACCCTGAGCAACCTGCTCAACCCGCATCTGCTAGCCCAGACGCAGCGCAACCTGGCGGTCACCCTGGGTGTCCAGCCATCGCGCAGCCTGTTTTCCACTTACGGCGCTCACAGCGCCGCCTCCGTGTCCAGCCTGAGCGGGCAAGTGGTGCTTCGGGAGAATCCGCTGGATCTGACCGCGGCTTTTGGCACCAGCCTGCTGACCACGGCCGAGGGCAACCGCGCCGGCCTGTTCGACCTGGCTTTCCTGTTGCCTTCCAGCGTGTCGGCGACTGCGTTCCAGGGCAGCGTGGCGTTGGGCACCAGCACCCGCAATCTCACCATGAGCCCATCGGCGAGTGGGCAGTTGTCGGTGCTCGCGGCCGACTCCGTCCAGGTGAATTCCACGCTCACGATGGGTGACCAGGACGCGGCGCTGGTGCCTTCCCCGCTGCGTCCAGCCAACACGGTCAGCCAGACCACCACCGAACTGCTGATACCTCGGCTGGTGGTGAATCCCGAGGCCCCTCTTGCGCTGGACCACGCTTCGGTGCCGGTGCACACCGGCGACACCGAGCCAGCTCGCGTGTATGCAGTCAAGGGCGACGTGAGTGGCTTCTACGACAGCCAGGCCGAGTTCCTGTACGGAGGAATCTCGGTGCCCAAGGCCACCCTGGTGCGGGCAGGGCGCGACGTGAAGGACTTCAACGTGGTGGTTCAGCACAGCGATGCCGCTGACATCAGCCACGTGGAGGCCGGGCGCGACGTGACGTTCTCTGGCGTGGGTCGACGCGACACCTCCAAGATCTGGATTGGTGGTCAGGGTCGGATGGAGGTCAACGCCGGGCGCAACATCGACCTGGGCACCTCGGGCGGTGTGGTCAGCCGTGGCGACCTGGACAACAACAACCTGCCCGCCAGCGGTGCCGACCTTCAGTTGACGGCCGGCACTGGCGCAGCGGGGACGGACTACACCGGCGCGGTGGAACGCCTGTTGGGACGTCTGCAAGCCGATCCGGGCGCATCGTCCAGCCTGTGGCTGGCGCGCTGGCTGGTGGGCGACGACGCACTGACCGCGGGCGCAGCGCTGGGGGCTGTGCAGGCCGTGGCGGCGCTGTCACCCGAGGTGCAGCGCGAGCGCGTGCGCAGCATGGTGTTCACCGCGCTGCGCACCACCGGGCGCGACTCCAATCTGGCCCCCAGCGGCTTCGCCGGCGACTACAGCCGCGGCTACGCGGCCCTGGAGGTTCTGTTTCCCGGTATCTCCGACACCACAGCAGGCGGTGCGGGTGCCGGGTACCAGGGCAACATCGATCTGTTCGCAAGCCGCATAAAGACCGAGCGCAACGGCAACATCGAGTTCCTCATTCCTGGCGGTGATCTCATCGTCGGTCTGGCCAACACCCCTGCAGACCTCGTGAACACCGGGAGCAACGTGCTGGGTATCGTGGCTGCCGCCGAGGGCACGGTGCGCGGATTTGCGCGTGACGACATGCTGGTCAACCAGTCGCGCATCCTCACGGTGGGCGGTGGCGATGTGTTGCTGTGGTCCAGCGAGGGCGATATCGACGCCGGCAAGGGCAAGAAGACGGCCTCGGCCGTGCCTCCGCCTCTGATCACGGTGGATGACAAGGGCAACGTGACCCAGGTGCTGCAGGGTGCTGTGTCGGGGAGCGGCATCGGAGCGCTGTCCACCAACGGAGTGACCGCCGGCGACGTCGACCTCATCGCCCCCAAAGGCACGGTCAACGCTGGCGACGCCGGCATCCGCGCGGGCAACCTCAACATTGCCGCCCTGGTGGTGCTGGGCGCCGACAACATCTCGGTGTCGGGCACCTCGGCGGGCACGCCGATCGCCGACACCAGTGCGGTCTCTGCCGCCTCGTCGGGGGCCACCTCGGGTGGCGACGACACCGGCAAGGTGGTGGAGGCGCTCAACCAGGCGGCGGCCGAATCGGCCAAGGCGGCGCAGGAACTGGCTTCAGCCCTGCGCCCATCGGTGGTGCGCGTGGACGTGCTCGGATTCGGCGAGTAGTCCGAACGGATGGTCCAGCCCTTTTTGTAACGCCACCGCCATCGTTCCTTCGTACCTTTCGTGCTTGTCCCGCGTTGCGGGCGGCACGCCCATTTTTTGCATTCCCATGAAACGCATTTTTGCTCTCGCCCTCTGCGTGTTGATGTTGCCGCTCTCCGCCCATGCCTGGTGGGACGAGGGCTGGACCATCCGCAAGAAGATCACGCTGGACACGCAGGCCGCCGGCATCACGTCTGAGGCCACCGGCGTGCCGGTGCTGGTGCGCCTGTCCACCGGCAACTTCGATTTTCTTGCCGCCCATCCAGACGGCTCCGACCTGCGTTTCGTGGCCGAGAACGACAAGACGGTGCTGGCGCACCACATCGAGCGCTTTGACAGCACCAACGAACTCGCCTTCGTGTGGGTGCAGGTGCCGCGCGTGGCGGGCAGCAATGCCCTGCAGCATGTGTGGCTGTACTACGGCAACGAAAAGGCACAGCCGGTCACCGGCGCTGGCCTGTACGACGCCGCGCAGTGGGCGGTGTACCACCTCGGCGAACCCGGTGGCCTGCCGCAGGACGCCACCGCCGCAGGCCACCACGTGTCGGGCGGCACCGCCACCTTCGTGCCCAGCGGCCTGATCGGTGGGGCAGCGCGCCTCAATGCCGACGGGGGTTTTCAGATTGGCGATGCTTCGTTGCAGGCGGCCACTGGTTTCACGTTCTCTGCCTGGATCAAGCCGGAGCGGGCCGACGGCGAGCTGCTGGCCTTCGGCGGCCTCACGCTGTCATTGCGCGGCGGTGTGCCGGTGCTCGGCGCAGGCGGCACGGTGGCCCAGGGCGGCGCGCCGCTGGCGCTGAACGCCTGGCGCCATGTGGCCGTGAGCGCTGGAGCCAACGCCTTGCTGTATGTCGACGGCAAGGCCGTGGCCAACATCGCCACCGCCTTTGCGCCGGCAGGCGCGCTGCGCGTGGGCGCGGGCCTGGTGGGCGAGATCGACGAGGTGCAGATCTCCACCGCACAGCGCCCCGAGGCCTGGATCGCCGCGCAGGCCGACAGCCAGGGCCAGGCGGGCAAGCTGGTGCGCATGGGTGAGGAAGAGACCACCGAGCAGGGCGCACAGACCGGCTACTTCATGGCCACCATGAACAACCTCACCGTGGATGGCTGGGTGGTGGTGGTGATCTGTGTGTTCATGTTCTTCATCGCGATCTACATCATGTGGGCCAAGGCGGTGCTGCTCACACGCCAGGACCGCAGCAACCCGCGCTTCACCGAGGCGTTTGACCAGCTCGCCACCCGCCTGCGCACGCTGCAAGGGGGGCCTTCCCTGCACGCCAGCCAGCTCGACCAGCTCGCCTCGCAGGCCGATCAGTACAAGGACTCGCCGTTGCACCGCATCTACCAGGTCGGTGCGCGAGAACTCAAGTCGCGCTTCCATGCCGATGGCTCGCCGGGTGCCACGGTGGAACACGACGGCGTGGTGGCGCCCTCGGTGGGCGAACGCGCGATGCTCGCCGTGCGCTCCAGCCTGGACGCGCAGCTCACGCGCGAACGCCAGCGCCTGGACAAAGGCATGGTGCTGCTGACCATCGCCATCTCGGGTGGCCCGTTCCTGGGCCTGCTGGGCACGGTGGTGGGCGTGATGATCACCTTCGCCGCCATCGCCGCGGCGGGCGACGTCAACGTGAACGCGATCGCGCCCGGCATTGCCGCCGCGCTGGTGGCCACGGTGGCTGGCCTGGGCGTGGCCATCCCCGCGCTGTTTGGCTACAACTACCTGCAGACGCGCATCAAGTCGATCTCCAACGACATGAACGTGTTCGTGGACGAGTTCGTGACCAAGATGGCCGAAACCTACGGCGACTGAGGAGCACGACCATGTCCAAAGCCCAGGAAGACGGCGCGATCTACGACGACATCAACATCACCCCGATGTTGGACCTGTCGTATGTGCTGCTGGTCATTTTCATTCTCATGACGACGGCCTCGGTGCAGGGCATCAAGGTGAACCTGCCCAAGGCCAGCGACACCCCCAGCCTGGCCAAGCCAGCCACCCGCGCCATCACCATCACCGAGACCGGCGCGCTCTACCTCGATGCCTACCCCATGGCCACGCTGGCCGACCTCGAAGCGCGCCTGTTGCAGTTCAAGGCCGGCGCACCCGAGTTCCCCATCGTGGTCAAGGGCGACTCGGCGGTGCAATACGAGAAGGTGGTGGAGGTGCTCGATTTGTTGGGGCGGCTCGAACTCAACCAGATCGGCCTTGTGACGCAGCGGCTCGTCAAGTGAAGCCGGACGAGTCGTTCATGCGACGCCACGCTCGCAAAGCCGCGCTGGCGCTGCTGGTTGTCCTGTTGATCGCAGGTGCCGTGTGGCTCTACGAGCTGATGTCCAGGCCCGCCGAACCGACCAAGAAGCGCACGGTGCAGGAGATCTCATTGCTCAAACCGCCGCCGCCTCCTCCGCCGCCCAAGACGCCACCGCCTCCGCCGCCCCCCGAGCAGAAGCAGGAAAAAATCGACGTGCCCAAGCCGGACGCCGCACCCGACCAGCCTTCGGAGGCGCCGCCCCCGGGCCCGAACCTGGGCGTGGATGCCGCCGGCAGCGGCGGTGGCGACAACTTCGGCCTGGTGGGCAAACCGGGCGGTGGCGACCTGATCGGCAGTGGTGGTGGCGGTGGCGGCAACCGCTTCGCCTGGTACGGCGCGCTGGTGAAAGACCGCATCAGCGACGCTGTGCAACGCGACAAGAAACTGCGCGAAGCCGCCGAGTACCAGCGCGTGGTCAATGTGTGGGTCAACAGCAGCGGCCTGGTCACCCGGGTCGAACTGGTGGGCACCAGCGACAAGCCCGAGCTCGACGAGGCGCTGCGCCTGGCCCTGCGCAATCTCGCGCCAGTGCGCGAGGGCGCACCGGGCGACATGCCCCAACCGATTCGACTGCGCATTTCCACCCGTTCCTGATACACGCGGGCCCGAGCTCCATTCAACGATCGCACCTTGCGAGACACCCCATGAAACGACCTTTGCACCATGCGATGCGCCAGGTGACCCTGGCGGCCCTGATTTCCGTTGGCCTCGGTTCTGCGCAGGCAGACGAGCGAGAAGACCTCGAAACACTCAAGCAGACCACCATCAACCTCATCCAGGCGCTGGTGCAGCAAGGCGTGTTGCCGGCCGACAAGGCCGATGCGCTGGTGAAGCAGGCCGAAGCCAAGGCCAAGGCCGCGGTGGCCGACGCCAAGAAAACCGAGCAGGCCACGGTGCGGGTGCAGTTCGTGCCGGTGTCGGTGCGCAAGCAGATCGCCGACGAGGTGCGCGAAGAGGTGGTGGCCCAGGCCAAGGCCGAGCGCTGGGGCGACGTGAACGCCGTGCCAGAGTGGGTGGACCGGTTCAAGTTCGAAGGGGATCTGCGGCTGGGTTACCAGCGCGACATGTTCTCTGAATCCAATGCAGGCGCTGATTTTTTCCGGGTTCAGGGCCAGAACATCGCCAACACCACCGAAGACCGCGACCGCGCCCGCCTGCGTGCGCGCCTGGGCGTCACTGCGCGCGTCACGCCCGACATCACGGCCAACCTGCGGCTGGTGACCGGCAGTTCGGGCGATCCGGTATCGACCAACCAGACGCTGGGCAGCTACGGCAGCAAGTACACCTTCGCGCTGGACCGCGCTTTTCTGCGCGCTCGCTCGACCGAGTTTCTGCCCTGGCTCACCACCACCGCCGGGCGCATACCCAACCCGTTCTTCAGCACCGACCTGATGTGGGACGACGACCTGAACTTCGACGGCCTGGCCCTTCAATACGAGGACCCGGTGGCGGCAACGCGCACCTGGCGCCCGTTTGGCACGGTGGGCGTGTTCCCGCTGGAAGACATCCAGACATCGGAGAGCAACCAGGCCAAGAGCAAATGGCTGGTGGCTGCGCAGGGCGGGGTGGAGTGGGTGCCGAGCAACGACCTGCGGGCCAAGGTGGGCCTGGGGCTCTATGACTTCCGCAACATCAGCGGCGTGCGCAACAGCAACAGCACCAACACCGACGACACCTCCCCACTGTCGCGCCAGAAGGGCAACACGCTCTTCAACATCTCGAACCCGGCCGCCTTCAACTTCAATGGCCCGTTCGGCCTGGCCAACGACTACCAGGTGCTCAACCTCACCGGTGCGGTGGACTTCAACCTCTACAACCCGGTGCACCTGATCGTGACCGGTGACTATGTCAAGAACATCGGTTTGAGCAGCAGCAAGACGCTGGCGCGCAGCGGCCTGACCCTGCCGAAGCAAGACACCGGCTACATGGTGCGTGTGGCGGTGGGCATGCCCGCGATGCTGCTGAAGAACGACTGGCAGCTCTCGCTGGCCTACCGCTACCTCGAAGCCGACGCCACGGTGGATGCCTTCACCGACTCGGACTTCCACCTCGGCGGCACCAACAGCAAGGGCTTCATCGTGGGTGCGCAGTATGGCCTGAGCCGCAACACCTGGATCAACGCACGCTGGCTCTCCAGCCGCGAGATCAGGGGGCTGCCACTGACCATCAACACACTGCAGGTCCAGCTCAATGCGAAGTTCTGAAGTTCGCCGGGACACCAGGTGGGCGCTGCTCGTGGTGGTGCTGGGTGCGGCTTGTTTGCAGGGCTGTGCGCGGCACGCGCCCGAACAGCTGGCCTTGCGCGATCGCATCGAGCAGGGCGCACTCACACCCGAAGACAGCCAGCGCTTCAACACCTCACAGCGCCAGCACCAGGCCTTGGCGGGGGGTGCCGACGACCCGGTTTTGCGTCTGGCCAGCGGGCTCGATCAGCAACTGGTCCGCGCGGCGGGCAGGGGTGAGGTGGGGGCCCTGCGCCAGCTCATCCAGGACGGTGCCCAGGTGAATGCGGTGGACGAGTGGGGCAACACGGCCCTGCTGCTGGCCGCTCGCGAAGGCGACCTGGAGACCGCGCGTGTGCTGCTGCGCGCCGGGGCCGATGTGGATGGCCGCGCCGGCCCGCTCACACCGCTGGGCCAGGCAGCACTGCGCGGCCACATCCACCTGGTGCGCCTGCTGTTGCGCGCCGGTGCCGGAGTGGATGCCACCGGACTGAACGAACAGACGCCGTTGATGAACGCGGTCAAGCTCAACCGGATCGAGGTGGCAAGCGTGCTGCTCAAGGCCGGGGCCAACACGCAGGTGACCGACCGACTGGGCTCGGGCCTGCTGGTGGTGGCCATCAACGAGAACATGCCCCGGATGCTGGACATGCTGCTGGACCATGGCCTGGACCCTGACCAGCCCGATGCCGATGGACTCACCCCCCTGTACTGGGCCATGCGACTCCAGCGCGATGACCTGGCGCAGCGGCTGGTGAAGGCCGGTGCGTCCACCAGCCAGACCCGCCAGGTGCTGCGGGCCAGCCGCCCCTATCCCAAGGATGACCTGTGATGAACCGACAAACCGGAAGATGCCTGTGGCTGGTGCTGCTGGCGTGCTGCATGGCCCTGCCCGCTGTGGCCCAGGACAAGCGCGAGAGCCGCGAGCGCGAGGCCTTGCGCCGGGCGCAGCAGCAGGTGCAGAAGTCCAGTCAGGACCTGAGCGCGCTGCAGCAAAGGTTTGACGCCGCCGAACAGGAGCGCGCCAAACTGGCCGAGCAGGTGAGTGGCGCGCAGGGTCGGGCGCAGAGTGAGTCCGCGCGCGGCGCACGGCTGCTGCGCGACCTGCAGGCGGTGACCGGCGAGCGCGACGCGCTGCAGGCGCGCAACGCAGAACACGAGCGCAAGCTGCAGGAACTCGCGGCGAAGAGCGCGCAGCTCGAACGCGACCTGACTGCCGCCCGTCAGCGTGGCCAGCAGCTGGACACCCAGGGCGCAGGGCTGCGCGAGCAGGTGGCCGCCTGCGAGGGGCGCAACACACAGCTGTATGCCACGGGGCGCTCGCTGATCGAACAATGCCGCGACCGCAGCGCCACCGACCGTGTGCTGCGCCTGGAGCCTTTCACCGGCATGGGCCGCGTCGGCATCGAGAACATGCTGGAGGCGCACCGCGACAAGCTCGACGAACACAAGACCCCGGCCACCGGCATCGCCGCGCAGTGAGCGCACGAGCACCATGCACCCGGCACGCTCGCTGGTGAGAACAGCGCGCCAGCGGTTTGGGCTGGCGTTGCTGTCGCTGAGCCTGCTGGCCGGCTGCATGACGGTCTCGCGCGATGAGGGCGAGGACGAGGGCGAGGAAGACGCGCACCACGCCATGCTGGAGGCCGAAGCCGCCGACCTGTCGGGCTCGGCCTGGGCACAGCTCAGCCAGGTGGTAGGTGGTGAGGCGCCAGGCACCTGGGTGCACCGGCGCTACGGCCGTCACAAGCCGACGGTTTATGAGCCTGCGGTGCACGAGGGACGCCTGGCCATGCATGCACGCAGCGACGCCGGCAACAGCACCCTACGCCTGCGCTTGCCCACCGACGCGGTGGTGAATCCGCGGTGGCTGACGTTTTCATGGTTCGTGCCCGCGCTCAACGAACGGGCCGACTTGAAAGACCAGGACATCGACGATGCGGTGGCGCGGGTGATCGTCACGTTCGACGGAGATCGCGAGCGTTTGAGTGTGCGGGACAACATGCTCTCGGAGCTGGCCAACCTGGTGACGGGCGAACCCTTGCCGTTTGCCACGCTCATGTATGTGTGGGACCACCGCTACCCTGTGGGCAGCGTGATCCCCAACCCGCACACCCAGCGCATCCGCAAGCTGGTGATCGACTCGGGGCCGCAGCGGCTCAACCAGTGGGTGGACCAAGAGCGCGACATCGAGGCCGATTTCCGCCTGGTGTTTGGCGAACTGCCCGGGCGTGTGACCGCGATGGGCGTCATGACCGACTCCAACAACACCGGGGAGCGGGTCAGCGCATGGTTTGGGCCGATGATGCTGTCGCCACGCCGCTCCTCCGAACCCCAGCTGGCCTCTGACCGAAAGGATTGACCATGCTCACCCGACGCTTCGCCTTGATGTGGCTCTTGACCGGTGCCGGTCTGGCCGGTTGCACCAGGGACGACCCACAAGCTTCGCTGGAGGCCGCAGTTCAGCGCTTGCAGGACCACCTGGAGGCCAAAAAGACCAGCGCGGTGCTGGAGCAGCTGCACAGCAAGTTCAGGGCGCAAGGCGAGCTCGACAGAGATTGGGCCCGGCAGACCATGACGGTCATGTTCCTGCGCTACGCCAACATCCGGCTGGTGGCCGTCACCCGCAGCAGCCGCGTTGATCCCGCTGCGCCCCACAAGGGCTACACCGAAGCGCAGGTGCTGGTCACCGGCGCCCAGGGACTGATTCCCGACGAGGCGGCACCCTATGGCGTGACGCTGGAGTGGCAGCTCGACGGTGGCGACTGGAAGCTGTTCGACCTGCGGTGGAAGTGACCGCTGCGAGCGCGGTCTGGCTCACGGGGCCCGCAGGTTCAGGCGGTTTGAAGTTCGGCCGCGTGGACCGACAGATCCAGCAGCCGGCCCTTGCTGCTGTAGTAACGGTCGAGCCGCCATTCAGCCAGGATTTCGAGCGCCAGTTCAAACTGGGGGTAGCTCAGGGTGTAGAGCTGGTTCAGCGGAAATGCCTGGTTGGATTCCAGGGCAATCACCAGCGCTGACAGCACCTTCGCGCTGGGGGTCTCGGGGTCGGCTTGAATGAGTTTCCGGGCTTTTTTGAGAGCGATCATGAGGATTCCTTGACGACGAGGGGACACGAACAAAGCGCAGCGCTGGCCTTCCATCTCCGGCGGGTATGTTATACGGGTTAACCCTTACCAGTACCCGATGCCGGGCTCCTTCTGTCTACTGGTTGGTGAAGAGGCTGATACCGACCACGGCCTGCATGCTGGAGAACGCCAGCCCGGGGCGGTTGCTGCCGCGTTGTGTGTGTTGCACCGAGGCGTTGAGCGCGAGGTTGCGGGTGGCGTTCCAGCGCAGGCCCAGCGATGCGTCGCGGGTGGTGTCCCGCTGAGGGTCCGGGAGCTGCCCGGGGGGTGGACCCAGGAACCGCCGGCGCGACTCGCTCACGCTGGCTTGCAGGCTGGTGCGGGCCGAGATTTGCCAGGCGTGGGAGGCGGTGAGGCGGTCGGTGCGCGCGTGGCTGGCGTTGGTGGTCTGGTAGCTCGACAGATCCGAGGCCCACTGCAGCGTCCACAGGGTCTTGGCGGTGGCCGCCCAGCGCAGCGAGAGCGCCGAGTTGGTGCCGGCGTAGTCGCGGGCGGCCACGCGCGCGTGCGTGCGATCGAGTCGCACCAGGCTGAGGTCGGCGCTGGCCTTCTCGCTGAGCAGCCAGCGAATGTCGAGCACTTGCTCGCGTTGATTGAAATCCGGGTCTCTCAGCGAGGCGGGAAGCACCGCGCCACCGACCGTGGTGCCGCTGCCGTTTCGCAGCCGGGCGGTGACCGAGCTGCCGGAGCGCGCCTCGAAGCGCAGCCCCACGTCGGCCGACCGCGACACATAGCTGTCTTCCCCGACCCGGGCTTGTTCGTTCTGGTTGCGTGTGCTCTGCACGCCTGCGACCAGGCGCCAGACGCCGTCCAGCTCGTAGAGCGCGTCGAAGCCCTCGTAGAGCCGAACGCGCTGGTTGCCGCGGCTCAGGACGCTGGTGTCATCGAAGCTGTTGACGCTTTCGTCGCGTTCAGCCACCAGGCTGCCGCGAAGGCGGGGGGTGAGTGCCCAGCGCCAGCTCACGTCGTAGTTGGTGGCGAGCAGGTCCAGGCGGCTGTAGGTCTGGTAGCGGTAGTCCACCAGGCTGACATCGATTTCAAGGCGCTGAAGGCTGTGGGTCTTCGCATAGCTCATGCCCAGTGTGCTGATGCCCACACTCTCGGCCGCGCTCGGTCGGCCCAGCACGGTCTGCGGGTCCACACCGTCGGGCAGGCGGAAGAGGTTGTCGTCACGGCTCAGCGTGTGGCCCGCCCGCAGGGTCAGGCCGTCGGCGGTTTGTGCCGTGGCCGTGCCCAGGATGCTGCTCGCCAGGAGGGCGGGAACCCAGAAGGTCCGGCAGACACCGGGGAACCGGCTTTGCCGTGCCTCGGGCCGAAGGAGACGCAGGGGGTGTGTCATCTAGTAAGCCTGCTGGTCCCTGAACACCAGGCGGATGGTCTTGAGGATGATCAACACGTCGAGCTTGAGCGACCAGTTGCGCAGGTAGTCGAGGTCGCGCTCGATGCGCCCCTCCATTTTTTCCAGGGTGTCGGTCTCGCCCCGAAAGCCGTTGACCTGGGCCCAGCCGGTGATGCCCGGCCGGACCTTGTGGCGCACCATGTAGCCCTTGATGAGCTTGCGGTAGAGCTCGTTGTGGGCCACGGCATGCGGGCGCGGCCCCACGATGCTCATGCGGCCCTGCAGCACGTTGATGAACTGCGGCAGCTCGTCGAGCGAGGTCTTGCGAAGGAAGGCGCCCAGCGCGGTGATGCGTTTGTCGTCGCGTTGTGCCTGGCGGACCTCGGGGCCATCCTCGGCCACCGTCATCGAGCGGAACTTGTAGACAACGATCTCTTCACCTTCCTGGCCGTAGCGGCGCTGCTTGAAGATCACCGGGCCCGGCGAGCCGAGCTTGACGGCGGCCGCGATCGTCAGCAGCACCGGTGCCAGCGCCAGCAGAATGAACGATGAAAGCACCACATCGCTGCCCCGCTTGAGCGCGCCGTTGATGCCGTGGAAGGGTGTGTCGCAGACCGAGATCACGGGCACGCCACACAGCACGGTGGGCTTGCTCTGGATCAGGTCGGTGACGAACATGTCGGGCACGAAGTAGATCGACGCGGTGGTGTCCTTGAGGTCGTCGAGGATCTTCAGGATGCGCGGCTGCGACGCCATGGGCAGCGAGATGTAGATCAGGCTGATGCGCTGGTTGTTGATCACTTCCACCAGATGGTCGAAGCGCCCCAGCAGTGTGAATCCATCGCCCGCCTGCAACCGTTCGCGGCTGCGGTCGTCCACGAAGCCGACCACCTCGATGTTGTTGAAGCGGGTGGCGGCCAGGTTGCTGGCGAGTGCCAGTCCCTGGTGGTTCATTCCAACCACCAGTGCGCGCTCCGCGGGCCCTTGCAGACGCACCAGCGTCGGCGCGGTCCAGCGCAGCAGCATCCAGGCGGCGAAGTCGGCCACGGGCGTGACCGCCAGCCAGGTCAGGATCACGTCCAGCGGGAAGATGCGCACATAGCCGGTCACCCAGCCTGCAGCGAACAGCAGGCCCATCGTCGTGAACCAGCTGAGCAGCAAGTCGACGAAGGTGGCGCGCACCGACAGGTTCAGGCGTGAAGGTCCGGGATAGGTGAGGGCGAACACCACCAGGCCGAGCAGGAAGTACTCGGTGTGGATGCCGCCGTCCATGCCGATGGCCAGCGCCCACAGGCAGCACACGCCCATCAACGGGCTCAGTGACGTCTCGAGCGCGTGCAACAGACTGCCCCGGCTGGACGCGCCCTGCGCGCCGCGCGCAGGGGTGCCAGAGGATGGAACTGAGACGGATGGGTGGTTCAAGGGCGCTCCCTCGGTACAGCGGGTGTTCGCAACGGACGGAAATCCGGGTGTCTGCCGTTCATGCGGGCACAACCAGAGCGAGGAGTTTGAAGGCCTTGTGTGACAGCTTGAATTCGGTCGGGCAGGTGGCTGGGGCCCTGGCAACCATCCATTCGGACCAGGCTGCCGACGCGATTTTCAGATGCGCGTCACATGGGGAGCGCAGCATCACAGCACCGCTCGCGTGTGAGCTTTCTACGAACCTGCGTCATGACCATCACCCCTTTTTTCCGCTCGACACGGTGGGCCAGCCTCGGCGGCGCCGCCCTTGCCCTGGCCCTGATGCTGGGCGTGGCACCCGCTTCGGCCCAGAGTCCGGTCCCCGACACCCAGGCCCTCGCGCGCGTCGTGGAGCGCCTTGTGGGCGCCAAGGTGGAGTCGATTGCTCCGTCCCCGGTGACAGGCCTCTTTGAAGTCATCGTCAACGGCAACATCTTCTACATCGATTCAACCGGCAACCACCTGGTGAACGGCGAACTGGTGGACGTGGCCACGCGCACGTCGATCACGCAGCGCCGAAAGCAGGAGCACGAGCTGGCCAACACGCCCGTGCTCGACATGGCCACGCTCGATCTGGCCGACGCGATCAAGACCGTCAAGGGCAAGGAGGTGGCCGGTCGTGTGCTGGTGACGTTCGAGGACCCGCGCTGTGGCTTTTGCAAGCGACTCCACCAAAGCCTGCGCGATGTGCCCGACCTGGTGCTGTACACCTTTCCGGTTTCCTTCCTGGGGCCTCAGTCGCGAGCGATGAACGAGGCCATCTGGTGCTCTGCCGACCGCAGCAAGGCCTGGCAGGAGGTGATGAAGGATGGGCCGGCACCGGTCGGCAGCAGCGGATGTGACCTTCAGGCCCTGGACCGCAACACCGCGCTGGCCAACAAATACCGCATCAGCGGAACGCCCACGCTGTTCGCCGCGGGCGGCGTTCGCATTGCTGGGGCGGTGGGTGCGCCGGCGATCGAGGAGGCGCTCAAGGCCGGTGCGCGTTGAGCGACAGGGGGGCGCGCGGCAATGGGCCGTTTGGGTGATGCTGATGGGTCCGTTGACATGAAACGCACCCATGCGTCGGCCGCCGTGTCACCCGTGTTTCACAGCCACAGGCAAAGCTAGGTTTCGTTCCTTCAACCACCCGAGAGTCCGCCCCATGTCAGACAAACCAACCGAACTTTCCCGCCGCAACCTGCTGCTCGGCGGTAGCGCAACCGCAATCGCCGCCGCATTCGGTGGCCCCGTCGCCGCGATGGCCGCCACCATCGATCAGGGCTACGGTGACAACTGCGCCGCTGCCGACGCTTCCACGCTGACCGCCAGCCCCTACGGCCCCACGGCGCCCGTGAACGACATGACCACGGGCCTGCCCCTGATCGAGCTGCCAGCGGGCTTTACCTACAAGAGCTATGGCTGGCGCGGCGACCTCATGAGCGATGGCCTGCCAACGCCAGGCGCGCACGACGGCATGGGTGTGGTGCTGTCGCGCCGTGTCGGCCGCAGCAACGAAATCATCCTGGTGCGCAACCACGAGCTGTCCCTGTCCACCAACGCGGCCAACATCGTTGGTGCCGGGCGCGCCAACGTGGCCAAGTACGACACCGGCCTCACGGGTGGCAGCTACCAGGTCGGCGGCAACACCAACCTGGTGTTCCGCGACGGCAACTGGGTGGAGAGCTACGCCACGTTCGGCGGCATCTACCGTCCCTGCGCTGGCGGCTCGTCGAGCTGGGGCAGCTGGCTCAGCAACGAAGAGATCGGCAGCAACAGCATCAGCACCACCGGCAAGAAGCACGGCTACATCTTCGAGATCCCGGCCGACACCAGCCTGAACGCGGCCAACGTGAACCCCATCGTCGACATGGGCCGCATGGCCCACGAAGCCAGCGCACTCGATCCGGACACCGGCTACTGGTACCTCACCGAAGACGCCGGAAACGCGAACACGCTCTACCGTTTCCTGCCCAACAACATCAACGGCGGCCTGGGCTCGCTGCACGAAGGCGGCCGCATGCAGGGCCTGGCCGTGCGTGGCCAGCCGGGTGCCGATCTGCGCTATCCCACGCTGTGCCAGGAATTCCAGTGCGACTGGGTTGAGGTGGCCGATCCCGATGCGGACCGCGCATCCATCAGCACCACCGCCGGAACGGTGACGGGCAGCGGTCCTTTCCGCGGCGCGTATGCCAACGGTGGCGCCATCTTCGGCGCCAACGAAGGTTGCTGGGTGGCCAACGGCGTGGTGTTCTTCACCGACAAGGCCACCAGCGCCGCCACCGCCACGGCGCCTGCCCGCGCCGGCGTGATCTGGTCGCTGGATCTGGCCACCATGGTGCTCAAGGCCATCTTCGTGAGCCGCGATCGTGTCGTGGGCAACTCGCCCGACAACATCTGCATCAGCCCGCGCGGTGGCCTGCTGTTCAACGAAGACGGTGGTGACGGCAGCCCCACCAGCGCCACCATCGTGTCGCAACACCTCAAGGTGCTGGCACCCAATGGTCGCAGCTACATCTTTGCCAAGCACAACTACGACTTCACGCGCGCCCAGCTCGACGCCGTGGGCAAGACAGGTGCCACCAGCGGCAACCAGCGCAACACCGAATGGGCGGGCAGCGTGTTCAGCCCCGACGGTCGCGTGCTGTTCGTCAACCTCTACACCGGCGTCACGCTGGCCATCACCGGCCCGTGGACCAAGGGCACCCTTTGAACCAACCCCACAAAAAAACGAACACCATGAACAAGCATCTCCTCGCCCTGGTTGCAGCCGCCGCGCTGGCCGGTCTCGCTCCCGCCCAGGCTGCCACCTACACCGGTGTCGTCGGCGGCACCTCCGCCACCGTGGCCGACTACAGCGCCGACGGCCTGATTTCCTTCGACATCGATTTTTCCTCGCTCACCTCGACCACGCTGGGCTACACGATCGACGCCGCCGATCTGCTGGGTGGTCTGTCCTTCAACGCCGTGCTGCGCAATTTCACGGGCGAGGGCATCAGCGCCTACACCTTTGGCCTGAGCTCGGGCACCTTTGGCAACCTGGGCACCGTGACGCGGCAGTTCGGTGGCAGCAGCGACATCGCATTCAATGGCGCAAATGCCACCGTGTCGTTCTCGCCGCTGGAATTCCTTGACGTCGAAATCGGCGACCCGCTCGGCCAGGGTGGTGTGAACTGGACCATCGCCGGCCTGAGCGCTGGCGACAGCCTGAACATCACCGTCTCGGCCGTGCCGGAGCCCGAGTCCCTCGCCTTGCTGCTCAGTGGCCTGGGCGTGGTGGGCTGGGTCACGCGCCGCCGTCGCAAAGCCTGAGTTTCAGGCCCGTCCCGGGCGCAGCCTGCGCCTCTCCCACACCTCGACCGGCGTGGTCCATTCGGACCATGCCGGTGGGGGTGTCTTGTCAAGCCGCCGTTACATGCCCCCCGTAGCCTTGGTGGGTGCATGTCGGCGGTTTCCGCATTTTTCCAATCCTTTCAGCAAAGGCTCCCATGTCGCTGCGTTCTTCGATCTCCTTGTCCGCCCTGTTCTCGGCGCTCGTGCTGTCGGCCACCGCCGCCACGGCCCAGGTCCGCATCACCGAGGTCGCACCCTGGAGCAGCGGCAACTCCGTGGTGGCGGCCGACTGGTTCGAACTGACCAACTTCGGCAACGCCGCTGTCGACATCGCGGGCTGGAAGGTGGACGACAACTCCAACGCGTTTGGCTCGGCCCTGGCGCTGAGCGGCGTGTCCAGCATTGGCGCGGGCCAGTCGGTGATCTTCGTCGATGGTTCGGCTGCCACGGCCAGCAACTTCCTGAGCAACTGGTTCGGCTCGCCGTCGTATGCCGGTGTGGTGGTGGGCACCTACAGCGGTTCGGGCATTGGCCTGGGCACGGGTGGTGACGCCGTGAACATCTTCAACGCCGCCGGCGTGCTGCAGGCGCGCGTTGATTTTGGCGTGTCCGATGCCGCGTCGCCCTACCAGACCTTCGACAACTCGGCCGGTCTGAACAACGTGTTGCTCGGCACGCTCAGCACCGCTGGCACCAACGGCGCCTTCGTGGTCGCTTCGGGCCTGGAGATCGGCTCCCCCTCGCTGGTGCCCGAACCCGAGACCTACGCGATGCTGCTGGCCGGTCTGGGCCTGATGGGCGCGGCCGTTCGCCGCCGCCAGGCTTGAGCTTCACGAGGAACAGCCATGCGATTGATTTCAACCTTGCTGGCCGCTTCGTGCGCGTTCGGCTTCAATGCGTTTGCAGCCACCAGCATCAACCTGTCGACGTATCAGGTCACGGGCAACTACACGCTGGACGCCAACCCCGGCAACGCGGTCTCCGGCCTGGAGGCCTCTGCCATCACGTTCGCGCGCGACCGTGGCACGAACGGCACCCTGTTTTTCGTGGGTGACGAAGGCACGGGCGTGGTCGAGGTCTCGCTCACCGGCCAGACGCTGAGCAGCATGTCGTTCAGCGGTGGTACCAACCTGGGTTGGCCCACCACCAGCAGCAACCGGGACTCCGAGGGCCTCACCTACCTGGGCAACGGTGTTCTGGTGGTGGCCGAAGAGCGCCTGCAGGACGCCTTTCGGTTCAGCTACGTGGCGGGCGGCAGCGTCAACCTGGCCAACGCGCCCGTGGTCTCGATCGGCAGCGGCAGCGTGGGCAACAACGGCCTTGAAGGCATCTCCTACGATCCCCGCAACGGCAGCTTCGTGTCCGTGAAACAGGCCTTGCCCCAGGCCCTGCTGGGCGGTGCATTGGACTTTGCCACCGGCGCATCCACCATGAGCGCCTTGTTCGACCCCACGCTGCTGGGTGTGGCCAGCCTGTCCGATGTGCAGACGCTCTCGCCGATCACGGCGCTGGCGGGCACCGACGGCGCCGACAACCTGCTGGTCCTGAGCCTGGAGTCGCGCAGGCTGCTGGAGGTGACCCGCAGCGGACAGGTGCTCAGCAGCCTGGACCTGTCGAGCATCACCTCGCAGGCCATCGAAGGCGTGACAGTGGACGATCTGGGGAATCTGTACCTGGTCGCCGAAGACTCGGGTACGGGGAATTCGCGGCTGTTCGTGCTGGCAACGCCCGTGCCGGAGCCAGAGACCTACGCCATGCTGCTGGCCGGCCTGCTCTTGCTGGGCGCCACCGCGCAGCGCCGTCGCCACAAGTGAGGCGTGGCGGGGCGCCCGTGCCGCGCCCCCACTTGCGCCGTCAGGCGCTCACAGAAAGTGGCTCACGGCGCGGCCGACAGCCATGCCCATCAGCAGGCCCACGAGCACGTCCGAAGGGAAATGCGCGCCCGCGTGAACGCGTGCCCAGCCGGTGAGTGCGGCGATCACCGGGATCAAAGCGAGCTCGGGGTACACGCCAGCCCAGGGCAGGAGCGAGCCCGCCACACAACCCATCACCGCTGCATGGGTGCTGGGCATGCCACCTCGATCCGAGTGGCCCAGGTGGTTCTGGCAAAGACCGATGGCAAAAGGGCGCTTCGCCGACCACCGCCTGGATGCGCGTTTGACGAGCAACTGCACCACGGTGGCCGTCAGCAGGGCCGACACCAGCGGAGTGGCCATGGCATGCCTGCCCAGGAGCGTGCCGCCCATCACGGCCACCATGGGCACCCAGCTCCAGCGCGCAAACCCTGTGGCCAGGCGCAAGCGCAAGGGCAGGTCGAGCCGGCCGGCGCCGAGCCATCGGAAGCAGCGCACGTCGAGGGCGCGCAACGATGGAACAAGGCTGGGTTCGAAGGATTGGGACAGGCTCGGCATGGCCGTGAGCTTGCGCAGTGCGTGTGTCACGCGTGTGAATCACGGGCTGCCGTCCGGGCTGTCCAGGGCCAACACCCAGGCTGGTTTCGCCCTGGCTGCGAGAGGGCGCGTTGCAGGCGTGCTTATCCGGCGCCGTGCAGGCGGTAGCGGTACACGCCGTCAGCACCCACCTCGCGCACGGCCTCGCCGCGCACCAGCAGGTGGTTGAGGTGGGCCACGCCTTCGCCAGTGGCCATGCCGAGCAGCTCGCCATTGCTGTCGATCGAGCGTGCGAACAGCGCGCCGAACACGTCGACCGTGCGCCTGGGTGATTCGGCCAGGCTGCGTCTCAGGCGCTGCAGGCCGCGCTCGTGGCCGTGGGCCAGGCGGTCCAGCCGCGCGTGCAGGCCGCGAAAGGGCTCGCCGTGCGCCGGCAGCACCAGCAGCTCGTCACTCAGCGTGGCGCGCAGGTGTTCGATGCTGCCGATCCAGTCAGCCAGCGGGTCGGCGTCGGGCTCGGTGGGAAAGACGCTCACGTTCGACGAGATGCGTGGCAGCACCTGGTCGCCCGAGACCAGCACGCCCAGTTCTTCGCTGAGCAGGCAGGCGTGTTCGGGCGAATGTCCGCGCCCGACGATCACGCGCCAGCTGTGCGCGCCGATGCGCACCGTCTCGCCGTCGGTGAGGCGGCGAAAGCTGTCGGGCAGCGCGTGCATGTACTTGCCGTAGCCGCCGAAGCGGGTGCGGTAGATGTCCAGCGCTTCTTCGTTCCAGCCCATCTGGCGGTAGAACTGGATGGCCTCTTCGGGCGCTTCGCGCCCGGTGTCGCCCACCAGGGTGCGGCAGGTCAGGTATTCGAGCCGCGTCATCCACAGCCGACACTGGAACTTGCGCGTGAGCCAGCCGGCCATGCCCACGTGGTCGGGGTGCATGTGGGTGCAGAAGATGCGCGTGATGCGCGCGCCCTGGGGCGTGGCGGCCAGCGGGCCTTCGGGTGAGATCAGCTGGCGCCAGGCGGCCAGGGCCTCGGGCGTTTTGGTGCCGGTGTCGATGACGGCCCAACCCGGGCCCTGCTCGTCCTCGTCGGCCACGGCCCAGAGGTTGATGTGGTTGAGCGCGAACGGCAGCGGCATGCGCAGCCACAGCACGCCGGGCGCGACCTCGCGCACCTCGCCCGGTGCGGGCGGCTCGCCGCAGGGGTATTGCAGCGCGTAGGGTGTGTCGGGTGCGGCGGCAGGATCGTCCGGTCGGCCATCGGGGGTGGGGGCATCGGTGGTCATGGCCGGATTGTTCCAGATGGGCCTGCCGATCGGCTCACGCCTGCGCGACAAGGCCAACGCCGCGCGAGTTCGTCCGTTCAGACGATGCCAAGCCGCCCGCCGGCCGGCAAGATGGCCCGATGGATGCACCCCTCGGTGCCGATTCGGGAGCGCAAACATGGCGGGACCACTTGCAGGACTCAGGGTTGTTGAAATGGCCGGCATCGGGCCTGGGCCGTTTTGCGCCATGGTGCTGGCCGATCTGGGTGCCGAGGTCATTCGCGTGGCGCGTCCGGGTGCCGCGCTCGACCCCAACGACGTGCTCGCCCGCAGCCGCACCGTGCTGCATCTCGACCTGCGCGACCCGGCCTCGGTGCGGGAGGTGCTCGCGCTGGTGGAGCACGCCGACGTGCTGATCGAAGGCTACCGCCCCGGCGTGATGGAGCGCCTGGGCCTGGGGCCCGACGTGTGCCTGGCGCGCCAGCCGCGCCTCATTTACGGCCGCATGACCGGCTGGGGCCAGCACGGCCCGCTCTCGCACGCGGCCGGGCACGACATCAACTACATCGCCATCAGCGGTGCGCTGCACGCCGTCGGCCGCTCGGGCTCGGCACCCGTGCCGCCGCTCAATTACGTGGGTGATTTCGGCGGCGGCGCCATGCTGCTGGCCGTGGGTGTGCTCAGCGCCTTGTTCGAGGCAACGCGCTCCGGGCGCGGGCAGGTGGTGGACGCCGCCATGACCGATGGCGCGGCGCTCATGTCGGCCATGATGTACGGCATGAAAGCCGCCGGGCAGTGGAGCAACCAGCGCGGCGAAAACATGCTCGACGGAGGTGCCTTCTTCTACGACACCTACGCCTGCGCCGACGGCCGCTTTGTGGCCGTGGGTGCGATCGAGCCGCAGTTTTATGCGTTGCTGCGCGAGCGCTGCGGCATCGCCGACGACCCGGCCTTCGACGCCCAGATGGACCGCGACGCCTGGCCACTGCTCAAGCTGCGCCTGGCCGAGGTGTTCCGCACCCGCACGCGCGACGAGTGGTGTCTGCTGCTCGAAGGCTGCGACGCCTGCTTCGCCCCGGTGCTCGACTGGGACGAAGCGCCGCTGCACCCACACAACCAGGCACGCCAGACCTTCTGCGAACTCGACGGCGTGTTGCAGCCCGCACCCGCGCCACGCTTCACACGCACGCCACCGGGCGCCCCCGCGAGCAGCGCCACCGCCACTGCAGACGCTGTCCTGCAGCGCTGGCGTCAACCCGCGCTGGCCACGGCCTGAACCCCAGATCCACCGAACAGGAACGCCATGACCCTGCAATTCCGCCGCTCCTGGAGCGACCCCGACCTCGACCAGTACCGCGACACCGTGGTGCGCTTCATCGAGGAAGAAATGCAACCCGCCGACGAGGCCGCGCGCCGCCAGGGCCACGTGGGCCACGAGCTCTGGCGCAAGGCCGGCCAGACCGGCCTGCTGTGCACCGACATCCCCGAACAATGGGGTGGCGCCGGCGGCGACTTCCGCCACGAAGCCGTGTTCTACGAAGAGATGGCGCGCCGCAGCCTCACCGGCATGAACGCCTCGGTGCACACCATCGTGGCGCACTACCTGCTCAACCACGGGACCGACGAGCAGAGGCGGCGCTACCTGCCGCGTCTGGTGAGCGGTGAGTGCGTGGGTGCGATCGCCATGACCGAACCCGGCACCGGCTCCGACCTGCAAGGCATCCGCGCACGCGCCGAGCGCCGGGGCGATGGCTATGTCATCAACGGCTCCAAGACCTTCATCTCCAACGGCTTCCTCGCCGGCCTGGTGCTGGTGGTGGTGAAGACCGACCCCACGCAGGGTGCGCGCGGCACTTCCATCTTCATTGTCGAAACCGCCGACTGCCCCGGCTACCGCGTGGGCCGCGTGCTCGACAAGATGGGCCTGAAGGCGCAGGACACCTCCGAGCTGTTCTTCGACGACGTGTTCGTGGGCCCCGGGCAGCTGCTCGGTGGGCGCGAAGGGCAGGGCTTCTTCCAGCTCATGGCCGACCTGCCCTACGAGCGCCTGATCATCGGCGTGACCGCGTTGGCCGCCATGGAGGGCGCCTACCAGGCCACCCTGGACTACGTGCGCGAGCGCAAGGCCTTCGGCCAGACCGTGGCCGACTTCCAGAACACCCGCTTCAAGCTGGCCGAGATCGCCACCGAGATCACCGTGGGCCGCGCCTTCGTGGACCGCTGCGTGGAAGACCTGGTGGCCGGCCGGCTCGACACCGCCACCGCGTCCATGGCCAAGCTCTGGGGCTCCGAGGCGCAGGGCCGTGTGGTGGACGCTTGTGTGCAGCTGTTTGGCGGTTACGGCTACATGAACGAATATCTGATTGCCCGCATGTACACCGACGCGCGCATCCAGCGCATCTACGGCGGCACCAGCGAGATCATGAAAGAAGTGATCTCGCGCGCGCTCTGATTTCTGCCCACGGAGACCACATGACCGACGACAACATCCTGCAGGTCGAGGAAGCGGGCGGCATCGCGCGCGTCACGCTCAACCGCCCACACCGGCTCAACGCGCTCAACCCCGCGCTGGCCACCGCACTGCGCGAGTATTTCCAGGGCCTGCAGCGCCGGCTGGCGGTGCGCGTGGTGATCCTGCAGGCGGCGGGCGCGCAGTTCTGCGCCGGGCTCGACCTCAAGGAGCAGGAGCCCGGCGACGCGCTCGGCACCGAGGCCATGATGGCCGTTCAGCACAGCATCCGCGACATCATGATCGCCATGCGGCGCTGCCCGCAGCCCGTCATCGGCGTCATCCAGGGCGCGGCCAGCGGCGGCGGCTTCGCGCTCGCCCTGGCCTGCGACGTGCGCCTGGCCACGCCCGACGCGCGCATGAACGCCTCATTCATCCGCATCGGCCTCACCGGCTGCGACATGGGTGTGAGCTACTTCCTGCCGCGCATGGTGGGCAGCTCGGTGGCGGCCGAATACCTGCTCACCGGCCGCTTCATGAACGCGCAGCGCGCGCTCGGTCTGGGCCTGTTCAGCCAGGTTGCGCCGCTGGATGAACTGCAGCGCGAAGCGCAGTCGCTGGCCGAGGACATGCTGCGCAACACACCACTGGGCCTGCGCCTGACCAAGGAAGGCCTGGGCCACGCCATCGACGCCGGCAGCCTGGAAGCCGTGATCGCCATGGAAGACCGCCAGCAGGTGCTGTGCACCCAGAGTGGCGACTTCCGCGAGGGCATGGCCGCCTTCCTCGAAAAACGCGCACCCGTGTACCGCAACACCTGAACGACCAACACAACGGAGACAAGCCATGACGCTCGACGACCTGATCTACAAACCCGGCCTGCTCAGAGGCGACCGCATCCTCGTCACCGGTGGCGGCACCGGCCTGGGCCGTGTGATGAGCGAAGCCCTGCTCATGCTGGGTGCCACGGTCTACATCTGCGGGCGGCGCGGCCCCGTGGTGGAGCAGACCGCCGAAGAACTGATGGCCGCGCACGCCCAGCACGGTGGGCGCGTGGTGCCGCTGGTGTGCGACATCCGCGACGACGCGGCGATCATGGCCATGCTCGACGCCATCTGGGCCGACGGCGGCGCGCTCACCGGCCTGATCAACAACGCAGCGGGCAACTTCGTGAGCCGCACCGAAGACCTCTCGGCGCGCGCCTTCGACGCGATTGCCAACATCGTGTTTCGCGGCAGCTTCTACACCACGCTCGAATGCGGCAAGCGCTGGCTGGCCGAGGGCCGCAAGGCCTCGGTGGTGTCCATCCTCACCACCTGGGTCTGGAACGGTTCGCCCTACACCGTGCCCTCGGCCATGTCCAAGGCCGGCCTGCACGCCATGACACAGTCGCTCGCGGTGGAGTGGGGCGGTCGCGGCATCCGCTTCAACGCCATCGCGCCCGGGCTGTTCCCCACCGAAGGCATGAGCGCGCGCCTGAACCCCCAGGGCGGTGAACACAAGGTGGAGGGCAACCCGATGGGACGCAACGGCCAGATGCCCGAGCTCGCCAACCTCGCGGTCTTCCTCATGGGGCCGGGCTCCGAGTACCTCACCGGCCAGACCATCGCCATCGACGGCGGCCAGTACCAGGCCACGGGCGGCAACTTCGCCAGCCTGGCCAGCATGACGGACGCCGACTGGCAAGCCGCGCGCACCAGCATCCAGCGCCGCAACGCCGCCGACAAGCAGCAGCGCGGTTCTTGAACACCCCCCTGCGCCGCTGCGCGGCTTCCCCCCTCCCTTGCGCGCCTTCGGCGCTTGGAGGGGGGACGGCACCAGAGGCCCGGCAAAGCCGGTTCCTCGGTGCCCCTGGATGGCGCTGCTTCATGCGTCGCGAGTGGCGCGCACGGGAGGGGGTGTTTCCTGTCAGGCCACCAGGCCAAGGCGGCGCGCGATCGCCACCGCCTGCGTGCGGCTGTGGGCGCCGAGTTTCATGTTGATGTTGCGCAGGTGCGTGCGCACCGTGCTGTCCGACACGTAGAGCTTCTCGGCCATCGCGCTGTTGGAATAGCCCTCCACCAGCAGCTGCAGCACCCGGATCTCCTTGCGGGTGAGCGGCTCCAGCGCGCCGCCGGGCAGCTCGCCCACCGCTTCGGCGTCCGAGGGCAGGGGGCCGAAGGCCTGCAGCAGGCGCTGCAGGTAGTCGCCCATCAGCGGGTCGCGCGCCTGTCCACTGTCGTGCAGGGTCTGGTAGCGCTGCACCAGCATGCCGATGGCCGGGCCCTCGTCGAGCACCAGGCGCATGTAGCCCTCCTGGCAGGCGAACTGCAGGGTGCTGCCCATCTGCGTCACGGCCGACGGTGTGTCGCCCGTGCGTTGCAGTGCCAGCGCGCGCAGCAGGCCCAGCACCAGCGCGCGGCGGTGGCGCGCGGCAGCGGTGGCCTGCTTGATCTGTGCGTCCAGCAGCGGCAGGCTGGTGCCCGCGTCGCCACAGACGATGTCCCAGCGCAGGCGCGCCAGCGCCATGTATTCGATGTCGTGCGCCAGCAGGCGCTGGTGCTGCTCCCGGTCCCACAGCGTGGGATCGTCGGCGCGCATCAGCTCGTCGTGCGCCGCCGCGCCGTGGCCCTGCAGCAGCAGCAGGCGCGCGCGTTCCAGCTTGGCCGCAGCCACCACGCGCGGCAGCTTGCGCTGGTTGCCCAGGTACTCCAGCTCGGTCAGCGCGAGCGAGGCGGCGTCCACGTCGCCGTTGATGAAGGCAATGCGCGAGCGCATGGCGTGGCTCAGGATCATGTGGTCGGGCAGGCCCACGTCGCGCGCCAGCGGCAGGTACACGTTGAGCAGGTGGTCGGCCTGCGCGATCTGGTTGGCCTCGTAGACCACGCTGGTGTAGAACACGCCGGCCCAGGCGTTGCCGTGGGTGTGGTGGTAGTTCACCGCGTGCGTGGCGTCCACCGCCAGGCGAAAGCGCGCCGTGGCCTGGCGCAGCCGGCCCTGCTGCAGATCGAGCAGGCCCTCGGTGGACTCGTTGTACATGCGGTTGAAGGTGCTGCCGCCCTGTTCACGCCGCGCCGCGTCCAGCAGCTGCTGCGCCTCGCGCGGCTGGCCCGCCACGGCGGTGATGTGCGCCATCGCGTTGAGCAGCGTGCTGTCGGCGAAGTGGTTGCCGGTGGGCAGGCGGCGCAGCGATTCGCGGCCGATGGCCAGCGCTTCCTCGTTGCGGTCCTGCATGGCCAGCAGCATGGGGCGCAGGCCGGCGGCGTGGGCGCGCAGGTGCGGGTCGTCGCTGGCGTCGGCGCCGCTGCGTTCGAGCAGGTCCATCGCCTCCCAGGGGCCGCGCGTGAAGCAGGCCGCCCACACCGCGATCATCTGCAGCCCCGGGTGCAGGCGCAGCTGGGCCGGGGGCAGGGTGGTGAACCAGCGCGAGAGCAGGCGCATGCGGCCCTGCTCCAGGAAGTCTTCGGCATTCGCGTCCAGCAGCTCCATGGCGTGCGGGAAGTCGCCGCCCTCGATGGCGTGGTCGATCGCCGGCACCGGCCGGTCTTGCGACTCGTACCAGCCCGAGGCCGCCAGGTGCAGGCGCGCCACCTCGTCGGGCCGCTCGCGTTCGAGCTGGGCGCGCAGGTAATCGGCAAACAGGCTGTGGTAGCGCCAGGTGCGCTGCTCGCCCGCCACCGGCGTGAGAAACAGGTGGTCGGCGTCGAGCTGTTCGAGCAGGCTCGCGCAGTCGGTCCAGGGGTTGAGCGCGGCGCACACCGAGGCGTCGAGCTGGCGCAGCAGGCTGGTGCGCAGCAGGAACTGGCGGATCGGCGGCGGCTGGCGCGCGAGCACTTCTTCGGCCAGGTAGTCGGCCACGGCGCGGTCCGAGCCCGAGAAGCGTTCCACGAAATCGGCTGCATCGCCGCTGCGGTCCAGCGCCATCGAGGCCAGCCACAGCGCGGCGATCCAGCCTTCGGCTTTCTGGTGCAGGCGAAACAGCTGGTCGGCGCTGAGCACGTGAGCGCGGCGCTGGTTGAAGTAGGTGGCCGCGTCGGCCAGCGTGAAGCGCAGGCGCTCGGCGTCGATCTCGGTCAGCTGGCCACGCACGCGCAGGCGCGCCAGGCCCAGTGGCGGCAGGCTGCGCGAGCCGATGATGAGGCGTCCCCTGCGTGGCAGGTGTTCGGCAATTTCGCGCACCAGACCCAGCACGGCGGCCTCGTGCACGGTCTCGAACTCGTCGAGGAAGAGGGCGAACGGTGCCTCGGCCTGCGCCAGCGCCTGCACCGCGTCGCGCCCTCCGGTGTCCTGCGGGTCGAGCAGGCCCAGGCGCGCCACGGCCTCGTCGAGCGCGCTCAGAAAGCGCGAGGCGTCGTTGTCGGCGCGGTCCAGCGTGAGCCACACGGTGGCCACGCCCTCGCGCTCCAGCCGCTCGCGCGCCTGCACCATGGCCGTGGTCTTGCCGAAGCCGGCCGGTGCGCGCACCAGCACCAGCTGGCCCACGCCGTTGCAGATCGCGTCAGCCAGGCCCTCGCGCACCACCAGCGAGGCCACGGGTGCGGGGGCATGGAACTTGGTCTCCAGCGCCACACCGCTGCGCGGGCGCGTGCCGGGCGAGGCGGGTGGGCTGTGGGGGCGTTGGGAAGGTTCGGATGAGGGCATGGGTGGCGGTGAGCAGGCGGTCGGTCGGGGCAGCCGCATCCGGCGTTCGCCGGACTGTGCCAGCAATGGACGGCGTGCAACCCGTCCATTCAGACGATTCGGTGACCCATTCTGCTCCGTACACTTTGCCGGACAACCGCCGCGGCTGTCCCCCGCTTGTCAACAGCACCCCGCTCTCTCCGCATGAAACCCGATACCTCCGCAGCCCCCACCGAACGCCGCGCCGCCCTGGCCGAACTCGTCGCCCAGCTCAGCCTGGAGCGGCTGGACGACAACCGCTTTCGCGGCGGCCATGTGGACATCGGCAGCCCCTCGGTGTTTGGCGGCCAGGTGCTGGGCCAGGCGCTGATGGCGGCCGCGCGCACGGTGGAGGCCCACGGTGCGCATTCGCTGCACGGCTACTTTCTGCGCGCGGGCGACAAGGCCGTGCCGATCGACTACGAGGTGGACCGCGTGCGCGACGGCGCGAGCTTCACCATGCGCCGCGTGGTGGCGCTGCAGCACGGCAAGCCGATCTTCCACCTCTCGGCCTCGTTCCACGGGCGCGAAAGCGGCGTGGAGCACCAGCGCGCCATGCCTGAGGCACCGCCGCCCGAAGGCCTGCGCGACGAAAGCGAAGGCCGGCGCGAGCTGCGCCACCTGCTGCCACCGGTGGCGCTGGCGGTGGTGGACCAGGCGCGCGCGGTCGATATCCGCCCGGTGGACCCGCAGCACCTGCTGCACCCCGCCATCACGCCGCCGCATGCGCAGACCTGGCTGCGCGCGCCCGGCGAGCTGCCCGACGACCCGCTGATCCACCAGGCGCTGCTGGCCTACGCGTCCGATTTCAGCCTGCTCGGCGTGGCCATGCGCCCGCACGGCCTGAACTTCATGCAACCGAAGGTGCAGGGCGTGAGCCTGGACCACGCCATGTGGTTCCACCGCGATTTCAGGTTCGACGACTGGCTGCTGTATGAGACCGACTCGCCCTCGGCCGCCGGTGCGCGCGGCTTCTGCCGTGGCAGCGTGTTCACGCGCGACGGTGTGCTGGTGGCTTCGGTGGCGCAAGAGGGCTTGATCCGGGTCCACGACTGAGGGCCTGGTTTTCGTCGCTTCGGACGATGTGCCCGCCAGGGGCGCTGCCTAGACTGCGTGCACGCCCGGCGCGGTGCCGGTGCATGGGAGGCAGCCAGTGTTTCAAGGTCACAGTGTGTGGGTGCGTGTGCTCGACGAGCCCGGTGTGTTCGAGCTGTGTTTCGACCGCCAGGGTGATGCGATCAACAAGCTCGATGCGCGCACCATCGCCGAGTTCGGCCAGGCCACGCAGCTGCTGGCCGCGCAGCCCGGGCTCAAGGGCGTGCTCGTCACCAGCGCGAAAGACGTGTTCATCGTCGGTGCCGACATCACCGAGTTCGGGAAGAAGTTTCAGTTGACGGCCGAGGCCATCAGCGCTGACGTGTTGCAGAGCAACGCCATCCTCAACGCCTTTGAAGACCTGCCTGTGCCCAGCGTGGTCGCCATCAACGGCTTCGCGCTCGGCGGCGGGCTGGAGCTCACCATGGCCGGCAGCCTGCGCGTGATGGCCGACTGCGCCAAGGTGGGCGTGCCCGAGGTCAGGCTCGGCCTGTTCCCCGGCTTCGGCGGCACGGTGCGGCTCTCGCGTCTGGCCGGCCCGGCCGTGGCGTGTGAATGGGTGGGCAGCGGCCAGCCGCAAGCGGCCGACACGGCGCTGGCCGTGGGTGTGGTGAACGAGGTGGTGGCGCCCGCGGCCCTGCGCGGCGCCGCGCTGGCCTTGCTGCGCCGCGCCTTGGCCGGCGAGGTGGACTGGACTGCGTTGCAGCAGCGCAAGCGCGAGGCGGTGGCCATGCCGGCGGCCGAGCGCGCGCCGGTGTTTGAAGCCGCGCTGGCCAAGATGGCGCCGCTCAATGCGCGCCAGCAGCCCGCCGCGCACAGTGCGATACAGATGATGGCCGAGGCAGCAGGCCACGACCGCGCGGGTGCCCTCGCGCTCGAAGCCAAAGTGTTTGGCCAGGTGGCGCGCACGCAGGCTGCGGGCGCGCTGGTGCAGGCGTTTCTGAACGACCAGGCGATCAAGAAAGTGTTCAAGCGCCACGCCACCACCGGCACGCCGGTGCGCCATGCGGCCGTGCTGGGCGCGGGCATCATGGGCGGCGGCATCGCTTACACCAGCGCGTTGCGCGGTGTGCCGGTGCGCATGAAAGACATTGCCGAGCCCGCGCTGGCGCTGGGCATGGGCGAGGCCGCCAAACAGCTCGCGCGGCAGGTGAAGAACGGCAAGCTCAAGCAGGACCGCGCCAACGGCGTGCTCGCGTCCATCACGCCGCAGACGGACCACACGGGTTTTGACGCGGTGGACTGCGTGATCGAAGCCATCGTGGAGAACATCGCCATCAAGCAGCAGGTGCTGGCCGACCTGGAAAGCCGTGTGGCACCCACCACGGTGATCGCGTCCAACACATCGAGCCTGCGCATTGACGACATTGCACAACCGCTCAAGCGCCCCGAGAACTTCGTGGGCATGCACTTCTTCAACCCGGTGCACATGATGCCGCTGGTGGAGGTGATCCGCGGCAGCCGCACCAGCGAGGCGGCGGTGTCCACCGCCGTGGGTTACGCCGTGGCCATGGGCAAGACGCCCATCGTCGTGCGCGACTGCCCGGGCTTTCTGGTGAACCGCGTGCTCACCGCCTACATGCGCGGCTTCCTGCTGCTGGTGGCCGACGGCGCCGACTTCGTGCAGGTGGACCGCGCCATGGAAGCGTTTGGCTGGCCCATGGGCCCGGCGTATCTGGAAGACGTGGTCGGCATGGACACCGGCAGTCACGTGAGCGACGTGATCTCGGCCGGCTACCCCGAGCGCATGCCGCGCATCGAATTTGATGCGCTGCGCCTCATGGCCAGCGAGGGCCGCTACGGCCAGAAGAACGGCATCGGCTTCTACCGCTACGAGACCGACGCGCAAGGCAAGCCGCGCCGCTCGCCCGCGCCCGACACGCCCGCGCTGCTGGCGCGCCTGCAACCGAACGGCCTGCGCAGCTTTACCGATGCCGAGATCGTGGACCGCATGATGCTGCCCATGATCGTGGAGGCTGCGCACGCGCTGGAAGAGGGCGTGGTCGGCACGCCCGCCGAGCTCGACACCGCGCTGCAGCTCGGCCTGGGCTTCCCGGCCTACGCGGGCGGCCCGCTCAAGTACGCCGACTGGCTCGGCCTGGCCGAGGTGGTGGCCCGCTGCGACCGCCTCGCCCCCACGCTGGGTGCGGCCCTGCAGCCCACGGCCCGCATGCGCGCCATGGCCGCGGGCGGTGAGCGGTATCACGCCGCCTGAACCCCTCTCTTACCTTTTCCAAATCTCTGGAGTCTTTGCCATGCAACTCAATTCAAGCGTCGCCGCCGTCATCACCGGTGGTGCCTCCGGCCTGGGCGCGGCCACCGCGCGCCGCCTCGCTGCCCACGGCGTGAAGGTCGCGCTGTTCGACCTCAACGCCACACAAGGCGAGGCCCTGGCCAAAGAAATCGGCGGCGTCTTCTGCTCGGTGGACGTGACGAACGAAGAGCAGGTGGACGCCGGCTTTGCCAAGGCCCGCGCCGCACACGGGCAGGAACGCATCCTGGTGAACTGCGCCGGCACCGGCAACGCGGTGAAGACCGCCAGCCGCGACAAGGCCACCGGCGAGATCAAACACTTTCCCACCGCCAACTTCGACCGCATCATCCAGATCAACCTGGTGGGCACCTTCCGCTGCATCGCCAAGTCCGCCGCCGGCATGCTCACGCTGGAGCCGCTGCAGGACGGTGAGCGCGGCGCCATCGTCAACACCGCGTCGGTGGCCGCACAAGACGGCCAGATGGGCCAGGCCAGCTACGCCGCGAGCAAAGCCGCCATCGTCGGCATGACGCTGCCCATCGCCCGCGACCTCATGGGCGAAGGCATCCGCGTCAACACCATCCTGCCCGGCATCTTCAACACGCCATTGCTGCAAGGCGCTCCCGACAACGTGAAGGCCGCGCTCGCGGCATCGGTGCCCTTCCCCAAGCGCCTGGGCGAGCCCGACGAATACGCCCACATCGTCGAGACCATGGTGACCAATGGCTACTTCAACGGGGAAAGCGTGCGGCTGGATGGGGCGATACGGATGGCGCCGAGGTGAGATCGATTGCAGGCCATTTCAATCTGAAGCAGAGCTTAGCCGCTCTGCCGTGTACGGTCACTTGATGCATTCAGTGTCTCGTCCAACGCGTGACGGTTATCTCAGTTGGCTCCGCCTTGATTCGCTTGCTCTAGTAGTGTCTTGGTAGCTTGCACATAGCTTCGAACTACGAATGCATACTCTTTGTCCGACTCACATTCTCGTTCGACCTGCTCGACTAGAACTTGCTTGATGGCATCGTTCGTAGTGCGAGCGATTTGATCCATCAATGTCGCGATGGCCTCCAGTCGCTCCGCACGCTGCTCGACCAAAGAAGGCCTGTTCAGATCTAGACGTTTCTGGGTAAGTAGACCTCGGTCACTTGCCGGGCTGCGAAAAACCATCGGGCCCATGGCAATGAGATGCTCGTCGGGTTGATCTCGGTAAGGGTCCAAGAGTGGCATTGCGGCATCGTAGTACTCCCCCTTTTTGTTGTTGCAGATCCCGCATGCATAGGTGAGATTCGAGTAGTCGTATCGCAGCTCAGGTTTTACTGATTTAGGAAGGATGTGCTCTACGTCGCCGTAGTCGACATGAGGGACCTTACTTTCGCAGTACGCACATTTGTCAGATGTCTCAGCTCGAAGTAGGGCTTTCACTTCGGGAGTCTTGTATGCGTTTGCCAATGCCGCTGGAACCTCCGCAGCCGCAGCATTTAGTTGGAGAAAACGTGTAGTTCTCTGCGAGATTTGGGAGGCGAGCTCCTCTGGGATGTTTTGCTTCTGAAGCCGTATCACTGAACAGCCTTCCTTTCAGCCAGCTTTGCAATTGTCTGTGGCGCATGCTTTGCCAAGCCAAGTTCATCCATTTCTCTCCGGAGCTCAGTAACGATCTCGCTCGTGAAATCTCTTTCAGAGTAACGCGCGACCAAGCCCTCCAACTTGGTCTCCACCCAGACGGGCATCGTAAAGTCCAATCCCAGAACATCTCTCAATATTTCGTTCGCTGATCCTGCTTTGTTCACAGTGTCTAGCAGCGAGCTGTTCACCTTGTTCGTGTCGTCATAGTCCAGCACATAGACATGAGATTCAGGGACAGATCCAACGATAAATGGACTGTGGGTTGCAACTACAAACTGAACCTGAGGGAAGGCCGCTAGAAGATCAGCAAGAACGCGCCTCTGAAGCTCCGGATGAAGATGATTTTCCGGTTCGTCCAATGTGACAACAAAAGCGTTGCCGGCAGGTTGGTACATGAAAACTTGCCAAGCGAGATCTATGACAGCGGCGGCTCCACCGGACACTGCGTCTATCGAGAAGTTGCCAGTGTTGGTCACTAGCACTACCTCGGGAATTCGCACCATCAACCGCTGAAAGCCTAGCTTCGGCGGGAGCATGCGTCGCAGTACCTCTTGAAAATCCTCAAAAATCTTTGCTGACTCAGGATCAGCTTCAACAGCTGCATTCCCATACCCAAATGTTGCAAGTGATATCAAAGTCTCCTTCATGTAGTACTGCGGAGACCATTGTGTGTGCCCGCCGCTGAAGCGGGTTCGAATGAGGCCGGAATAGTTGTTGAAAACGTCAGCTCGACGGCGAGGCACCGTAGGAATAGTCTGAACCTGTTGATAGCTGTATGTGGCTCGGTGTGAAGGTATGTGAAGACCTTCAACACTCTGCTGCCCGTTGACGTTGACGTCGTAGGCTGATCCAGGGTTGTTCGTTGGAACAGTCAACGCGGCGTGAACGTCGTTCGCATACACGATCGAACCAACTGGCATCTGGGGCCCCACTGGCTCGCTCCGTCTGCTGACTTGTACCTCGGGTTCTACATCCTCTTCCCAGTCCCAAAAGTCTGCGGAATACATCATTCCGGCGCTGCTGTTGCGCATGGTCGGCGTGCTAATGAATGAACTAGCCCAACCAAAGTGTCTGCTAGCCAAGCTGAGCAGAGTGGTCTTGCCGGCTCCGTTTGCGCCTGTAAGGATCGTAAGCCTGGGATGGAAATCTATTTCCACGCGCCTAAATTGACGCCATCCGTGGAGCACTAACGTTTTGAACATTGAGGTCTTTCAGTTGGAGTACGGAGCAGGCAATGAGGCAGCGGGTTTCGCGGCGAGAATCAAGTCAAAAATGGAGTATTACGCATGACCGACTGCTCCCCAGAGATAGCGTTGATGAGTTGTCGTGAAGGCGGTGGTGCTGTACGTCTTCGTGTGACAAGACTGGGCGGCATCGCGCGGATTTCGCAACGCGCGCTGAGCGATTGGCCCCACCTCAAGGAATCGGATAAGGCCGCTCATCCGGCGTATTCATCGCCATGTCCCGGTACTGCGCCCGCCAGCTGTCCGGCGGGTAGCTCGCCGGGTCGCGCGGGGCCAGGTGGTTGACGATGTCGAAGTGGTTGAGCTTGTGGCCCATGGCCACCTCGTCCAGCCGCGCCGTGCCCTGGATGTGCGACATGATGGTGCGGCACAGCAGCGAGTAGGCCCACGGGGACGAGCCGATGCCGTCCAGGCCGACGCCGGGGAAATACAGGTTGGCGGCGTCCAGGCTGCGGAAGATGCAGCCGCAGCGCGCGGCCAATTCGTCCAGCGTGCGGATGGAGGCGATCTTGTCGGAGGCGAAGTACGACAGGTCGATGCCGTAGCCGGTGCCCCAGAGCAGCAGCTCGGTTTGCACGCGCTGCCCGTTTGAGAGCGCCACCGTGTCGCTGGTGATGCTGTCCACGCTGGCGTGGTGGCGTTCGATCTCTGCGTAGTGTTCGAGCATGCCGGGGCGCCCGGGAATGAGCTGGTCGCGCAGCACGTCGAAGGGCTGCGTGGGCATGATGTCGGTGATGCCGAACTTCTCGTAGCGCTCGCGCATGTCGGCGCCGATGGCGGCGCTTTGCTGCTCGGCCGTCATGCCGCTGGCCTGCAGGCGGGCAAAGCCGCGCACGCTGCCGGCAACCTGCTTGGGCTTGCGCGTGGGCACAAACCAGCGGGTGCCGCGAAAGGCCCAGACGACGCGCCGCGCGCCCTGCTGAAAACACAGGTCCAGCAGGTCAAAGGCCGAGGCACCGCCACCCACCACCAGCACGTCGCGGCCGTTCAGCAGGTTGGGGTCGCGCAGGGTGCTCGAGTGGAACTCCTGCACCGTGCTGCCGGTGCGCGGGCACGCAGGAATCACCGGTGTGTTGTGTGCGCCTGTGGCCGCCACCAGGTGCCGCGCGTGCACCAGGCCCTGTGGCGTGGCCAGCTCCCAGCCTGCGGCGTCTTCGCGCGCCGACTGCACCGGCGTGTTCAGCCGGATGCCGTCGGCCAGGTTGAAGTGCTCGACCCAGGCTTCGATGTTGGCCAGGATGTGCGGCTGCGTCGCGCCCTGCAGCGGCAGCTCGCCGAGCTGCCAGTCGGCGGTGCTGATCTGGATGTCCTGCCAGGCCGGGAGGTCGCGCCACAGCCCGCCCACGCGGCCCTGGCGCTCCAGCACCACGGCGCCCAGCCCGGCCCGGCGCGCATAGGCCAGGGCCACCACGCCGGCCAGGCCGCCGCCCACGATGGCCACGTCGAATCGCTTGCCGGTGCTGCTTTCCATGCGGGGCTCCTGGGCCTGGTTGTGGCCACATCATGGCCCAGGCAGGCCATGCCTGTCCATGCGCAGGCGGCTCCTTCAGCCTGCCTGTGCCCGTCCGCGCTGCTGCACCGCTTCGCGCCGCCTCGCCAGGGCCTCGGGCGTCTGCGCGGCCGCCCATTCGCTGGACCTTTTTGATTCGAGCACCATGGCCTCGCCCATGGGCAGTTCAAAGCCCTCGTCGATCAGCCGCTTGTAGGCGTGCAGCATGCCGGGCTCGGCGCTGGCCACGTCGGCGGCCAGGGCCAGCGCGGCGGGCAGCAGGGCGTCGGGGCTGAGCACGCGGTTCACCAGGCCCCAGCGTTCGGCGGTCTCGGCGTCGATGAAGTTGCCGCTGAAGGCCATTTCCTTGGCGCGCGGCAGGCCGATCAGCCGGCTCAGTTTCTGCGACAGGCCCCAGCCCGGGATGACGCCGATGCGCGCGTGGGTGTCGGCGAAACGCGCGCCGGTGGAGGCCAGCAGCACGTCGCAGGCCAGGGCGAGTTCGAAGCCACCCGTCACGGCCGCACCATTGACGGCGGCGATCACCGGTTTGCCGAAGGCGGCCAGCGCGCGCACCGGGTCGTTGGCGTCGCCCAGCGTGGGCACGCCTTCGTTGCCGAGCTCGCGCAAATCCAGCCCGGCACAGAAGGCCTTGCCAGCGCCGGTGAGCACCACCACGCGCACGCTGTCGTCGGCGTCCAGTGTGTGCAGCGCCTGCACCAGCGCGCCGCGCAGCGCGGCCGAGAGCGCGTTGAGCGCTTGCGGGCGGTTGAGTGTGAGCAGGGCGCAGCCGGGCAGTGGGTGGCTGACGAGCAGGTGGGTGGTATCGGTCATGGAAGGGGCGTCCTCTTGAAACAGGTGCGCGCAGTGTGCGCCGGGCGGGGCGTTTCAAAAATCGTCCGTTCCGACGACGCCCCTGCCGGGGGGGCCGCCCAGAATGCCCGCAACCCCATCAACCAACGAGATGCAGCCCCATGTCTGAAGCCTATATCGTCGCCGCCGTCCGCACCGCAGGGGGGCGCCGTGGCGGCCGCCTCGCCGGCTGGCACCCCGTGGAGATGGCCGCCCAGGTGCTCAACGCCCTGGTGGACCGCACCGGCGCCGACCCGGCCCTGGTGGAAGACGTGATCATGGGCTGCGTGAGCCAGGTGGGCGAGCAGTCGACCAACGTGGCGCGCAACGCGGTGATGGCCTCGAAGCTGCCCGACTCCGTGCCCGGCACTTCGCTGGACCGCCAGTGCGGCTCCTCGCAGCAGGCGGTGCACTTCGCGGCGCAGGCCGTCATGTCGGGCGCCATGGACGTGGTGATCGCCGCGGGCGTGGAGTCGATGACGCGCGTGCCCATGTTCAGTCCCTCTTCGCTGGCGCAGAAGGCCGGCATGGGCTTCTACCAGAGCCCGTCCATCAACCGCCGCTACAACGACGTGGTGTTCAGCCAGTTCGTGGGCGCCGAGATGATGGCCAGCAAGTACGGCTTTGTGCGCGAAGACCTGGACCGCTTCGCCCTGTTGAGCCACCAGCGCGCCATCGCCGCCACCCAGGCCGGCGCGTTCGACGCCGAGATCCTGCCGCTGCCGGTGCGCGATGCGAACGGCGTGGACACGGCCGACATGCACACGAAGGACGAAGGCATCCGTTACGAGGCCACGCTGGAGTCCATCCAGGGCGTGAAGCTGCTGCAGGAGGGCGGCGTGATCAGCGCGGCCAACGCCAGCCAGATCTGCGACGGCGCCACCGGCGTGATGGTGGTCAACGAGCGAGGCCTGAAGGCGCTGGGTGTGAAGCCGCTGGCGCGCATCCACCACATGACGGTGATCGGCCACGACCCGGTGATCATGCTGGAGGCGCCCATCCCCGCGACCGAGCGCGCGCTGAAGAAAGCCGGCATGAACATCGCCGACATCGACCTCTACGAAGTCAACGAGGCCTTTGCCTCGGTGCCGCTGGCCTGGCTCAAGGCGCTGGGCGCGGACGCCGACCGCCTGAACGTGAATGGCGGCGCGATAGCCCTGGGCCACCCGCTGGGCGGCTCGGGCACCAAGCTCATGACCACGCTGATCCACGCGCTGGGCGCGCGCGGCAAGCGCTACGGATTGCAGACCATGTGCGAGGGCGGTGGCATGGCCAACGTCACCGTCATAGAACGCTTGTAACGCCCGCCTTGCCATGACCCCCCACAAAAGAGATTCCGGAGACAAGACAACAAATACCCCCCTGCTGCAGGTGCAGGGGGTCACCGTGCGCTTCGGCGGCATCGTGGCGCTGGACGGGGTGTCGTTCGACATCCGCCGCGGGGAGATCTGCGCGCTGATCGGGCCCAACGGCGCTGGCAAGAGCACGCTGTTCAACTGCCTCTCGCGCCTGTACGAGTGCAACGCCGGCAGCATCGTGTTTGAAGGGCAGACCATCTCGCGCCTGCCGCGCCACCGCATGGCCGGCATCGGCATCGGCCGCACCTTTCAGAACCTCGCGCTGTTCCGATCCATGACCGTGAGGGACAACGTGCGCGTGGGCTGCCACAGCAAGCACCACGCGGGCATGCTGCGCAACGCCTTTCGCCTGCCGGGTGCGGCGCGCATCGAGGCCGAGGCGCAGGCGCGTGCCGAATCGCTGATTGATTTCCTGCAGCTCGGCGACGTGGCCGAACGTGTGGTGGCCGACCTGCCCTTTGGCACGCAGAAGCGGGTGGAGCTGGCGCGCGCGCTGGCCAGCGAGCCGCAGCTGCTGCTGCTCGACGAACCCGCCTGCGGTCTGAACCACGAAGAGCTGGAAGGCCTGGGCGACCTCATCCGCGACATCCGCGACCGCCTGGGCGTGACGGTGCTGCTGGTGGAGCACCACATGGGCCTGGTGATGAAGATTTCCGACCGCGTGGTGGCGCTGAACTTCGGCAAGAAGATCGCGCAGGGCACGCCGGCCGAGGTGCGCGCCCACCCCGAGGTGATCCGCGCCTACCTGGGCGCCGACGAAGAAGAGGGAGCCACCGCATGACGACCAACCTGCTGGAAGTGCGCGGCCTGCGGGCCCGCTACGGCGCCACCCAGGTGCTGCAGGGGCTGGACCTGGACGTGGCCGAGGGCCAGGTCACCGCGCTGCTGGGCGCCAACGGCGCCGGCAAGACCACCACGCTGCGCGCGCTCTGCCGCTTCATGGTGCAGGCCAGCGGCTCGGTGACGCTGGCGGGCGAGCGCATCGACGGCCGCTCGACCGAACAGATCGCCCAGCTCGGCGTGGGCCACGTGCCCGACGGGCGCGGCACCTTCATGGGCCTGAGCACCGAAGAAAACCTGCAGCTCGGCGCCTTCTCGCGCCGCACCCGCAGCGGCGTGGCCGACGACATGGAGCGCATCTACGGCTACTTTCCACGCCTGCGCGAGCGCGCCACGCAGCAGGCCGGCACGCTCTCGGGTGGTGAGCAGCAGATGCTGGCCATCGGCCGCGCGCTCATGGGCCGCCCGCGCCTGCTGCTGCTCGACGAGCCCTCGTTTGGTCTTGCGCCCCTGATCGTGAAAGACATCTTCGCGATCATGAAACGCATCAATCAGGAGGAGAAAGTCTCCATCCTGCTGGTGGAACAAAACGCCAAGCTCGCACTCGACCTGGCCGACACCGCCTACCTGCTGGAAACCGGGCGCGTGGTGCTCAGCGGCCCCTCGGCCGACATGCGCCAGAACGACGCGGTGCGCCGCGCCTACCTCGGTGAATAGGACAACCTTCCCATGAACGAATTCCTGCACCAACTCCTCGCCGGTCTGGCCACCGGCGGCATCTACGCCAGCGTGGCGCTCGCGCTGGTGATGATCTACCAGGCCACGCACCACATCAATTTCGCCCAGGGCGAGATGGCGATGTTCTCCACCTTCATCGCCTGGTCGCTGATCCAGGCCGGCTTTCCGTACTGGGCGGCGTTTGCCATCACGGTGGTGCTGTCCTTCGTGCTCGCCGCAGCCATCGAGTTCGCGGTGATCCGGCCCATGCACGACGCGCCGGTGCTCTCGGTGGTGGTGGTCTTCATCGGTCTGCTGGTGATCTTCCACAGCCTGGCGGGTTTTCTGTTCGGCTACACCATCAAGCCTTTCCCGAGCCCGTTCCCGGCCGATGCCTGGTATGGCGGCAGCCTGATGTCGGCGCACGAGGTGGGCGCCATCGTGGTGGCGCTGGGCATGGTGGCGCTGCTCTTCATGTTTTTGCGCTTCACGCCGCTGGGCCTGGCCATGCGCGCCGCCGCGCAGAACGCTGCCTCGTCGCGGCTCGTGGGCATCAACGTGGGCCGGATGCTCATGCTGGGCTGGGGCCTGGCGGGGGCCATCGGTGCGGTGGCCGGGATGATGGTCGCGCCCGTGGTCTTTCTGGACCCGAACATGATGACCGGCGTGTTGCTCTACGCGTTTGCCGGCGCCCTCATCGGCGGCATCGACAACCCCATCGGCGCGGTGCTCGGCGGCTTCATCGTCGGCGTGCTGGAGAACCTGCTCGGCACCTACGTGGTGGGCACCGAGCTCAAGCTCTCGGTGGCGCTGGTGCTGATCATCGGCGTGCTCATCGTCAAGCCTTCCGGTCTGCTCGGCAAGACCATCGTCACCCGGGTCTGAACCATGTCTTCCAGCCATTCCGCCGTTCTGAATCCCGTGCGCTCCGCCACCCCCGTTCGCGCCGCGGCGCCACGCGCCACCTGGCCCTGGGTCGTGCTGCTGGTGTTGGTCGTGGCCGGCCTCACCTGGGTGCTCAAGGGCTACCAGCTGTTCCAGGGCACCATGGTGCTGTGTTACGCCATTGCGCTGCTCGGCCTGAACATCCTCACCGGCTACAACGGCCAGATCTCGCTGGGTCACGGCGCTTTCTTCGCGCTGGGCGCCTACGCCGCCGCCATCGCCATGGAACACGGCGGCCTGCCGTACTGGGTGGCGGTGCCGGTGGCGGGCGTGGCCTGCCTGGTCATCGGTTATCTCTTTGGCCGGCCCGCGCTCAAGCTTGAAGGCCTTTACCTGGCACTGGCCACGTTTGCGCTGGCCGTGGCCATGCCGCAGTTGCTGAAATACAAGCACCTGGAGCAGTGGACCGGTGGTGTCGGCGGCATCGTGCTCATCAAGCCCGACGCGCCTTTCGGCCTGCCGCTCTCGCAAGACCAGTGGCTGTTTCTCTACGCGCTGGTGGTGGCGGTGGTCATGTTCGTGATCGGGCACAACCTGCTCTCCAGCGGCAGCGGCCGCGCCATGCGTGCCATTCGCGACCACGCGCTGGCCGCCGAGGCCATGGGCGTGGACAACCCGCACTACAAGTCCATGACCTTCGGCATCTCGGCCGCGTTCACCGGCGTGGGTGGTGCGCTCTCGGCCATTGCGGTGCAGTTCGTCTCGCCCGATTCGTTCACGCTGTTCCTCTCGATCTCGCTGCTGGTGGGCGTGGTGGTGGGCGGCCTGGGCACGGTGTGGGGCGCGTTCTTCGGCGCGCTCTTCATCATGTTCGTGCCGAGTTTTGCCGAGAGCATTTCCAAGGCTGCGCCCTGGGCGGTGTACGGCGTGGTGCTGATCGCCATCATGTTCGCCATGCCGGGCGGCGTGGTGGGCCTGCTGCGCAGCACCAGCGCGCGCTGGAAACGCCGGGCGGCTCCATGAGCGAAGAGACCGTGCTGGTGAGCGAGCGCCACGGCGCCGTGGCGTTGCTGCGCCTGAACATCCCCACGCGGCTGAACCCGCTCACCATGCCGCTGCAGCAGGCGCTGCGCACCGCGCTGGCCGAATTGCGCGAAGACCGCACGGTGCGCGCGCTGCTGCTCACCGGCACCGGCAAGGCCTTCTGCGTGGGTGCCGATCTGGGCTCCATGTCACCGCCGGGCGACGGCAGCCTGGGTGCGCAGACTGCGGACGCGATGGAAGCGCTGTCGAACCGCCTCATCGAAGACCTGCGCACGCTTCCTTTCCCGGTGGTGAGCGCGGTCAACGGCGCGTGTGCCGGCGCCGGCGTGGGCGTGGCGCTGGCGGCCGACGTGGTGCTGGCCGCGCGCTCGGCGTATTTCTACCTGCCCTTCATGCCGCGCCTGGGCATCGTGCCCGACCTGGGCACCACCTGGTTCCTGGAACGCAGCGTGGGCCGCGCGCGGGCGGTGGCCATGTCGCTGCTGGGCGAGCGCCTGAGCGCCGAGCAGGCCGCACAGTGGGGCCTGGTATGGAGGTGCATCGACGATGCCGATCTGCCCGCGCAGGCGCTGGCGATCGCACGACGCCTGGCCGCGCTGCCGGCGCACGCGGCGCAGGAGGTTCGTGCGGTGTATGAACTCGCTGGCCAGCAGACGCTGGTGGAGCAGATGCGCAGCGAAGCCGAACGCCAGCGCGAGCTGATCGACCGGCCCACGTTTGCCGAGGGCGTGCAGGCGTTTCTGGGCAAGCGCGAGCCGGTGTTCCCGCCACGCTGACTTGTCGCGCCACCAATATCGTCAGTTTCGACGATGCCCCGCGCAGGCCGCGTTCCTACGATGAGGCCCGAGCCCCAGCCATCACCACCCAGACGGAGACACACATGCAGAAGACCCACAACGCCGGCTTGCGCCGGTCCCTCCAGCTCGGTGCCAGCCTCGTGCTGGCCGCCCTGCTGCCCCTGTCGGCCCAGGCGCAGAAGCAGTACGACCCCGGCGCCACCGACAAGGAAATCAAGCTCGGCAACCTGGTGCCGTACTCGGGCCCGGCCTCGGCCTACGGCACCATCGGCAAGGCCATGACGGCCTACTTCGAGAAGGTCAACGCCAGCGGTGGCGTGAATGGCCGGCGCATCAACTTCATCACCGCCGACGACGCCTACAACCCGGCCAAGTCGGTCGAGCAGACGCGCAAGCTGGTCGAGCAGGATGAGGTGCTGGCCATGGTGGGATCGCTGGGCACCTCGCACGGCATCGCGGTGCAGCGCTACATGAACGCGAAGAAGGTGCCGCAGCTCTTCGTGGCCACCGGCGCCACGCGCTTCGGCGACCCCAAGGCCTTCCCCTGGACCATGGGCTGGCAGCCAACCTACCAGGCCGAGGGCAAGGTCTACGCGCAGCACATCCTGCAGACCAACCCCAACGCCAAGATCGCCGTGCTGATGCAGAACGACGACTTCGGCAAGGACTTCCACAAGGGCTTCATGGACGCGCTGGGCGACAAGGCCAAGACCATGGTCGTGTCGTTCCAGACCTACGAGGTGACCGACCCGACCATTGACAGCCAGATGGTGTCGTTCAAGGCCTCGGGCGCCGACACCTTCTTCAACATCTCCACGCCCAAGTTCGCGGCCCAGGCCATCCGCAAGGCGGCCGAGATCGGCTGGAAGCCCGCGCACTACGTCTCCAGTGTGTCGCAGTCGATGAACTCGGTGCTCAAGCCAGCCGGCTTCGAGAACTCCGTGGGCATCATCACCTCCACCTACCTGCTCGGCGCTGACGACCCGGCCGGCAAGGGCAACAAGGACGTGGACGAGTACCTGTCGGTGATGAAGCAGTATTACCCCGCTGGCGACCCGTACGACACGCTCAACGTCATCGGCTACGCCACCGCGGCCACCATCACGCAGATGCTCAAGCAGGCCGGCGACAACCTCACGCGCGAGAACGTGATGAAGCAGGCCGCCAACCTGAACTTCACGCCACCCATGCTGTATCCGGGCATCGACATCAAGACCTCCCCGACGGACTACTATCCGATCGAGAAGAAGACGCTGCAGCGTTTCAACGGCAAGGCCTACGAGTCGTTCGGCCCCATCTTCGGCGGCTGAAGCCCACACACACCCGCACGGCCGCCCTGGTGCTCCCACCGGGCAGTCGCTGCGGGTGAACTGTTTTTTACCAGGAGACATCCCATGCACGGCCTGATGCAAGACCGCCCGCTGCTGATCTCGTCACTCATCGAGCACGCAGCCACCTTCCACCCCCACACCGAGATTGTTTCTCGCCTGCCCGAAGGCACGGTGCACCGCACCGACTGGCAGGGCGTGTGCCTGCGCTCGCGCCAGGTGGCCAACGCGCTCAAGACCCTGGGCATCCAGCAGGGAGACCGCGTGGGCACCCTGGCCTGGAACTCGTACCGCCACCTGGCGCTGTACTACGGCGTCTCGGGCAGTGGCGCGGTGCTGCACACGGTGAACCCGCGCCTGTTTCCCGAGCAGATCGACTACATCGTCAACCACGCCGAAGATCAGGTGCTGTTCTTCGACACCACCTTCGCGCCGCTGGTGGAGCAGCTCGCTCCGCGCCTCAAATCGGTCAAGGCTTTCATCGCCATGACCGACCGCGCCCACATGCCGGCCATCAGCGTGCCCAACCTGATGTGCTTCGACGAGCTGCTGGACGCCCAGAGCACCGAATACACCTGGCCCGAGTTCGACGAGAAGAGCGCGTCGTCCCTCTGCTACACCTCGGGCACCACCGGCAACCCCAAGGGCGTGCTGTACTCGCACCGCTCGACGCTGCTGCACACGCTGATGGAACTGGCGCCCGACACCTTCGGCATCAGCTCGGCCGAGACGCTGATGCTGATCGTGCCCATGTTCCATGCCAACGCCTGGGGCGCACCCTACGCGGCGGCCATGGTGGGCGCCAAGCTGGTGCTGCCTGGCCCGCATCTGGACGGCGAGAGCGTCTACACGCTCATGCGCGACGAGAAGGTGACTTTTTCGCAGGGCGTGCCCACGGTCTGGATGATGCTGTTCCAGTACCTCGACAAGAATCCGCAGCTCGACCCGCGCACGCTCGGCGTCAAACGCATCGGCATTGGCGGCGCGGCGGTGTCGCGCTCGGTGCTGGAGCGCTTCGAGAACCAGTTCGGCGCCGAGGTGGTGCAGGGCTGGGGCATGACCGAGACCAGCCCGATCGGCGTGATCAGCAAGCTGCTGCCCAAGCACGCGGGCATCGACAAGGACGAGCTGGTGAAGATCAAGCTCAAGCAGGGCCGGGGCGTTTGGGGCGTGGACCTGAAGATCGTCGACGCAGACGGCAAGGCCTTGCCCTGGGACGGCGTGGCCTTCGGCAACCTCTATGTGCGCGGCCCCTGGATTGCCAGCGGCTACTACCGCGGTGAGGGCGGCTCGGTGCTCGATGAAGAAGGCTTCTTTCCCACCGGCGACGTGGCCACCATCGACCCCGACGGTTACCTGCAGCTGGTGGACCGCGCCAAGGATGTGATCAAGTCGGGCGGCGAGTGGATCTCGTCGATCGACGTGGAGAACGCAGCGGCCTCGCACCCCGGCGTGTCCGAGTCGGCGGTGATCGGTGTCTCGCACCCCAAGTGGCAGGAGCGCCCGCTGTTGCTGGTGGTGAAGCGACCCGGTGCCAGCGTGGAGCCGCAAGACCTGCTCGACCACCTGGGCACACGCATCGCCAAGTGGTGGCTGCCCGACGAGGTGCTGTTCGTCGACGCCTTGCCCCACACGGCCACCGGCAAGTTGCTGAAAACCAAGTTGCGTGAGCAGTACCGCGAGCACAAGCTGCCCACGGCTTGAGCTGGTTGTCGCGTTGCCCGCTTCGCTCGCGGGTTTCGCGCTGACGCCGGGCGTGGTCCGCGTTCTCCGGCGCTCGCTCGCGGGCGCCTGCCCGGGGGCGCCGCCGCTGCTGCGTCAACACCGTGGTCGGCGCGCAGCCTCTGTGGCAACCGCGAATGGCGCCTGCGCCCGCGAACCCCACCCGACGTCGAGAGTGACGGGTGGGTACGCCTGCAGGGGAGTCTGACTTGCTGCTGGCGCACAAGGGTGCGACTGGGGTCGATGGTGGGGGCGACTGTGCGCAGGCGCCATTCGCGCTTGCCGCAGAGGTTGCGCGCCAGCCACGGCGTTGATGCGGTGATGTATCGACTGCCCGGGCACTCGTCCGCGAGGTGCGCCGGAGCACGGGCGCCCACGCCAGCGGCCCTGAGCCAACGCAGGCATGACCTTCAAGCCCCCACCACCGCCGAAGCCCCGCCATCCACTGGCAGCAGCACCCCGGTGATGTGCTGGCCGGCGTCGGAGGCGAACAGCAGCACCGCGCCCTTGAGGCCTTCGTCGTCGCCGATGCGGCGCAGCGGCACGCTCGCGACGATGGGGGCCAGCACGTCGGGCTTGAGCATGTGCTGTGCCATCTTGCTCGGGAACACGCCGGGCAGGATGGCGTTGACCGTGATGCCGTGCGGGCCCCACTCGCAGGCCAGCGCGCGCGTGAGGCTGGCCACCGCGCCCTTGCTCGCGTGGTAGGCCGCGGCCTGCATCGAGCGCGCCGTGCCGCCCAGCGCGGCCACCGAGGCGATGTTGACGATGCGGCCTTCGCCGCGCGGCAACATGCAGCGGCGCACCACCTCGCGCGTGAGCAGGAAGACGCTGCGTGCGTTGAGGTCCATCACCTTGTCCCAGGCGTCCATGGGGTGGTCTTCGGCCGGCGCGCCCCAGGTGGCGCCGGCGTTGTTCACCAGAATGTCGATCTGGCCCAGCGTCGCCAGCGCGTGGTCGACCAGCGCGAGCACCTGCGCGTCGTCGCGGCCGTCGGCGGCGAACACGTCCACCGTGTGGCCGGCGGCGCGCAGCTCGGTGGCGGCATCCTCCAGGTCGCTTGCCTTGCGCGCGCTGATCAGCAGGTGCGCGCCGGCCTCGCCCAGCGCGTGCGCCAGCTGCAGGCCCAGGCCGCGCGAGCCGCCGGTGATGAGCGCGGTGCGGCCGCGCAGGTCGTGAAGTTGTTGAACGGTGCGGTGGGTGGTGCTCACGTGGGTCTCCTGTGGTGGGTCCCAGACTAATTCCGGTGCATGCGGTGCCACATCGTCGGATCGGACGAATGCGGCGCGGCGGATTTCCTCCACCATCGCTGGCGCGGTGCCCACCTCGGCGCACCGGTCCCGCCTTGTGACGCCATGCCACCTTCCGATACCCCGCTCACCACGACCCCGCCCGGATTTGCCCCGCCGCTGGAGGCCTTTCTGCGCCATCACCTCCCCGGCCTGACCGGTCCCATGCGCTTGCAGGCCATTGGCGGCGGGCAGTCCAACCCGACTTACTTCGTCGACTTCGACAACCGCCGCATGGTGCTGCGCAAGAAGCCCGCGGGCGAGGTGCTGCCCTCGGCGCACGCGGTGGACCGCGAGTACCGCGTGATGCGCGCGCTCGCCGACACCGCGCTGCCGGTGCCGCCCACCGTGCTGTACCACGCGGGTAACGAGGTGATCGGCACGCCCTTTTATCTGATGGACCGGGTCGAGGGCCGCGTGTTCGGCGACAACGCTCTGCCGGGCATGGAGCCGGCGGAGCGGCGCGCGGTCTACCTGGCCATGGCGGAGACCATGGCCCGCCTGCACCAGGTGGACTGGCGCGCCGCCGGCCTGGGCGACTTTGGCAAGCCGGGGCAGTTCTTCCAGCGCCAGCTGCGCCGCTGGACGCAGCAGTGGGCGCTGTCGAAAACGCGCGAGAACCCGGCCATCGACGAACTCATCGCCTGGCTGGGCGTGCACATGCCCGACGACGACACCACCACGATCGCGCACGGCGACTTCAAGCTCAACAACCTGATGTTCCACCCCACCGAGCCGCGCGTGGTCGCCGTGCTCGATTGGGAGCTCTCCACACTGGGCCACCCGCTGGCCGACGTGGCCTTCAACACCGTGCCCTGGCGCACCCTGCCCACCGAGTTCGGCGGCATCCGCGGGCTGGACCTCGAGACACTGGGGATTCCCGACGAGCGGGATTACATGGCGCACTACCACCGCGCCATCGGCTGTGGCGCCTTGCCCGAACCCTTTCACTGGGCCTTTGCTTTCATGCGCTGGGCCGTCATTTTTGAAGGCATCGCGGCACGCGCGCAGCGTGGCAACGCGGTGGCCGACAACGCGGCCGAGGTTGGCGCGCTCAGCGTGGCCATGGCGCAGCGCGGCCTCGAAGCCATCGACACACCCGTCCTCACAGCCTGATCAGGAGCACCCCTTGGATTTCCAGTTTTCCGAAGACAACCAGCAGATGCAGCGCACGCTGCGCCAGTTCATGGAGCGGCACGTGCTGCCGCAAAACCGCGAGTGGCAGCGCCTGGCCGACAGCGGCGTCTACCCCTCGTCGGTCATCGAACCGCTCAAGGTGCTGGCGAAGGATGCCGGCCTGTGGAACTTGTTCCTGCCCGGTCTGCGCGAGGGCGAACCGGGCACGCGCTTGAGCAACATGGAGTACGCGCCGCTGGCCGAGATCATGGGCCGCATCCCCTGGGCTTCGGAGGTGTTCAACTGCAACGCACCCGACACCGGCAACATGGAGATGCTGCACCTGTTCGCCACGCCCGAGCAGCACGAGCGCTGGCTCAAGCCGCTGCTGGCGGGCGAGATCCGTTCGTGCTTTTTCGATGACCGAGCCCGATGTGGCCTCGTCGGACGCGACCAACATCCAGACCACGATCCGCCGCGAAGGCGACGAGTACGTGATCAACGGCCGCAAGTGGTTCAGCACCGGGGCCATGCACCCGCTGTGCCGCTTCACCATCGTGATGGGGGTCTCCGACGAGAGCCCGCAGGCCAGTGCGCACAGCCGGCATTCCATGGTCATCGTGCCGCTGGACACGCCCGGTTTCACCATCGTTCGCAACGTGGCCATCATGAACCACCACACGCCCGAAGGGCACTGCGAAGTCACCTTCAACAACGTGCGCGTGCCGGTCTCCAGCCTGCTCGGCCAGGAGGGCGCGGGCTTCGCACTGGCGCAGGCCCGCCTGGGCCCGGGGCGCGTGCACCACTGCATGCGCTCCATCGGCCAGTGCGAGCTGGCGATGGAACTGATGTGCGAGCGCGCCCTCACGCGCAAGGCCTTTGGCAAGCACCTGAGCGATTTCGCCAACGTGCAGGACTGGATCGCCCACTCGCGGGTGGAGATCGACCAGGCCCGCTTGCTGGTGCTGCGCGCCGCTTGGCTGATGGACACGCAGGGCAACAAGGCCGCGCGCATCGATGTGTCCGCGATCAAGCTGGTCGCTGCACTGTTGCAGACCCGCGTGCTCGATCGCGCGATGCAGGTCTTCGGTGCCATGGGCATCACGCCCGACACGCCGCTGTCGTACCTGTGGACCTGGGGCCGCGCGATGCGCTTCTTCGACGGCCCGGACGAGGTGCACCTGCGCGCCATTGCGCGCCAGGAACTGAGCCGGGCGCGCGAGAGCCTGGGCTCGACCGCTGCTTACTACAACGTCACCTGAGGAGCACGGCATGGCCTACCCCGACCGCGGCAGTGACATGGGCGCCAGCGTGCTGTGCTGGCGCGAGGGCGCGGTGGCGCAGCTGCGCTTCAACCGGCCGCGCGCACTCAACGCCATCGACGTTGCCATGGCGCAGGGCTTCCACGCCGCCTGCCAGGCCATCACGGCCGATCCCCAGGTGCGCGCGGTGCACATCTCGGCCGAGGGCGCCGCCTTCATGGCCGGGGGTGACCTCGCGGCCATGCGCGCCGACCCGGTGCCGGTGGCGCGCGAACTGATCCAAGGCATGCACGGTGGCCTGCTGCTGCTGGCGAACCTGCACGCGCCGGTGGTGGCCAGCGTGCAGGGTGCTGTGTTCGGCGGCGGGCTGGGCCTGGTGCTGGGCTGCGACCTGGTGGTGGCCGCCGAGGGCACGCGCTTGGGCATCGCCTACCCGCTGATCGGCGCCAGCAGCGACTGCTCGACCTCCTGGGGCCTGGTGCAGGTGCTGGGCCTGCGCAAGGCGATGGAACTGGCCTTGCTGGCCGATGTGGTCGACGCCGCCGAGGCGCTGCGCCTCGGCTTGGTGAACCGCGTGGTGCCGGCCGAGGCGCTGCACGCTGAGGGCGAACGGCTGGCGCAGCGCCTGGCCGCCGGGCCGACGCAGGCCCTGGGCCAACTCAAGCGCCTGCTGCGCAGCGCGCCGCAGAACGACCTGCCCACCCACCTCGACGCCGAGGCCCAGGCTTTCCTTGCCTGCGCGCAGACCGCCGACTTCACCGAAGGCGTGGGCGCCTTTCTCGACAAACGCAAACCGATTTTCAAAGGCCGTTGAATGAAAACCCGCATCACCGAACTGCTGGGCATCCGCTACCCCATCATCCAGGGTGGCATGCAATGGGTGGGCACCGCCGAGCTCGCGGCCGCCGTGTCCAACGCCGGCGGCCTGGGCATCCTGACCGCGCTCACGCAGCCCACGCCCGAAGCGCTGGCTCGCGAGATCGACCGCTGCCGCGGCATGACCGACCAGCCTTTTGGCGTGAACCTGACCATCCTGCCCTCGGTCAAGCCGCCGCCCTATGCCGAGTACCTCGACGTGGTGATCGAGCGCGGCGTGAAGATGATCGAGACCGCGGGCAACAGCCCCAGGGATTTCATCGAGAAGCTCAAGCACCACGGCGTGCGCATCGTGCACAAGTGCACCAGCGTGCGTCACGCGCTCTCGGCGGAACGCAATGGCGTGGACGCGGTGAGCATCGACGGCTTCGAGTGCGCTGGCCATCCGGGCGAAGACGACGTCCCGGGCCTGGTGCTGATTCCGCTGGCCACGCGTGTGCTGCGCATCCCGGTGGTGGCCTCGGGTGGCATTGCCGACGGGCGCGGCATGGCAGCAGCCCTGACGCTGGGTGCCGAGGGCGTGAACATGGGCACGCGCTTCTGCGCCACGGTGGAGGCGCCGATCCACGAGCAGATCAAACAGGCGCTGGTGAAGGCCACCGAACGCGACACGCAGCTGATCTTCCGCCGCCTGCGCAACACCGGGCGTGTGTTGAAGAACGCGGTGTCCGACGAGGTGGTGGCCACCGAGCGGCGGCCCGGTGGTTGTGAGTTCAGCGACATCCAGCCGCTGGTGGCCGGCGCGCGCGGGCGCGGCGCACTGCACAGCGGTGAGGTCGACGCCGGCCTGGTGTGGGCCGGTCAGGTGGTGGGCCTGATCGACGACATCCCCACCTGCGACGAACTGCTGCAGCGCATGGTGGCGCAGTGCCGCGAGAGCCTGGCGCGGGCCGCTGCGTGGGCCGCACACGACCTCACCGCCCCGCCAGCCTCAGACGGACTGCGCCTCCAGCTGTGAGCGCAGCGCCGCCAGCTCGTCGCGCAGCGCGGTGTTGTCGGCCTGCAGTTCCAGCACTTTCTGGCGCAGTGCCGCGAGTTCATCGGAGGGCGAAGTCACCGGTGCCTCGTCCATGGCGTCGGTTGGCTTGCGGCGCGCTTCGCGCGCGCGCTTGGCCGCCAGCTTGAGCTCGTCCTTGCCCGCCAGGGCAGCGGCCTTCTGTTCGTCCGCCGGCAGGCCAGCCACGGCCGCCGCAGCGTTGAGCGAAATCGCGCCGGCCTTGAGCGCCTCCACCAGCTCGGGAGCGGCCTGTTTCTGGATCTTTTCGATCTGAACCACCTGGCTGCTGCTCAGGCGCGCGGCCTTGGCGATGTCTTCCCGGCTGTGCAGCGGTCTGGGCGTGGGTACCGCTGGATTGTCTGGCGGTGGGGTGGTCAGCACTTCATCGGCCGCCACGTCTTCGGGTGCGGGGGCCGATGCCAGAAAGCGCGAGCGCCGCTCGGACAGGATCTCGCGCTTGCGCAAGGCCAGCACGCCGCGCTGGAAGTCCGAGACGCTGCGCCGCCCCAGGTGCTGGTCGATCATCCACAGGTGCACGTCCTCCATCGACTGGAAATTCGGGTTCTGCACCGTTTGAAACGGCAGTCCGTGCTTCTGGCAGATGCCGTACCGGTTGTGTCCGTCGATCAGCACGTCGTTCCAGAGCACCAGCGCATCGCGGCAGCCCTCGCTCAGGATGCTGCGCTCCAGTGCCTCGTGTTCGTCGCGTGTCAGGGGGTCTATGTAGGCTTTGAGGTCCGGGTTGACGGTGATGTGCATGGGGTAGGGGTTCACGGGGATGCTTGGGGGCCGAAATTGTAGATGGACCGTGACGGATGCCCGCTGTTCGCCGCCTGCGTGCGGGCGTACATTAGTGCGACGGTGGGCCGCTCGGGCGGGCAGGACTTGCGTACTCAAGTGCGGCCACCGTTTGCCGATGGAAACAGGATGGGGACTCAGGGTGCGCCGCAGGTCGGATGCCCGCGGTTCCTGCCTGCGAGAAGTCACTCAGCTATTGTGCGGACACCGGTACCCGTCGACCCCAATCACAGAGCAAGCATGCCCGAAGCTGCCCCAGAACCTGCCTCAAGCGAGCGGGTCGCCCATTTGTCTGCTCCCGCGCCGACTGGGGCTAGCGTCCTTCCATTCGATGCCATGTTCATGGCCGCACCGCTGCCGGCTTCGGTGTCCCGCTGGCGCGACGGCCGTCTGCTGGCGGTCAACGAGGCTTGGCTGCATATCACCGGCTTGTCGCGGGACGAGGCCATCGGTCGCACCACGGTGGAGCTGGGTCACTGGCGAGACATTGCCGAGCGCGACCGTTTCCTGCTCAATCTGCCCGGCCCTGACGATGTGCAGGTGCTTCGCTTCAACGGTGGTCAGCCCCACCGGGTGCGCATGCACGCCACGGTGCTGGACGCGGTTCCCGAGAAGTTGCTGCTGATCTATTTCACCGAGACCACGCGTGAGCGCGAGGTCGAGACTGCGCTTGTCACCTCCAACGAAGCCCTGCAACGGGCTAACGTGGCCTTGCAGCAAAAGGTGGAGCTCCATGCCGCGATCGAAAAGATGGCGCGGGTGGGCCACTGGACCAACGCCGAGAACGAAGACGAGGTGGTCTGGTCGCTGGGGCTCTACGACATCGCCGGGTTGCAGCCCAGCGACCGCATTCGGCGAATGGAGGGGCGTTCCGGCATTCACCCGGACGACAAACCCGCCTGGCTGGCTGCGCGCGCTGCCATGGACGGGCGTGAGGTGGCGTTCCGTTGGCTGCGCCCCGATGGTGTGCTGCGCTGGTTCCGCACCCGCATCGGCCAGACCATGGTGGCGGGCAATCCCCAGACCGATTTTGGCGTGGTGCAAGACATCACGCCTGAGCGTGAGGCCGTTGAACAGCTCGCCGAACAGCTCAAGCTGCTGCAGGCCATTGCCGCGCGCGTGCCGGGGATGATGTACCGGGCCCGCCTTTGGCCCGACGGCAAGAGCACGATCTCGTACGTGAACGACGCGGCGCGCGACATGCTGGAGGTCGAGCCGCTGGACCTGCAGAGCGATGCGCGCGTCCTTTTCGAGCGGGTGCACGTTGACGACCGGCCCGCCGTGCTGGCTTCGCTGGCTGCCTCGGCCCGTGACCTGACCTCCTGGCGGCAGACCTACCGGGTGGTGCTGCCCCGGCGCGGCCAGCGCTGGTACAGCGTGGAGGCGGTGCCCCAGCGCGAACCCGATGGCTCGGTGATCTGGCACGGCTTCACGTCCGACGTGACCGAGGCGCGCGTGGCCGAGCAGCGCGTGGAGCGGCAGCAACGCATGCTCGAAGCGGTGCGCCGGGCACAGGCTGTGTTCATCGAGACCGAGGACAAGCGAAGCGCCTTCCAGGGCTTGCTGGACGCTTTCCTGCAGCTCACGAGCAGTGGCTACGGTTTCGTGGGCGAGGTTCTGTACGACGTGAACGACAACCCCTACCTGAAGACCCACGCCGTCACCGACATTTCGTGGGACGAGAAGTCCAGGCGCATGTACATGGACCAGCTCGATGCCGGGATGACCTTCAGCAACCTCAAAACCCTGTTTGGTCGGGCCATGACGAGCGGACAACCGGTGATTGCCAACGACCCGCGCCACGATCCGCGTGCCGGTGGCATGCCCGTCGGACATCCGGGCATGGACGCCTTCCTCGGCATTCCACTGGCCGTGGGTGACCGGCTGGTGGCCATGGTCGGGCTGGCCAACCAGCCCGATGGCTACAGCGAGGCCGACATCGAGTTCCTGCAGCCGCTGCTGGGCGCGGTGCGGCAGCTGGTGCTGGCTTGGCGCAACTTTCAGGAACGCAAGCGCACCCGCAACCAGCTGGAAGCCACCGGCGCCTTGCTTACCGAGAAGACGTCGGCGCTGCAGGCCACGCTGGACAGCATCAGCCAGGGTCTGACCAAGGTCGATGCCCAGGGGCACATCCTCTTTTACAACCGCCGCACGCTGGAGTTGCTGGACCTGCCCGACGAATTGCTGGCGCGGCGGCCCACGCACGAGGAGGTGGTGAAGTTTCAGCGCGATCGTGGTGATTTTGGTCCGCAACTGCAGCTGGTGGACCCCCTGGCCAGGCGCTATCTGGGGGAACCCGATCCGGTCAACCTGCCCGATCACTACTGGCGCAGGACGAAGGAAGGGCGCACGCTGGAGATTCGCTCAAGGGTCTTGCCCGACGGTGGGGTGGTGCGCACCTTCACCGACGTGACCTCCTACATCTCGACCCAGGAAGCCCTGCGCGAGGAACGGCAGCGCCTGGCCTGGGTGCTGGACGCCACGCGCCCCGGCATCTGGGAAACCAACCTCAGCGAACTGACCTTGACCATCAACGAGCGCTGGGCCGAGATGCTGGGCTACACGCTGCAAGAGCTGGAGCCGATCGACTACGAGACCTGGCGAAGCCGTGTGCACCCCGATGATCTGAAAAGGGCCAACGCCGTGCGTGACAGACACGTCAGCGGCGAGCTTCCTTTCTACGATTGCGATGTGCGCCTGCGCCACAAGGACGGTCACTGGGTCTGGATCAACACGCGCGGCCGTGTGCACCAGCGCGACAGCGGCGATCGTGCGCTCTACATGTCGGGCACGCACCTGGACATCAGCGAGCGCGTGGCCGCGCAGGAGCAGATCCATGCGCTCAATGCCAGCCTGGAGCAGCGGGTGCAGGCACGCACGGCCGAGCTGGAGCGATCCATGCGCGACATGGAGGCCATCTCGTATTCGATCGCCCACGATCTGCGCGCGCCGCTGCGTTCGGTCAATGGCTTTGCGCAGGTGATCGCCGAGGAGGAGGGCGACAGGCTGAGCGAAACTGGGCGCCTGATGTTCGAACGCATCGCGCGCTCTTCACGCAACATGGGGCAGATGATCACCGACATGCTGGAGTTGCTGCGCGTGGTGCAGGTGGAGCTCGTGCCCCAGCCCGTGCCCATGGCAGCCCTTGCCAGCGCGGTGGCCGACGGCCTGGCACCGCAGGTACCGCAGGCACGCATCGACGTGGGCAACCTGCCCGACGCGCTGGGCGACGCAACGCTCCTGCGCCAGGTGCTCAGCAACCTGCTGGACAATGCCTTGAAGTATTCCCGCCACCAGGGCGAGCCGGTGGTGAGCGTGGGCTTTGATGCCGACTCAGGCGCCTATTTCGTGCGCGACAACGGCATGGGTTTCGACATGGCCCGGGCCAACAAGCTGTTCGGCTTGTTTCAGCGCCTGCACGCCGGCATCGATGTGCCCGGCATGGGCGTGGGGCTGGCGATCGTGGCGCGCATCATCGAGCGCCATGGCGGCACCATCTGGGCCGAATCGGCGCCCGGGCAGGGCGCCTGCTTCTGGTTCCGCGTGCCGCGGGCCTGAGCCTCAGAAGGGCGCGTCGCCCTGGCTGGTGGTATCAGCTGCCGGCGTTTCGACAGCAGGTGCTTCGGCGGCAGGCGCGCCGATGGTGCGGGCTTGCCGCACCGAGGCCTTGTCGCCCGCGCTGGCGAACTTGCTGTATTTGCTGGTCACGCCGACCAGCTGGCCGTAGATTTTGGGGTTGGCGGCCATGCATTCCTTCTGTTCCAGGAAGTCGGCTTCGCCGGTGAAGTTGCCGATCAGGCCACCCGCTTCGGTGACCAGCAGCGCGCCTGCGGCCACGTCCCAGGGCGAGAGGCCCATCTCGAAGAAGCCGTCGGTGAAGCCGGCGGCCACATAGGCCAGATCGAGCGCGGCCGAACCGGGGCGGCGCACACCCGCCACACGCGGCATCACGTCGCCCAGCATCTGCAGGTAGGTCTGGAAAGCGTCGCCCGGGCGGAACGGAAACCCGGTGGACATCAGGCAGTCGCGCAGCGTGGTGCGCTTGGCCACGCGGATGCGGCGGTCGTTCATGTAGGCGCCGCGTCCGCGCGTGGCGCAGAAGAGGTCGTTGCGGGTCGGGTCGTAGATCACGGCTTGTTCGAGCTTGTTGCCCACCATGAGCGCGATGCTCACGCAGTACACCGGGAAGCCGTGAATGAAGTTGGTGGTGCCGTCCAGCGGATCGATGATCCAGACGTGGTCTGCGCCGCCATGCCGTCCTTCGCGCTTGCCCGACTCCTCGGCCCAGATCGCGTGATCGGGGTAGGCCGTGAGCAGGGTGTCGATGATCGCGGCCTCGGCGGCCTGATCAACTTCGGTCACAAAATCGTTGGTCTGTTTGACCGAAACGCGGACCGATTCCACATCCAGTGCGGCGCGGTTGATGATGGTGCCGGCAAGGCGAGCGGCCTTGATGGCCACGTTGAGCATGGGGTGGAGCGTGGACGACATGAATTGTGAACCTCGGCGCGACACGGGAAGTGGCGCGCAGCAGTGGAAGAGCAGCTAGATGCGCCCCGGCGATGCGGGGCGGCGACAATGTGCGAGATTTTACCGCCACCTCCACACCCCAGCATGCGCACCCGTTTTGTACTGATCCAGACCAGCCACGCCGGCAATGTGGGCGGCGTGGCCCGCGCCATGAAAGTGATGGGTTTTGACGACCTCGTGCTGGTGCAGCCGCGCTGGGCCAACGTGTTGCGCCGCGAAGAAACCATCCAGCGAGCCAGCGGCGCCAACGACGTGCTGGCGAAGACCCGCGTGGTCGACACGCTGGACGAAGCGCTCGACGGCATGACCCACCTGTGCGCCACCGCCATGACGCCGCGCGACTTCGGCCCACCCACGCTCGCACCGCGCGAACATTTCCAGACCCTGCTGGCCACACCCGAGCCACCCGAGGGCGTGGCGTTTCTGTTTGGCTCCGAGCGTTTCGGCATGCGCAACGAAGACGTGTACCGCTGCCACGCGGCGCTCAGCATTCCCACCGCACCCGATTTTGGCTCGCTCAACCTGGCCGCGGCGGTGCAGCTGATCGCCTACGACTGGCGCCAGGCGCTCGGCGGTTTCGCGCCGCTGCCACCCGCGCCGCCGCGCCAGCAAGCCGACGCGCAGGCCATCGGGGGCATGCTCACCCACCTGGAGCAGGCGCTGGTGGCGGTGGATTTTCTCGACCCCGCCGCGCCCAAGAAGCTCATGCCGCGGTTGAACCAGCTTTTCAACCGCGCTGCGCCGAGCGAGGAAGAAATCCACATCCTGCGAGGTGTTGCCAAGGCGATGCTGCAGGCGGCCGAGAAGGCCAGGCGCTAGACTGCCGCCATGTTTGCCCGCATCCGCTCCGACATCCAGTGCGTCCTTGACCGCGACCCCGCCGCGCGCAGCGTCTGGGAAGTTGTCACCTGCTACCCCGGCCTGCACGCGGTCTGGCTGCACCGCCCGGCGCACTGGTGCTGGACGCACGGCCTCAAATGGCCGGGGCGTTTCATCTCGCACCTGGCGCGCTTCTTCACCGGCATCGAGATCCATCCCGGCGCCAAGGTGGGAGAGCGTGTGTTCTTCGACCACGCCATGGGCGTGGTGGTGGGTGAGACTGCCGAGATCGGCGACGGCTGCACCATTTACCAGGGCGTGACCCTGGGTGGCACCTCGCTCTACAAGGGCACCAAGCGCCACCCCACCCTGGGCAAAGACGTGGTGGTGAGCGCGGGCGCCAAGGTGCTGGGTGGCTTTCTGGTGGGCGACGGTGCCAAGATCGGCAGCAACGCGGTGGTGATCAAGCCGGTGCCGGCAGGCGCCACGGCGGTGGGCATTCCGGCGCGCATCATCCCCAGCAAGACCGGCGAGAGCGCCGACGTGACCGACCCGAAATTCCAGGCCTACGGCATCACGCAGGAAGATGACCCACTCTCGCAGGCCATGCGCGGCCTGATCGACACCACCGCGAGCCAGGAGCACCAGATTGCGTTGCTGTGGTGCGCGATCGAAAAGCTCTCGCAGTCGTCGCGTGACGGGGACTGCGTGCCGAAGGATGCGGCGCGCGAAGAGTGTTTTGAGGCCGAAAAGCTGAATCAGCTGATCGGCAAGTGACGGATCAGTGGTGATGACCATGCGCGCCATGCGCATGGCCGTGTGAAATTTCCTCGGCCGAAGCCGCTTTCACGTCCACCACCTTCACCGCGAACTTCAGCGTCTGCCCGGCCATCGGGTGGTTGCCGTCCAGGTGCACCGTGTCGCCCTTGATCTTCATCACGGTGAACACGTGCTGCTGGCCTTTGTCGTCGCTGCCTTCAAGCTGACCGCCGACCTTCACACCCGGCGGAAAGTCGCGCTTGGGCATGGTGGTCACCAGGCTTTCGTCGCGCACGCCAAAGGCGTCTTCGGGCGGCAGCACCAGCGTGGCGGCGAAGCCGGGCTCCTGGCCTTCCAGCGCTTTCTCGATGCCCGGCAGCGTGTTGCCGTAGCCGCCGTGCAAATACGCGCGCGGCTCCTTGCCGTCTTCAAGCACCTTGCCCTGGGCATCGGTGGCGCGGAAGGTGAGGGTGACGATGGTGTCTTTGGTGATCTTCATGGTGTGTCTGGTGGAAATGTCAGCGCGCGGGGCGCACGGCGGATTTGGGGCGGAAGGCCTTGCAGACTTCGTCGTTGGTTTCCAGGTAGGGTCCGCCGATCAGGTCGATGCAGTAAGGCACGGCGGCAAAGATGCCGTTGACCTTCTGCGATCCGTCAGCGTTTTTCAGGCCTTCCAAGGTCTCGGCAATCGCCTTGGGCTGGCCCGGCAGGTTCAGGATCAGGCTCTGGTCGCGGATCACGGCCACCTGGCGCGAGAGGATGGCGGTGGGCACGAATGTCAGGCTGATCTGGCGCATCTGTTCGCCAAAGCCCGGCATCTCTTTGTGCGCCACGGCCAGCGTGGCTTCGGGCGTCACGTCGCGCAGCGCGGGGCCGGTGCCGCCGGTGGTGAGTACCAGCGAGCAGCCGGCTTCCACCAGCTCGATCAGCGTGGCGCTGATGCGCTCGACCTCGTCAGGGATCAGGCGGGGCTCGAAGGTGATGGGGTTCTTGAGCGCACGCGTGAGCCACTCCTGCAGTGCGGGCAGTCCCTTGTCTTCGTACACGCCGGTGCTGGCGCGGTCGCTGATGGACACGATGCCGATGCGCACCGGGTCTTCGGATGGGCGGGTTTTTTCGTTCATGCCGGGTCTTCTTCCACAGGCGTGTCGGGCTCGTCGGCGCCCTGGTTCAGCGCGGCTTTGACCAGCTGGAAGATCTCGCGGTAGGCCTTGCCGTGGCGCACGGCCTCGCCCGGACGTTCCTGCGCCTCGTTGGCCTGTGCGTCCTTGCGGGCCTGGCGAATCAGCGCGCGCAGTTGCTGCACGTCGGTGTCCGGGGCTTGCTCCAGCCAGCGCGTGAGCGCGTCGTCGTTGGCGATCAGCTGGTCGCGCCATTGCTCGGCCAGATGCAATGAGAGTGTGCCCTTGGCCGAGCCCTTGTTTTGTTCGTCGAGCGCGGCTTCCACATCGGCCAGCGTGGCTTCGTTCACGCCGCGCATGAGTTTGCCGATGTACTGCATCTGGCGGCGGCGGCCTTCGAAGTTGGTGATTTTCTTGGCGTCGTTGACCGCGTCCACCAGTTTTTCGGACAGGTCAAGCCGCTTCATCAGGTCGGCGCGCAACGTGAGCAGGCTCTCGCCCAGTTCCTGCAAGCGGTCGCTGTACTTCTTGAGATCGGTCTTGCTCATGTCGTCCGAACCCTTGAGCTCGCGCTTGAGTTCCAGGTCCAGCTCGCTGCCCAGGGCGACGAACTGGCCGCGGACGAAATAGCCTTTGGTGGGTTTGCGGGACATGTGGGTACTCGAAAGGGGAGGGCTGCACGCTGGGCAGCATGGGCATCTGCGCGCGATGCAGCGCCCGGGTAGGGCGGCCAGTATCATAGCCGTCGATATGAAAAATGCCCCCCACACCCCGGCCCAGCCCACCGCCTCAAGCTCGGCCAATGCCCCGCTCCCCGGTTTCCAGTACGCCCGCAGCCAGTTTGAAGAGCTGGTCGACCTGGCCCTGTCGCACGCCAAACAACTGGGCGCGGTCGACGCCGCCGCCGAGGTGTCCGAAGGTGCTGGCCTGAGCGTGTCGGTGCGCAAGGGCGAACTGGAAAACGTGGAGCGCAACCGCGACAAGTCGCTCGGCGTCACGGTGTACCTGGGCCAGAAGCGCGGCAACGCGTCCACCTCCGACTTCTCCGCCGCCGCCGTGCGCCAGACGGTGCAAGCCGCGTTTGATATAGCCCGCTTCACCGCCGAAGACCCCATGGCCGGCCTGCCCGACGCCGACGACGTGGCCGACAGCTACCTTGATCTCGACCTGTTCCACCCCTGGGCGCTGAACTCCGAAGAGGCCATGCGCATCGCGCTGGAATGCGAGGCTGCGGCCTTTGCCACCAGCAAGAAGATCAACAACAGCGAAGGCGCCGGCGTGTCGGCCCAGCAGTCGCACTTTTTCACCGCGCACATGCGCGAGGGCGCGCGCTCCGGTGCCGGCATCTTCAGCGGCGGTTACGCCAGTTCGCGACACAGCCTGTCGGTCGCGCCCATCGCCGGGCGCGGTGCCAACATGCAGCGCGACTACTGGTACAGCTCGCAGCGCTCGCCGCAAGACCTGGCCTCGCCGCAGGCCGTGGGCCGCTACGCCGCCGAACGCACGCTGGCGCGCCTGAACGGCCGCAAGATCGCCACCACCGAGTGCCCGGTGCTGTTCGAATCACCCATGGCCGCTGGCCTGCTGGGCGCCTACGTGCAGGCCACCAGCGGCGGTGCGCTCTACCGCAACACCACCTTTTTGCCCAACAGCCTGGGCAAGCGCGTGCTGGCCAAACACATCGACATCCTGGAAGACCCACACGTTCGCAACGGCAAGGGCAGCTCGCCGTTCGACGACGAGGGTGTTCGCACCGCCAAGCGCAAGGTGGTCTCGGCAGGCAAGGTGCTGGGTTATTTCCTCTCAACCTACTCGGCGCGCAAGCTGGGCATGCGCACCACCGGCAACGCCGGCGGCTCGCACAACCTCACGCTCACCAGCCGCCTCACCCAGCCCGGGGACGACCTGCGCGCCATGCTCAAGAAGCTGGGCCGCGGCCTGATGGTCACCGAGCTCATGGGCCAGGGCGTGAACTACGTGACCGGCGACTACTCGCGCGGCGCCTCGGGCTACTGGGTGGAAAACGGCGAGATCGCCTACCCGGTGCACGAGATCACCATCGCAGGCAACCTCAAGGACATGTTCCAGGGGATTGAGGCGGTGGGAGCGGATGCATACAACTTCGGTGCAAAAACGGTGGGATCAATCCTCGTGAACCGCATGAAGATCGCCGGTAGCTGATCACATGCGCCCGGAAGCGCTGGCGCTGCTCGCCGCAGCCTGCTGGGCGGTATCCAGTCTCTTCTCGGCCGGCCCGGCGCAGCGCCTGGGTGCATTTGCCTTCAGCCGCTGGCGCATGTTGTTTGCGAGCCTCATCCTGTGGGCGCTGGCGCTGTTGGGCGGCGGCTGGCGCAGCCTCGACGCATCGGCCCTCGGCCTGCTGGCCCTCTCGGGTGTCATCGGCATCTTCATCGGCGACACCGTGCTGTTTGCCTGCATGAACCGCCTGGGGCCGCGCCGCTCGGGTGTGCTGTTCGCGACCCATGCACTGTTTTCGGCCGTGATCGCCTGGTTCTTTCTGGGTGAAGTTCTGTGGGGCAGGGCCTTGCTGGGCAGCGGCCTGCTGGTGGGCGGCGTGATGCTGGCCATCGTCTGGGGGCGGCGCAGCGACGAGCAGCACGGTTGGGAGCAAACGCAGGGACCGCTGCTGATCGGTGTCGGGCTTGGGCTGGCGGCTGCGTTGTGCCAGTCGGTGGCCACGCTCATGCTCAAGCCGCTAATGACCACCGGCGTGGATGCGGTGGCCGCCAGCGCGGCGCGCATGAGCGTGGCGCTGCTGGCGCACACCGCGCTGCTTGCCAGTGGATGGCAGGGCGCTCGCGCCAAGTTGCCGCTGCGGTGGAAGGATGCCTTCCTCACCTTCCTGAGCGCCGCCGTGGCCATGGCCCTGGGCATGACGTTGATCCTGGCGGCCATGCGGCTCGGTCAGGCGGGGCTGGTGGCCGTGCTGTCCTCGGTCTCACCGATCCTGATCCTGCCGCTGCTGTGGCTGGTCTACCGGCGCCGGCCAGCGGCGGGCGCGTGGCTGGGTGCCGTCCTGGCCGTGGCGGGCACCGCACTCATCTTGAACTGAACCGCAGACGTGGTGACGATCCACCGCCCCGCCCCAAGGCGGAGCGCAGGGGCTTAGTTCGTCAACGCGGCTTTCACCGCAGCAGACACCATGCCCATGTCGGCCTTGCCCGCCAGGCGGGCCTTCACAGCGCCCATGACCTTGCCCATGTCGCCCGGACCTGTGGCGCCCACCTCCGCCACGATGGCCTTGACTTCGGCGGTCACCTCCTCGGCGGAAAGACGCGCGGGCAGGTAGGCCTGCAACACCTTCAATTCGGCGCTCTCCTTGTCGGCGAGGTCCATGCGATTGGCCTTGGTGAAGGCTTCGATGCTGTCCTTGCGCTGCTTGATCAGCTTGTCGACGATGGCCACCACCATGGCGTCGTCGAGCTCCACGCGGTCGTCCACTTCCTTCTGCTTCATGGCCGCGGTGAGCAGGCGGATGGTGCCCAGGCGCTCGCTGTCCTTGGCGCGCATGGCCGCCTTCATGTCTTCGGTGATCTGTTCCTTGAGGCTCATGGGGGCTCCTGTGGGGTGGTGAAGGGATGTTCAGACAACAAAAAAGCCCGCTTGAACGTCTTCCAGCGGGCTTTTGGGCGACCGGGCGAACCCGGCGGCACAGACTCAGTACAGCTTCTTGGGCAGCTGCATCGAGCGCACACGCTTGTAGTGGCGCTTGACGGCGGCGGCCTTCTTGCGCTTGCGCTCGGCGGTGGGCTTTTCGTAGAACTCACGGGCGCGCAGATCGGTCAGCAAACCGAGCTTTTCGATGGTGCGCTTGAAACGGCGCAGAGCGACGTCAAAGGGTTCGTTGTCTTTTACACGGATGGTCGTCATGGGCGAGAAATGTCCAGAATGCGCGGAAAGAGGATGTTCGGGAAGATCGGGCCCAAGCGTCGTTTCCGCAAAATGTCCCGTCGTTAACTAGTATTGGCAGACGGGTATTTGCCAGCAAAGCCTTGGATTATAGCCACTTCAATGCGATTGGCTACCCAGAGCCATGGCGCACGCGTGGGCGCTGGCCCAGGCCCACTGGAAGTTGTAGCCGCCCAGCCAACCGGTCACGTCCACCACCTCGCCAATGAAATACAGCCCCGGCTGCTTCGATTCCAGGGTTTGCGACGACAGGTCCCGCGTGTCCACGCCGCCCAGCGTCACCTCGGCCTTTTTGTAGCCCTCGGTGCCGGTGGGGGTGATCTCCCAGCGCGACAGGCGCTCGGCCAGTCGGGCCAAGGCCTTGTCGGAGGCCTCGGCCACCGGGCGCTGCCAGTCGGGGTCCTGCTGCACCCAGGCGTCGGCCAGGCGGCTGGGCACGAGACCCGCGAGTTCGTTGGCAAGCAGCTTGCGTGAGGTGGCCTTGGCGCGGGCGAGTGCGGCGGGCAGGTCGGCGTCTGGCGCCAGGTTCAGGCGGATCGGGGTGTTGTCGCTCCAGTAGCTGGAGATCTGCAGCACCGCCGGGCCCGATAGCCCGCGGTGCGTGAAGAGCAGGTCTTCGTTGAACGCCATGCGGGTCTTCTTGTCGCCGGTCTCGATGCGAACTGGCAGCGCCAGGCCGGAGAGCCCGGCGTACGGCAACCAATGGTCACCGTCGAACGTCATGGGCACCAAGCCCGGACGCGGCTCGACCAGGCGCAGGCCGAACTGCTTCGCCAGCCGATAGCCGAAATCGGTGGCGCCGATCTTGGGGATGGACAGGCCACCGGTGGCCACCACCACGGAGCGGCTGCGCACCGTGTCGCGGTCGGTGTCGAGTTCGTAGACACCCTCGCCGTCCACCCGGATGGCTTTCACGCCGCAGGGCTGCCAGCGCTGCACGCCACCGGCGTCGCACTCGCGCAGCAGCATCTGGATCAGGTCTTCGGCCGAGCGGTCGCAGAACAGCTGGCCTTTGTGCTTCTCGTGGAAGGCGATGCCATGGCGCTGCAGCAGCCCGACGAAATCGGCCGGCGTGTAGCGCGAAAGCGCGGAGCGGCAGAAGTTCGGATTGGCGCTGATGAAGTGCTTGTGCGGGGCGTGCGGGTCGAGGTCGCGGTTGGTGAAGTTGGCGCGCCCGCCACCCGAGATGCGGATCTTCTCGGCCACCTTCTCGCTGTGGTCGAGTACCAGCACGCGCAGGCCGCGTTGACCTGCCACACCGGCACAGAAAAGGCCGGCGGCGCCAGCGCCGATGACGATGGCGTCGAAGTTTTGCATGGCGCGCAGTGTAGGTGGCGCGCTCAGCCCTTCCAGGTGAAGGGGAACGCGAGCTGCTTCAGAAAGCCCTTGGGCACGTAGTCGCCCAGCACGCCGTAGCGTTCGGGCCAGACTTTGTTGCTGTTGACGGCGGTGCCGAACAGATGGTCGAGGAAGGCATAGTGCGCGGCGTAGTTTTTGTCCAGCGCGTCGGCGTCCTGGCTGTGGTGCCAGTGGTGGAAGTTGGGCGTGACGATGAGGTAGCGCAGCGGGCCCAGGCGCACGCTCACGTTGGCGTGGTTGAACACGGCCTGGAAGCCGACCACGATGATGTAGGCGTCGATCACTTCCTTGGAAAAGCCCAGCAGGTAGATGGGCCCCAGCACCAGCGTGCGCGTGATGATGGTCTCCAGGATGTGCTGGCGCGAGCCGGCCATCCAGTCCATGTGTTTCGTGCTGTGGTGCACCGCGTGCAGGCGCCACAGCAATGGGGTCTCGTGGTAAGCGCGGTGCGTCCAGTACTGGGCGAGGTCGGCCACCAGGATGATCAGCGGCAGCGCGGCCCAGAACGGCAGCGCCGCGATCCAGCCGCGAATACCGTCCACCGGCACCCAGCCGAAGATGTTGTGCACCAGCAGGTTGGTGGCCAGCAGCATGAAGCCGATGACCATGTGGTTGACGATGAAGTGGTGAAAGTCGGTCTGCCACTCGGGGCGAAAAACCGGCTGGTCCTTGCGCAAGGCAAACAGCTTCTCGATGAAGATGAAGATCAGCGCCGAGCCCAGCAGATCGAGGATGAACCAGTCCATGCCGATGTAGGGCGTGTGGTCGGGGAAGTTCGGGTCCACCTCCACCTGGTGCCCACCCAGCAGCGCGCTGAGCGTGACCAGCGCGAAGGCAAAAGCCGAGAGCCAGCGGGCGCGGTTGAACAACACATTCACCAGGCTCAGGCCACCAGCGATCACCATGGCTCCAAACAGCAACTGCCGCATCAGACCCACGTCGTACTGCTGGCGCAGCTGGGGCGTGGTGAGGTACTGCGGGAAGTGAAAGGCCATCACGCCCAGAAAACACAGGATGGCCAGCGACAGCGCAATGGCTCCGGTGACGAGGCCACGGCCTGGGCGCAGCGCGCCGTGACCTTCGGTGAACTGGTTGAGTTTCTTGAGCACGAGGCAAGCTCCCGTGCGCCCCGACGGGGGCGCGGCTGCGGCAGTGTAGCGGGGCGCTTGCGCGCGGATTCAGGCGGTGCGGGCGAGCGGCAGAGGCGACTGAAGAGCGGCGATACCGCTCACCACATCGCCCACCACGATGACCGCCGGGCTGCCCAGCCCCTCACGCTCGATGGTGGCGCGCAGCTGCCCCAGCGTGGTGACGGCGTGGCGCTGTTCGGGCAGGCTGGCGTGCTGGATCACGGCCACGGGCGTGTGGGCTGGCAGGCCGGTGAGCAGCTCGGTCTGGATCTGCTCCGAGCCGCTCACGCCCATGTAGATCACCAGCGTGAGCTTGGCGTCGCGCGCAGTGGCGGCCAGCGCGGGCCAGTCGGTGCCGCTGTCACCTGGCTTGGCGTGGCCCGTGACGAACACCACGCCGTGCGCGTGTTCGCGGTGCGTGAGCGGCACGCCCAGGGAAGTGAGGCCGGCCAGGCCGGCCGTGATGCCGTTGATGACCTGCACCTCGATGCCGGCGGCGCGCAGGTGCTCCACCTCTTCACCGCCGCGCCCGAAGATGAAGGGGTCGCCGCCCTTGAGACGCACCACCACCTCGCCCTCGCTCGCGGCCATGACCATGAGCTTTTCGATGAAGGCTTGCGGCGTGCTCTTGCAACCACCGCGCTTGCCCACGTGCACGATGCGCGCGCTCGGCCGAGCGTGGGCCAGCACCGCGTCGCTCACCAGATCGTCGACCAGCAACACCGTGGCCGCGCTGATCGCTTTGACGGCTTTGAGCGTGAGCAACTCCGGATCACCCGGGCCCGCGCCCACGAGCGAAACGGTGCCTGGCAGGAACTCAGAGGGCGTGTGCATGGGCTGGGGAATCATGGTGTTGAACCGCTCGCAAGATGTGTTCCACCTGCAGTGCGATCGGTGTGGGAATGGGCATGCTGCCGTCGAGAACCGCGCGGATGTAAGCAGCGGTGTTCAACGCGTCCACGGTGGGCAGTGAAGGCAGTTGCGCGAGCGGGCCGTCTTGCTGGGGTTGTACCTCGGTGCGCTCACTGTTGCGAAAAATTTCCATGCGCGGTGTGCGCCGTGCATCGGCCACCGGTTCGCCTTCGGTGCCGCGCAGCAGCATGGCGTGTGCGCCGGTGAGTGCCCAGGTGGCGGCCATGGAGCCGGCGTATTCGGGGTGGGTGTAGCTGCCCACGATGAAGGCCCGACCTGCGCACGGGTTCATGAGTTTCACCAAGCTGTGCGCCGGGTTGCGCAGGCCCACCGCGCGGCGCACATCGAGCAGGCGCTTGAGGCCGGGGCTGAGCACCTCGGTGGGCACGAATGCCACCTCGCCCGCCGCCAGCGCGGGCACGCGGCTGGCCGGCATCACGCCGAGTTCAGCGAACACGGCGGAGGCGAACACGCGCTTGTCTTCGGTGGCCGTGCCGTGCACCAGCACTGGCGCACCGCGTTGTGCCAGCAGCAAGGCCAGCAGGGGTGTGAGCACCGGCAGTTTGCGCGCGCCGTTGTAGCTGGGCAGCACCACCGTGGTGTGGTCGTTGTCGGGCAGTTTGTGCAGCCGGGCGTGTGTGGCATCCATGAAGCCGGCCATCTCGTCGGCGGTTTCGCCCTTGATGCGCATGGCGAGACAAAAGCCGCCCACCTCCAGGTCGGTCACCGTGCCGTCAAGCACCTGGCCCAGCAGATCGGTGGCCTGCTCGCGCGTGAGCGAACGCGCGCCGTCCTTGCCGCGACCGATCTCCTTGATGTATTGGCTGATTCCCATGGCGCGCGATTGTCGGGCAAGTTTGATGACTGCGCGTTATATGGCCAAAGCCGGGGTTCAGGCGGGGAGCAGCGCCGGGGTGGCGCGCACCAGGCGCTTGAGTTCGGGCACGCAGGAGCCGCAGTTGGTGCCGCAGCGCAGGCTGGTTTGCAGCGCGGTCAGGCGTTCGTCGTCGCTGCCATCGCAAGTGGCCAGCTTCTCGGTGATGGCCAGGTCGGTCACGTTGAAGCAGGTGCAGATCTGCCGGCCTTTGGTCTCGATGGCCACCGGCGGTTTGGCACCTGGCATCAACAGGCGACGACCATACGCGTCGGCGGGCAGTTCGTCCTGCAGCAGCGGCTTGAGCCAGGCCTCGGCGCGCGTGTCGCCGGCGAGCATGAAGCCGTCCAGCTGCGTGACCTCGCCCACCCGCACCAGCCGTGCGGCGCGGCGCTGGCCCAGGCGCTTGTCGGCATAGCGAAGCACGTCCGGCGTGTTCAGGCCGAGCAAAGTCTCGACGCGCTCCAGGAGCGCCATGTCGGGCGCATCGTGGGCTGCGGCGCGAAACAGCACGCCCGTGCGCTCCCGTCCGAACGGCACACACGAGGCAAACGGAAACTGGGCCATGAGTTCGCGCAGACCTTGCAGGGCGCTCAAGGCGCCGGTCTCGGGCAGCCAGGCCATGGCCAGCAGCGTCCAGGGCAGCTCGGCCTTGAGCACCTTCACCGCTGCGTGCTTGAGTTCGGGCTGTTTCGACGAAGGGCAGTAGGCCGAGGTGGTGAGGGCGTTGACGCCCGCGAGCCGCTCGCCGGTGCTGCTCAGGCCGCTGAGGTACTCCGCGCCCCAGTGCATGGCAATGAAGGCCTGCGACAGGCCGATGTCGGTCGAGCCTTGCAGCGGCACCAGGATGGAGCCGCGCTTGCTGGTCACGTGCACCAGATCGCCCTCTTTCAGACCGCGGCGTTCCATGTCTTGCGGGTTGAGCTGCACCGCCGGCTCGGCCACATGGCCGAACAGCCGGCCGAGTGTGCCGGTGCGCGTCATGCCGTGCCACTGATCGCGCAGGCGGCCGGTGGTGAGCGAGAACGGGTAACGCGATTCGCGCGGCTCGGCCAGGGGGACGAAGGGCAGGGCGGCGAAGCGGGCTTTGCCGTCGGCGGTGGGGAAGACGCCGTCTTCGTAGAGGCGCTGTTTTCCCTGCGTCTCGCCGAATTTGATGGGCCATTGCTGCGGGCCTTCGTTCTCCAGTTTTTCGTAGGAGAGGCCGGTGATGTCGAGGTCGCGGCCGCGCGTGGATTCGCGGTGTTCGTTCCAGATGGACTCGGGCGAGAGGTAGGGGAACAACGTTGGCTGGGCGGGGCGCACACGGGTTTCAAGCCGCTGCGCGAAGTCGACCACGATGCGCCAGTCGTGCCTCGCTTCGCCCGGTGCGGACACGGCCGGGCGCACGCGGCTGATGCGGCGCTCGCTGTTGGTGACGGTGCCGTCTTTTTCGCCCCAGGTGGTGGCGGGCAGCAGCAGGTCGGCGTAGTCGCAGGTGGCGGCAGTGGCGTAGGCCTCCTGCACCACGACGAACTCGGCGCGCTGCAGCGCGCGGCGCACGGTGGCCTGGTCGGGCATGGACTGGGCCGGGTTGGTGCAGGCGATCCACAGCGCCTTGATCTCGCCGTCGGCCGCCGCTTCGAACATCTCCACCGCGCTCTTGCCCGGTTTCTCGGGCACGCTGGGCAATCCCCAGAGCGCGGCCACCTCGGCGCGGTGCTGCGGGTTGGCCAGATCGCGGTGGGCGCTCAGCAAGTTGGCCAGGCCACCAACCTCGCGCCCGCCCATGGCGTTGGGCTGGCCGGTGAGGCTGAAGGGGCCGGCGCCGGGCTTGCCGATCTGGCCCGTGGCCAGGTGCAGGTTGATCAGCGTGGCGTTTTTCGCGGTGCCGCTGCTGCTCTGGTTCAGGCCCTGGCAGTAAAGGCTGAGCGTGGCCGGTGAGGTGGCGAACCACTGCGCCGCGGTGAACAGGTCTTCCTTGGGCAAGCCGCAGGCCTGGGCCACGCGCTCGGGCGTGTAGTCGCGCACCAGCGTTTTGAGTGCGTCAAACCCGGTGGTGTGGGCCGCCATGTACGCTGCATCCAGCCAGCCATCCCACAGCATGATGTGCAGCAGGCCGTGGAACAGCATCACGTCGCTGCCGGGCTGCAGCGGCAGGTACAGGTCGGCAAAGCCGGCGGTGTCGGTGCGGCGGGGATCGGCCACGATCACCTTCATGGCCGGGTTGGCCTTCCTGGCTTCTTCGATGCGGCGGAACAGCACCGGGTGCGCAAAGGCCGCGTTGCTGCCGACGATGAACAGGCACTGCGCGTGGTTCACATCGTCATAGCAGGCGGGCGGCGCGTCGGCACCCAGCGTGAGCTTGTAGCCGGCCACCGCGCTGCTCATGCACAGGCGCGAGTTGGTGTCGACGTTGTTGGTCCCGATCAGGCCTTTGGCCAGCTTGTTGAAGACGTAGTAATCCTCGGTGAGCAACTGGCCGCTGATGTAGAAGCCCACGGCATCGGGGCCGTGGTTCTGGATGACCGAGGCGAAGCGATCGGTGGCGAGATCGAGCGCTCCGTCCCAGGTCACCGCCTGGGCAGGCCCGCCACGCTGCAGGCGCCGAAGGGGTTGCAGCAGTCGCGTTTGCTGCGTGATGGCTGGCGAGGCAGTGAGGTGCAGTGTCTGTCCCTTGGTGCAGAGCTTGCCGAAATTCGCCGGGTGCTCGGGGTCGCCGCGCACGCCGGTGATGCGGCTGCCGTCGGTATCGATGATCACGCCACAGCCGACGCCGCAGTAAGGGCACGTGGATTTCACCCCCTCTCCCCCTGGGAGAGGGTTGGGGTGAGGGCCGCTTCCGGAGCGCAGGGGCACGGGGAAAGCCCTCACCCTAGCCCTCTCCCAGGGGGAGAGGGGACAAATCACGTCTCGCCGGGCCGGCGATCGGGCGGGTGAGGTCGGTCGCCTGCGTGGCGAGTTCGTGTGCATCGAGGTGCACCACGCCGTCCTCCACCTTCACCGCGAACTTCGGCGTGCAGCCTTCGTCGGGCGCCTTCGCGCAGCCGCTGTCCAGGCCAATGGTCCAGTTGTGCAGCGGGCAGGCCACGCTGGTGCCGAAGACGATGCCCTGGCTGAGGGGGCCGCCCTTGTGCGGGCAGCGGTCGAGCAGGGCGAACACCTCGTCCTGTGCGTTGCGGAACACCGCCACGTCCAGGCCTCTTTCGCGTTGGACGCAGCGCGAACCCAGCACGGGAATGTCGTCCACGCGGGCAATGGGAATCCAAACGCTCATGCTGCGCTCCCTTCGAGTGATACGGGTTTGATTGGAATGAACTGGCGCGTGTCCACCGAGGCCTGCTTGAAATCGAACCACGGATCGGGTTCACCATCGAGCGCGAACTGCAGCTCGGCCCACAGCGCCTTGCGGCCTTCGTGGTCGTCCAGGATCTTTTTCTTCACGTAGTCCAGACCCACGCGGTTGACGTAGTGCACGGTCCTCTCCAGGTACCAGCCTTCGAGTCGGTAGAGCTGCATGAAGGCGCCGGTGTACTCCAGCACTTCCTCGGCGGTCTTGAGCTTGGTGAAGAAGTGGGCCACCTCGGTCTTGATGCCTCCGTTGCCGGCCACATACATCTCCCAGCCCGAATCCACGCCGATGATGCCCACGTCCTTGATGCCGGCCTCGGCGCAGTTGCGTGGGCAGCCCGAGACGGCGAACTTCACCTTGTGTGGTGCGTACATGCGCCACATGGCGCGCTCCAGGTCCTTGCCCATCTGCGTGCTGTCCTGCGTGCCCATGCGGCACCACTCGCTGCCCACGCAGGTCTTCACCGTGCGCAGGGCCTTGGCGTAGGCGTGGCCGCTGGGCATGCCGATGTCGTTCCACACGGCCTGCAGGTCTTCCTTCTTCACGCCCAGCAGGTCGATGCGCTGGCCGCCGGTGACCTTCACTGTCGGGATCTTGTACTTGTCCACCGCATCGGCGATGCGGCGCAGCTCGTCGGCCGTGGTCTCGCCGCCCCACATGCGCGGGATCACGCTGTAGGTGCCGTCCTTCTGGATGTTGGCGTGCATGCGCTCGTTGATGAAGCGGCTTTGCGGATCGTCCTTGGCCTCTTTCGGCCAGGTGCTGATGAGGTAGTAGTTGACGGCCGGGCGGCACGACGCGCAGCCGTTGGGCGTGCGCCAGCCCATGCCGGCAAACACCGCGCCGGTGTTGGTGTACTTGCTCTCGCGGATCGCGTCGCGCACCGCCTGGTGGCCGTGGTCGGTGCAACTGCACATGGCTTTGAGCTTGGGCGTGGCCGAGTAGTCGCCGCCAGCGGTGAACATCAGGATCTGCTCCACCAAGCCGGTGCACGAGCCGCAGCTGGCGCTGGCCTTGGTCTGCTTGCGCACCTCTTCCAGCGTGAACAGGCCCTTGTCCTTGATGGCCTTGCAGATGGCGCCCTTGGTCACGCCGTTGCAGCCACACACCTCGTCGGTGTCGGCCATGGCCGAGGCCTTGCTCTGGCCCTGGTGGCCCACGTCGCCGATGTTGGACTCGCCGAACATCAGCTTGTCGCGAATGTCGGCTACGCTGCGGCCGTCGCGCAGCAGCTTGAAGTACCAGGAGCCGTCCACCGTGTCGCCGTACAGGCAGGCGCCCACGAGCTTGTCGTCCTGGATCACCAGCTTCTTGTAGACGCCGCCCGAGGGGTCGCTCATCACGATTTCTTCGGTGTTGGCGCCGCCGGTGAAGTTGCCGGCACTGAACAGGTCGATGCCGGTGACCTTGAGCTTGGTCGACGTGAGCGAGCCCACGTAGCGGCCGATGCCGAACTCTGCGAGATGTGTGGCCAGCACCTTGCCCTGTTCGAACAGCGGTGCCACCAGACCGTAGGCGATGCCGCGGTGCGCCGCGCATTCGCCCACCGCGTAGATGCGCGGGTCGGTCACGGTCTGCAGCGTGTCGCTGACCACGATGCCTTTGTTCACGTGCAGGCGCATGCTCTCGGCCAGCGCGGTGTTGGGGCGGATGCCGACGGCCATCACCACCAGGTCGGCCGGCAGCTCGGTACCGTCCTTGAAGCGGATCGCCTTCACGCGGCCTTCGTCGTTGCCCACCAGCTCCTGCGTCTGCGCACCGATCAGGAACTTCATGCCGCGCGTCTCCAGCGACTGCTGCAGCAGCTTGCCCGCCACGTCGTCGAGCTGGCGTTCCATGAGCCAGGGCGCCACATGCACCACGCTCACTGTCATGCCGCGCTTCATCAGTCCGTTGGCCGCTTCCAGGCCCAGCAAGCCGCCGCCGATGACGACCGCGTGTTTGTATTTCGTGGCCGCGTCGATCATGGCCTGCGTGTCGGCGATGTCGCGGTAGGCCAGCACGCCTTGCAGGTCCTTGCCGGGCAGCGGCAGCATGAAGGGGTTGGAGCCGGTGGCCATGATGAGGCGGTCGTAGGGTGCCTCGATCACGCTGCCGTCGGCATCGGTGGCGCGCACCACGCGCTTGATGCGGTCCACCTCGGTCACGGTCTTGCCCGCGTGCAGCGTGACACCGTTGTCGGTGTACCAGGCCCAGTCGTTGAGCACGATCTCGTCCAGCGTCTGCTCACCGGCGAGCACCGGCGAGAGCAGGATGCGGTTGTAGTTGGGGTGGGGCTCGGAGCCGAACACCGTGATGTCGTAGAGGTCGGGGGCGATCTTGAGCAGCTCCTCGAGCGTGCGCACGCCGGCCATGCCGTTGCCCACCATCACCAGTCTTGATTTCTTCATCGCGGCTACTCCAGTTGTGATTCGAAAGCGTCAGGTGCATACCCCGTGCCAGTGAACGCTGCGCGCACGCGCGCCTTGAGCCTGGGCACCAGAAAAATGGGATATGCGGTTGTTCCGGCCGAGAAGCCGGGCTGAGGCGCGCCTCTGTTGGCGGGCCCCGTTGTCTCGCTGCGCACGTCGTTGTGCACAGTCCCGCGACACTGCGGTCGGGGTCAGACGCTTCGTCACGTCTGCGTTGAACCATGCAAAACGTGTGCCATATCATCGACACCCCGCGGCAGTGCAGCGCCTAGCCGGCACGCAGCGTGCTGCGGTTGCCGGGGCTGGGCCCGGTATTCACTCACAAGCTCTTGATTCATATGACATCTGCGCTGGTTTTTCGGAGCGGCCCCCAGGCCAACTTGCCGCTCGCGCTTGACCTGGAGGCCATGGGCATCGATGTCATTGCGCAGGAAGAGGGCTGCAGCAAACTGGTGCAGGGCGTTGTGCGCCATGCACCAGATGTGGTGATCGGCGAGGTGTCGGCGAGTGCCGATGCACTGTTCAAGGCCACGCAGGCGCTGGCCGACACCGCACCGTGCCCGGTGATCGTGTTCACCACCGACAGCGATGCCGGCCACATCGAGCAGGCCGTGGCATGCGGCGTGCACGTCTACGTGGTCAACGGTTACGCGGCGCATCGCCTGCGCGCGCTCGTTCACCTGGCGCAGGCGCGTTTCCGGCGCGAACAGGCGTTGCAGGAGCAGTTGCGCGACGTGTCCCAGCGTTTCGAGGACCGCAAGATGGTGGAGCGCGCCAAGGGCATCCTGATGCGCGCGCGGCAGGTGTCCGATGACGATGCCTTTCAGATCCTGCGCACCGCCTCCATGCACAGCAACCAGCGGCTGGGCCAGGTGTCGCAGCACATCATCCAGTCGGCCCACTTCGCCGAAGGGGTGAACCGGGCCGGGCAGCTGCGCATGCTCTCGCAACGCCTGGTCAAGCTCCATCTGCTGCGCCTGGCCGAAGTGCAGCCGCGCCAGCAGCAGGCGCTGCTGGACGACTCGATCCAGCGCGTGGACGCCAACATCGCGCTGCTGGGCAAGACGCTCTCGGCGCCCACTTTCGGCGACCTGCTGGCCCAGGTGGAGGCCACGTGGCAGCGCCTCAAACCGACCCTCAAGGGCAAGCCTGCGGCAGGCCAGGTGGCGCAGGTGGACGAGCTCGCAGAGCGCTTGCTGCAGGAGGCCGAGCGCCTCACGGCGAGCCTGGAGAGCGCGGGCTCGGCCCCGCCGCTGAAGCTGCTCAACACCGCAGGGCGCCAGCGCATGCTGTGCCAGCGGTTTGCCAAGTGCGCGCTGATGCACCTGATGGAGGACGGTGAGCGCGCGCCCGCCAATGACGCTGCCCTGGTCGGGGCGCAGCGGGATTTCGAGTCGGGCCTGGCCATGCTCAATGGCCTGCCCCTGTCCACCCCGGAAATCCGCCGCACGCTGGAGGCTGCGGCCCAGGAATGGGAGCAGGTGCTCGCCGGTGCCGCCCACATCCAGCGCCCCGCGGGGCGCGACCGGCTGCTGCGGCTCGAAGGTCTGGCCGTGGCCAGCGAAAGCCTGCTCCAGGCTTTCGAGCAGCTGTCGGCCGAGTACGAGCGCAGCATGCAGATGCTGATGGGGTGATGCGCTGTGGCCTTTGACATCGACATCGGATTTGTCTGCAAGGCCGGCCGCAAGGAGCCCAACGAAGATTTCTGCGCCGCCATGCTGCCGCCCGAGGGGCAGGAAGACATGGGCTCCATCGTGGCCATTGCCGACGGGGTCAGCGCCGGCGGCCTGGGGCGCGAAGCGGCCCAGACCACGGTGACCAGCCTGGTGCGCGACTACCACAGCACGCCCGAAACCTGGGACACCACCGTGGCGCTGGACCGCATCATCGGCGCGCAAAACGCGTGGCTGGCCGGGGTCAACCGAAGCCGCCAGCCCGCCATGGGCCTGACCACACTCACCGCGCTGGTGCTGCGCGGCCAGTCGTACACGCTGGCGCATGTGGGTGACTCGCGCTGCTATTTGCTGCGCGATGGCCAGACGCTGCGGCTCACGCACGACCACGTGGTCAACCACCCCGACCTGCAGCACCAGCTGCTGCGTGCGGTGGGCCTGGAAGACCATCTCGTGGTCGACTATGTGCAGGGCGACCTGCAGGTGGGTGACACCTTCGTGATGCTCACCGATGGCGTGCACGCCAGGCTGTCCGAGCGTCGCCTCGCCGACTGCGCCGATCCGTCAACCCGCGCACAGGACACCTGCGAGCGCCTGGTGGAAGCAGCGCTGGCCGCGGGCAGCGACGACAACCTCACCGCCATGGTGGTGCGCGTGCTGGGCCTGCTTGATCCGAACCTGGAGGACGCCAGCCGCGCGGCCCAGACCCTGCCCATGGCGCCGCGCCTCAAGGTGGGCGACCCGATCGACGGCTTTGTGGTGACCGCGCCGGTGGCCGACAACGGCATCAACCTGCTTTACCAGGTGCGCGATCCCGCCACGCAGGCGCTGTATGCGCTCAAGACCCTGCACCCGGCCCGCGCGCACGATCACGACGAGCGCGCCATGCTCGCGCATGAGGCCTGGCTCTCGCGGCGCATGCAGTCGTCGCGCGCGGCCGACAACCTGGTGTGCCTGCACCACAGCCTGCCCACGCAGCGCCCGCGCAGCGCCTACTACCTGCTGTACGACTGGCACGGCGGCGAGACCCTGCAGCAGATGCTGGACCGCATGCAGCGCTTCGCGCCCGCCCAGGCGGTGCAGATCGCCATGCAGACCCTGCGCGTGCTTGGCCGCATGCACCGCCAGGGTGTGATCCACCGCGACATCAAGCCCGCCAACCTGCACCAGGGCGACGACGGCGTGCTGCGTGTGCTGGACCTCGGTGTGGCCCTGAGCGGGCGCGAGCCCGAAAGCATGCGCCGCCTGCACGCCGGCACGGCGAGCTATGTGAACCCCGAGCAGTGGGGCTACAACACGCGGCAGGCTTCGGGTGCTTCCGATGCCGAGTCCAAGGAGCTGCCCGATGCGCAGAGCGACCTGTTCGCGCTGGGCGTCACCCTCTACCAGTTGCTCACCGGACGTCTGCCCTATGGCCAGGTGCTGCCCTACCAGGTGGGGCGCTACTACCGCGACCCCACCCCACCCAGCCGACACAACCCGGAGGTGCCGATCTGGCTGGACCACGTGGTGCAGAAGGCGGTGGCGCGCGACAAGGCGCTGCGCTTCGAGACCGCCGAAGAGTTCTTGCTGGCGCTGGAGCGCGGGGCGTCGCGGCCGCTGACCATGCCGCCGGCCTCGGCGCTGCTGCAGCGCGACCCGACGATGCTGTGGAAGCTGCTGCTGGGCTTGAGCGCGCTGTTCAACGTGTTGCTGGTGTACTGGCTGCTGTTCCTGCCGACGTAGCGCAGAGCTTCAAGCAGAGCGCGCCCGCCCACCTTTCTCAGCCCAGGTGCGCGTCCAGCGGATCTGCATGAAGCGCATCATGCCCAGCGCGCACAGGGCGAGCACCGAGAACAGCGCGAAGCCCCAGAAGTAGGTGCCGGTGTACTGGCGCGACAGGCCCATGGCGTTGGGCACCAGGCCGCCGCCCAGGGCGCCGATCTCGCCGATCATGGAGCCGGCCACGGCCGTGGTGAGCGGCCAGCGCAGCGGCACCAGCTGAAACAGCGCGCCATTGCCCGCGCCCAGCGCCGCGAAGCACAGCATCATGAGCAGTGTGGTGACCACCAGCGAACCGCCCGCCATGCCGCAGGCCAGCAGCGTGACGGCGATGATGGCGAGCACGGCGGTGAGCGTGTTGATGCCGCCCCAGTGGTCGGAGATCCAGCCGCCGAAGATGCGCAGCGCCGCGCCCATGAAGGCGGCCAGCATGGTGAGCTGTCCGGCCTGCACCTTGCTCACGCCGAACTGGTCGTAGTAGTAGCTCGGCAGAAAGGTGGCCAGGCCGATGAAGCCGCCGAAGGTGATGGCGTAGATGGCGCTGAAGGCCCAGCCGTCCTTCTCGAACAGGCAGGCGGTGTGTTCGCGCATGCCGGCGTGCTTGTCCACGTCGTCGGGCTCGCGCGCAAAGACGATCATCACCGCCACCGGGATCAGCAGACCGAGGGCGGCCAGGCCGTACACCGCTTTCCATCCATAGGCCTGGGCCAGTTGCGGCGCCAGCAGCGCAGAGAGCGACGTGCCCACGTTGCCCGCGCCCACCAGGCCCATGGCCAGGCCCTTGTAGCGCGCCGGGAAGGAGCCCGAGCCCAGCGAGAGCGCCACACCGAAGCTGGCACCGGCGATGCCCAGCAGCACGCCCATGGCCAGCAAGTCGTTGAAGGTGTCGACGAAGAAATAGCCGAACAGCAGGGCGATGGCGATGCCGCCCATTTCCACCAGCGTGGCGTTCTTGCGGCCGATGTACTGCGCCAGGATGCCCAGCGGAAACCGCATGAGCGCACCGGCAAAGATCGGCACCGACAGCATCACGCCGAGCTGGGCCGGGCTCAGCCTGAGCGAGTCCTTGATGAACGGGGCCATGGCCCCGTTGGTGACCCAGACGCCACAGCAGTAGGTGAAGTAGACGAACGAGGCCAGCAGGGTGGGGCTGTGGCCTGCTTTGAGGAACGTACGGAAACCCGCCATGGCGTGGACCTTTGTGAGAGGGGAGTGGGGTGAAGATCAAACCCACGCCGCAGACGTCCGGATCTAAGTGCCGGGTGCGGTGCATGGGGCGCACCAGACTGCCGGAGCCGCCAGCCTGGTGCAAGAGCAAAGGCCATCGTCAGCCTTCGCGTTCCATCTCGCAAATTCCATGCCGGGAGTCACGCCCTCTTTTGGGGATCAGGCCACTTTTTCGACGTGCGCCTGGCGCGTGTAGAGGAAATCGATCACCGCCTTGCGGCACTGCTGGTAACGCGGTTCGTCTGCCAGCGCCACGCGGTTGCGCGGGCGCGGCAGGTCCACGCTGAGCACCTCGCCGATGGTGGCGGCCGGGCCGTTGGTGAGCATCACGATGCGGTCACTCAGCAGCACCGCTTCGTCCACGTCGTGCGTGACCATGACCACTGTGCTGTGCGTGCGCGCCACGATGTCCAGCAGCTCGTCCTGCAGCTTGGCGCGGGTGAGTGCATCGAGTGCGCCGAAGGGTTCGTCCATCAACAAGACCTTGGGTTCCATCGACAGGGCGCGGGCAATGCCCACGCGCTGTTTCATGCCACCGGAGATCTCGCCGGGGCGTTTCTGTGCGGCGGGCGTGAGGCCCACCAGGGCCAGCGCGGCGTCGGTGCGGGCCTTGAGTTGGGCCTTGCTTTCGGTGGCTGCGAACACGCGTTCAACCGCGAGGTAGACGTTTTCGAAACAGGTCAGCCAAGGCAGCAGCGAGTGGTTCTGGAACACCACGGCACGCTCGGGGCCGGGGCCGGAAATTTCCTTGTCGGCGCACAGCAGCACGCCGCTGGTGGGCACGGTCAGGCCGGCAATCAGGTTGAGCAAGGTGGACTTGCCGCAGCCCGAATGACCGATGAGGGTGACGAACTCGCCCTTGGCCACGGCCAGGTTGATGTCGCGCAGCGCGGGGAAGTTGCCCTTCTTCGTCTTGAAGGTCTGCTCCACACCCTGGATCTCGATGTATTTTTCGTGTTGCATGGTGAACTCCAAACCGTTCGCCCTGAGCCTGTCGAAGGGCAGCGAACGCAAGTGATGGGTGAGGGCTTCGACAAGCTCGGCCCGAACGGAGGTGTCAGCTTTTGACTTCGTCGAACGTGAACAGGGTGGCCAGCTTGATGAGGCCGAATTCGAGCACCAGGCCCACGATGCCGATCACGAAGATCGCGATGATGATGCTGGCCACGTTGAGGTTGTTCCACTCGTCCCAGATCCAGAAGCCGATGCCCACGCCGCCGGTCAGCATCTCGGCGGCCACGATCACCAGCCAGGCCGTGCCCACCGCCAGGCGCACACCAGTGAGCAGGTAGGGCAGCACGGCTGGGAAGAGGATCTTGGTGAAGATCTTCCACTCGCTCAAGTTGAGCACGCGCGCGACGTTCATGTAGTCCTGCGGCACGCGCTGCACGCCCACCGCGGTGTTGATGATCATGGGCCAGATGGAGCAGATGAAGATGGTCCAGATGGCGGCCGGGTTGGCGCCCTTGAAGACCAGCAGGCCGATCGGCAACCAGGCCAGTGGTGACACCGGGCGCAGCAGGCTGATGAGCGGGTTGAACATGCGGCTCAGAAATTCGAAGCGGCCGATGGCAAAACCCGCCGGGATGCCCACCGCTGCGGCGAGACCAAAACCGATGGCCACGCGCTGCAGCGACATGAGCACGTTCCAGCCCACGCCCTGATCGTTCGGGCCGACCTGATAGAACGGATCGGAAAACACCTCGATGGCTTGCTTCCACGTTTCCAGAGGTGTCGGAATGCCGCTGGCGCCGGTGCCCGCCACCACCGCCCACACGGTGATGAGGAAGACCAGGCCCAGCAGGGGCGGCAGGACGTTGGCCCACAAAAAGCGCAGGTCCCAGCCGCGCCGGGCTTGCGCCACCGCAACGGGTGCCGCCACCACCGCGACAGGCACTGCCGCAGGTGAGGAGGGCGGCTCGGTCTTGGTGGAGGCGAGCCCCTCCAGTGGCGTATGAAAGACGGCGCTGACCATGGTGTTTCTCCGGTGCGGCGGCCTGCTCAGGCCGCGTTGATCTTGAAGCTGTCGGCGTACTTCGCCGGGTCCTTGCCGTCCCACACCACGCCGTCCATCAACTTGGCGCTGCGCATCTCGGACTTGGGCAACGACGTTTTGCTGGCCGTGGCGGCTTCCTTGAAGATGTCGATGCGGTTCACGGCCTTGGCCACGGCCAGGTAGTCGGGGTGCGACTTCAGCAAGCCCCAGCGCTTGTGCTGCGTCAGGAACCACATGCCGTCGCTCAGGTAGGGGAAGTTGGCCGCGCCGTCGTTGTAGAACTTCATGTGGTTGGGGTCGTCCCAGGTCTTGCCCATGCCGTTCTGGTAGCGGCCCAGGATGCGCTGGTTGATCGCATCCACGCTGGTGTTCACGTAAGAGCGCTGCGAGATCGTCTCGGCCATCTTGTTCTTGTTCTGCAGACCGGCGTCGATCCACTTGCCGGCTTCCAGGATGGCGGCCGTCACGGCGCGCGCGGTGTTCGGGTTCTTCTGCACGAACTCGGCCGAGGTGCCCAGCACCTTCTCGGGGTGGTCCTTCCAGATGTCCTGCGTGGTGTTGGCCGTGATGCCGATACCGTCCATGATGGCGCGGTGGTTCCAGGGCTCGCCCACGCAGAAGCCGTCCATGTTGCCCACGCGCATGTTGGCCACCATCTGCGGTGGCGGCACCACGATGGCGCGCGCGTCTTTCATCGGGTCGATGCCGGCTGCTGCCAGCCAGTAGTAGAGCCACATGGCGTGGGTGCCGGTTGGGAAGGTCTGGGCGAAGGTGTATTCGCGCTTTTCGGTGGCCATCAGCTTGGCCAGCGAGGGGCCATCCACCGCGCCTTTTTCGGCCAGCTTCTTGGACAGCGTGATGGCCTGGCCGTTCTGGTTCAGGTTCATCAGGATCGCCATGTCCTTCTTGGGGCCGGCGGTGCCCAGCTGCAGGCCATAGATCAGACCGTAGAGCACGTGGGCGAAGTCCAGCTCGCCATTGACCAGCTTGTCGCGCACACCGGCCCAGCTGGCTTCCTTGGTCGGAACGATCTTCACGCCGTACTTTTTATCGATGCCGAGTTCGGCGGCCATCACCACGCTGGCGCAGTCGGTCAGCGGGATGAAGCCGATCTTGACCTCGGTTTTTTCAGGCGCGTCGGAGCCGGCCGCCCACACGCCGCTGTGGCCCAGGGTGGAGAAGAAGGCGGCGCCACCGATGGCGGTGCTTTTCTTGATGAAGTCGCGCCGGGAAGCCGCTGCGGTGTCGGCCAGGGCCTGGGGAACGGTTGCGCTGGGGGTGTCTGCGTTCATGTCCAACTCCTTGCTGATGAAAAAAACCGGTTGCCAAAGCAAAACGGCGACCATCTCCAAGCCTGTGATGCGCAAGCCGGAAATGGACGCCGTTGTCCTGTGTCTGGGGAGACTGTCGAAACCCGGGCCGCCATTGGCTCGCGTTTCCTTGTCTTGGTTACAGCAGTTTGTGTGCCAGCATCAGGGTTGACCCGGGTGGCCGTGGCAAGAGCTTTGATTTCAAAGCAGAAATCGATCCGGGTCGCGTCATGTCAGCGGCCAGGTGGCGGTCTGATCGTGGTTGCGGATGCCTCAAACTGGTGCGCCCGGCCTCGGCGGCACGGAATTTGTGCGCTGCAACAGGATGCGGTGCGCTCAGCGCAGCCGTTCGGGCAGCACGTCGGCCATGGCCAGCACGGCCTCGGCCACCTCGATCAGGCGGCGGTTCTGGTTCATGGCCATCTGGCGAATGGCCTTGTGGGCTTCTTCCTCGCTGAGGTGGCGGTGCGCCATCAGCAGGCCTTTGGCGCGCTCGATCAGCTTGCGTTCGTTGAGGCTGGCACGCACGGTGTCGAGTTCTTCGCTCATGGTCTGCAGGCGCCGCGCCTGCGCCTGCACCAGCTCCAGGATCGAGCGCTCCAGCTGAAGGCCGTAGTTCTGCGGGCCTGCGGCGAAATCAACGCTGTCCCCATCCCTGGGTGCCCTGAAAAATGACAGGACGTCTGCCTCGGTGGCGGGGCCTGTTTGCAGCGCGTGAAAGCTGTTGAGCTCGGCATGGGCCGCAACGATCTTCTGCTCGCAGGTTTGCAGCAGGTCCAGCGCCAGGCGTTCTTCGACCGCCTTCATGCGGTCGATGCGCCGGCTGCAGCAGTCAAACCACGCGCGACTCAACTGCGCGTTCAGCGGCGAGCCATGGGCGGCCGTGCACAACACGCGGCGCAGCCGTTCCAGCTCGGCCAGCGTGGCGCTGGCCTGGGTGGCGTGCCACAGGTCCACGGCCTGGGCTTTCGAAAACTCGGCAAACACCTCCAGGCAGCGTTCCTGAGACTCGATCAGGTGGAGCAGACGCTGCTGTTCGCCCGCCTCGGCGCGGCCACCGACGAACAGCGCGGACCCGGCCGCGCGTTCCTGGCCGGCGAACTCCTTGCCCTGCATGAAATTGAACAAGGCCACCAGCAGGCGCGAGATTTCCGGATCGCTGGCGCTGTCCGCCGCCTCGAACACCACCGCCAGCAGGCCGGAGATCAGGCGCACGTAGGCCTCGGTCGCCTGCTGGGTCGTCCACTCCAGCGCCTGCACCCGCGAGCGCAGCCCGTCCAGCGCGTCCAGGCCATGCAGCACGTAGGCGATGCGGCTGAACAGGCGCGCGCCGTTGCCCACCAGGGCCGATTCGGTGTCCAGGTCGTCAAAGCAGGCGCGCAGTTCGGCCTCGATCTGGCGGCACTCCCGGATCTGGCCCGCCCGCATCTCGCCAAACTGAAGACCTTGCGAGCCGAGGAACAGGTTGGACAGACCCCGCTCGCGCTGCAAGCCGTGCACCAGACGCCCGGTCACATTCACCAGGGCGCTCGTGAGCGCGAGCTGCTGCAGCTCGGCGATTTCGCAGCGTTTGGCTGCCACCAGAAAGTTCAGAGCCGATTTCATGTCCGAGGGGGTTTTTCGCTCATCCCCAAGGCTGAGCAACAAACATGCCGCCCGTACACTTGGACGATGCTGATTTTGGGAATCGAGTCGTCTTGCGACGAAACCGGCGTGGCTCTGGTGGACGCCAGCGGCGGCCACACGCCAAGGCTGCTGGGCGACGCGCTGCACAGCCAGATCGAGATGCACCGTGCCTATGGTGGCGTGGTGCCCGAGCTCGCCAGTCGCGACCACATCCGCCGCGTGTTGCCGCTCACCGACGCCGTGCTGGCCCAGGCGGGCCTGACGCTGTCGGCCGTGGACGCCGTGGCCTACACCCGTGGCCCTGGTCTTGCCGGTGCACTGCTGGTGGGGTCGGGCGTGGCCTGCGCGCTGGGTTTTGCGCTCGGCAAGCCGGTCATCGGCGTGCACCACCTCGAGGGCCATCTGCTCTCGCCATTTCTGAGTGCCGACCCGCCCGAGTTCCCGTTCGTCGCGCTGCTGGTGTCGGGTGGCCACAGCCAGCTGATGCGCGTGGACGGGGTGGGGCGCTACGCGCTGCTCGGCGAAACCATCGACGACGCGGCCGGTGAGGCTTTCGACAAGTCGGCCAAGCTGCTCGGTCTGGGCTATCCCGGTGGCCCGGCCCTGGCGCAGCTGGCGCTGCAGGGCGACCCTATGGCCTACAAGTTCCCGCGTCCACTGCTGCACAGCGGTGACCTCGACTTCTCGTTTGCCGGTCTCAAGACGGCGGTGTTGACCCAGGTGAAAAGGCTGGCCCACGCCAGCCTGGACGGCCCGGCCACGCTGCACCTGGCCGATCCGCTGTCTCCGCAGCAAAAGGCCGATGTGGCCGCCAGCGTGCAGGCCGCCATCGTCGAGGTGCTGGTGAAAAAGTCCATGGCGGCGATCCGCCAGACCGGCTTGCGCCGCCTGGTGGTGGCCGGCGGCGTGGGTGCCAATGCGCTGCTGCGCGAGCAACTTGGTGTGGCCTGTGGCAGGGCGGGGGTTCGGGTGCACTACCCGGAGTTGCACCTTTGCACCGACAACGGCGCCATGATCGCGCTGGCCGGTGGCATGCGGGTGCAGGCCGGCTTGGTCGAGCTGGGCTTGGCCGACGGCTACAGCTTTGACGTGAAGCCGCGCTGGCCGCTGTCGGATATTGGTCGGAGCGAGCCCGTGGGCACCCTCTGAAGTACCGTGGTGGGCGAAGCTCTGTAATTATGAATTAGAATTTCGGTGTTGTCGCGCTAGCGACATTCAGCCCGAGCGTCCGCGATCGGGCATTCCCGCACCGAAGAGCAACCTTCCCATGAAATACCTGTGTGATCCCGTTTTTGCCCAGCGCCGTCGCGCGCTGGCTGCCGCCCTGATCGGCGTTCTTTCTGTCACGGTGTCTTTGGCCCAGGCCCCCACGCCCAGCGCTGCGCCCATCCGCATCGCCATGATCGAAGGCCTGTCTGGCCCGATCGCCAACACCGGCGAAGCCGTCTACCGCAATCTGGTCTGGGCTACCGAGCGCGTGAACGCGCGTGGCGGTGTCAAGCTGCCAGGTGGCAACCGCCCGCTCTTGATCGAGCGGTTCGACAGCAAGGGGCAGACCGAAGAGGCGCTGTCCGCCCTGCGCTCGGCGGTGGACCGCGACATCACCATCGTCGCTCAGGGCAACTCGTCGGCGGCGGCCAGTGCCCTGATCGATGCCATCAACAAGCACAACGAACGCGAGCCGGCGCGCCAGATGCTGTTTCTCAACTACTCGGCGGTCGATCCGGCGCTGACCAACGAGAAATGCAGTTACTGGCACTTCCGCTTTGACGCCCATGCCGACATGCGCATGACCGCGCTCATGAGCGTGCTGCGCGAAGACAAGCAGCTCAAGAACATCTACCTGATCGGCCAGGACTACAGCTTTGGCCAGGCCGTTCTGCGCGAAGGCCGCAACCAGCTCGCCGCGCAGCGGCCCGACGTGAAGATCGTCGGCGAAGAGCTGCACCCCATGGCCCGCGTGAAGGACTTCCTGCCATACGCCACCAAGATCAAGGCCAGTGGCGCGCAGGCCGTGCTCACCGGCAACTGGGGCAACGACCTCACGCTGCTGGTCAAGGCCGCGCGCGAGGTGGGTTTTGACGGCAGCTTCTACACCTTCTACGGCAACGCACTCGGTGCGCCCGCGGCCATGGGCGAAGCCGGTATCGGTAAAGTGATTGCGGTGGCCGACTGGTTCCCCAACGTGCCCACGCGCGAGTCGGAAGCCTTCTACCAGTCGTTTCGCCAGCGCTTCCCCAACCCCGCCGACGACTACGTGCACATGCGCATGCAGCTCATGGTCGAATCGCTGGCGCAGGCCATCGAACGCGCTGGCGCGGCCGGCCCGGTCAATGCGGCGACCATCGCGGCCCAGCTTGAAAAAGCCGAAGTCACCCTGGCCGGGCAGACCGCCCGCATGCGCGCCGCCGACCACCAGTTCCAGCAGCCGCTGGCGGTGGCCGTGATGGACCGACAGGGCGCGCCCGGCGCCAAATTCGACGTCGAAGGCTCGGGCTACGGCTTTCGCGTGATCCGCAACCTGGCACCTCAACAAGCCGAACAGCCTCACCGCTGCAACATGATCCGACCCTGATGCCTCTACACACTCCCTTCATGCGCCCCGTGGTTGAAAACCTCGAAGCCTCTCGCATCCGCGAGGTGGCCAACGAGGGCCTGGGCCGAGACAACGTGCTCAAGTTCTGGTTTGGCGAGAGCGATGAAGTCACGCCCGGCTTCATCCGCGAGGCCGCCATGGCTTCGCTGCAAGCCGGCGAAACCTTCTATGCCCACAACCTCGGCCTGCCCGAACTGCGCGAAGCGCTTGCGACCTACACCGACGGCCTGCACCCGGGGCGCGGTGCCGCGCACTGGACGGACCGGCTGGCCGTCACCTCGGGTGGTGTCAACGGCCTGATGCTGGCGTCGCAGGCGCTGGTGGAGGCGGGTGACGAGGTGGTGGTGGTCACACCGGCCTGGCCCAACCTGGTGGCGCAGCCGCAGATCATGGGTGCGAACGTGAAAAGCGTGCCGCTGCAGGTGCTCACCGAAGGACCCCGAGCAGGTGCCTGGGCTCTGGACATGAACACCTTGCTGTCGGCCATCACGCCCGCCACGCGGTTGCTCATCGTCAACGCGCCCAACAACCCCACCGGCTGGACCCTGACCCGCGACGAGCAGGCCACCATCCTGGCGCACTGCCGCCGCACCGGCACCTGGATCCTGGCCGACGAGGTCTACGAGCGGCTCTACTACGCGGGCGACACCGCCAATGGCGCTGCCAGCAGTTTCCTGGACGTGGCCGAGCCCGACGACCGGGTCATCGTGGCCCACAGCTTCTCCAAGAGCTTCCTCATGACCGGCTGGCGCCTGGGCTGGCTGGTGCTGCCCGCCGCCCTCACGGCGGCGGTGGGCAAGCTGATCGAGTTCAACACCTCGTGCGCGCCGGTGTTCGTGCAGCGCGGCGCCACGGTGGCCCTGCAGCGCGGCGCCGAGGTCACGCCTGCCCTGGTGGCACACCTGAAAACCTGCCGCGACACGCTGGTGCCTCTGCTGCGCGCGGTCCCCGGCGTGACGCTTGCCGAGCCGCTGGGCGGCATGTACGCCTTTTTCAAGCTGCAGGGGCAAGACGACTGCCTGGCCGTGGCCAAGCGGCTGGTGCGCGAGGCCGGCATTGGTCTCGCGCCGGGCAGTGCCTTCAGTCCGGAAGCGTCCGGCTGGTTGCGCTGGTGCTTCGCCAGCCGCGACACCAGCCGGCTGGACAAGGGCGTCTCCCGCCTGCGCCGCTGGATCGACGCCCAGCCAGGTGGCGGCACCTGACGCCTTCTGCCCTATAATCCGCGGTTGCCGTTCGAAAGGACAGCATACCCACGCCCGATGCGGCGGCCGGCTTTGGAGCAACTCCACACGCCTGCTTGCTGCGCCGGGACGCATGTAACCCTGAAGGAAATTCCATGATTGCCCAATCCATCAAAGCCGAAGTCGTCGCGGCCAACGCCCGCGCCGCCAACGACACCGGCAGCCCAGAAGTGCAGGTCGCCATCCTGACCGCACGCATCAACGAACTGACCCCCCACTTCAAGACGCACGCCAAAGACCACCACGGTCGTCGCGGCCTGCTGCGCATGGTGAGCCGCCGCCGCAAGCTGCTGGACTACCTGAAGTCCAAAGACGCCCAGCGTTACGTCGCGCTGATCGCGAAACTGGGCCTGCGCAAGTAATTGAGCCCGGTTTGACACACAAAACGCCTGAGTTGGTTCGCTGGCTCGGGCGTTTTTTGCTTGTCAATCCGCTTTTTTGATTCCGGAGCATTGATTACAGAGCGAAGCTGTGTCATTCCAAACGGGTTGAGCGCCACCGGCGAAACACTCAATCCATCTGGAATGGCATCGTGTTCTGGGTTGTGTTTCCGGGTTTTGTGCGGGTTTGCCGCACGCTGTGTTTTCCGCCGGGTGGCGGAAAAAATTCCAGGAGATCAACCATGAGCATGTTCAACAAAGTCACCAAGACCTTCCAGTGGGGCCCCCACACGGTCACCATGGAAACCGGCGAAATCGCGCGCCAGGCCACTGGCGCCGTGCTGGTCAACATCGACGACACCGTGGTGCTCGCCACCGTGGTTGCCAAGCTTGAGGCCAAGGCCGGCCAGGACTTCTTCCCGCTGACCGTGGACTACACCGAGAAGTCGTACGCCGCCGGCAAGATCCCCGGCAGCTTCTTCAAGCGCGAAGGCCGTCCGAGCGAACTCGAAACGCTGACCTGCCGCCTGATCGACCGCCCGATCCGCCCCCTGTTCCCCGAAGGCTTCTACAACGAAGTCCAGGTGATCGTGCACGTGGTGAGCCTGAACCCCGAAGTGCAGGCCGACATCGCCGCCATGATCGCCACCTCCGCCGCGCTGTCGGTCAGCGGCATCCCGTTCAACGGGCCGATCGGCGCCGCCCGCGTGGGCTATGTCAATGGCCAGTACGTGCTCAACCCGGGTCAGACCCAGTTGAAAGACAGCCAGCTCGACCTCGTGGTCGCGGGCACCGAATCCGCCGTGCTGATGGTGGAATCCGAAGCCGACCAGTTGTCCGAAGAAGTCATGCTGGGCGCCGTGGTGTTCGGCCACGAGCAAGGCAACATCGCGATTGCCGCCATCAACGAACTGGTGCGCGACGCCGGCAAGCCGGCCTGGGACTGGCAAGCGCCGGCCAAGGACGAGCCGCTGATCGCCAAGATCGACGGTCTGGCCAAGGCCAAGCTCGAAGCCGCTTACCAGATCCGCAACAAACAAGCGCGCACGCAAGCTTGCCGCTCGGCCTACGCCGACGTGTTCGCTGCGCTCAAAGCCGAAGGCGTGGCCTTCGACAGCGTGGCCATCGAAGCCCTGCTGTTCGAGATCGAAGCCAAGATCGTGCGTGGCCAGATCCTGGCCGGCGAGCCGCGCATCGACGGTCGCGACACGCGCACCGTGCGCGCCATCGAAATCCGCAACGGCGTGCTGCCCCGCACCCACGGTTCGGCCCTGTTCACCCGTGGTGAAACGCAGGCGCTGGTCGTGGCCACGCTCGGCACCGACCGCGACGCGCAGCGCATCGATGCGCTGGCCGGCGAGTTCGAAGACCGCTTCATGCTGCACTACAACATGCCTCCCTTCGCCACCGGCGAAGCCGGCCGTTTCGGCACCCCCAAGCGCCGCGAAATCGGCCATGGCCGCCTGGCCAAGCGCGCGCTGATTGCCGCGCTGCCGAGCAAGGAAGACTTCCCCTACACCATGCGCGTGGTGTCGGAAATCACCGAATCCAACGGCTCTTCGTCGATGGCGTCGGTGTGCGGCGGCTGCCTGGCACTGATGGACGCCGGCGTGCCGATGAAAGCCCACGTGGCCGGTATCGCCATGGGCCTGATCAAGGACGGCAACCGCTTCGCCGTGCTGACCGACATTCTGGGTGACGAAGATCATCTGGGCGACATGGACTTCAAGGTCGCCGGCACCACCAACGGCATCTCGGCGCTGCAGATGGACATCAAGATCCAGGGCATCACCAAGGAAATCATGCAGGTCGCGCTGGCACAGGCCAAAGAAGCCCGCATGCACATCCTGGGCAAGATGCAGGAAGCCATGGGCGAAGCCAAGACCGAGGTGTCCAACTTCGCGCCCAAGCTCTTCACCATGAAGATCAATCCCGAGAAGATCCGCGACGTGATCGGCAAGGGCGGCGCCGTCATCCGTGCGCTGACCGAAGAGACCGGCACGCAGATCAACATCGACGAAGACGGCACCATCACCATCGCTTCGACCGACTCGGCCAAAGCCGACGAAGCCAAGCGCCGCATCGAGCAGATCACCGCTGAAGTGGAAGTGGGCAAGGTCTACGAAGGCCCGGTCACCAAGATCCTGGACTTCGGTGCCTTGATCAACCTGCTGCCAGGCAAAGACGGCCTGCTGCACATCAGCCAGATCGCGCACGAGCGTGTCGAGCGCGTCACCGACTATTTGACCGAAGGCCAGATCGTTCGCGTGAAGGTGCTCGAGACCGACGAAAAAGGTCGCGTCAAGCTGTCTATGAAGGCGCTGGCCGATCGCAACGCGGTCGAGCCGCAGCAGCAGTCACAGTCGTGATTCCGGCGGTGATGCAAGCGGTCGAGATCAGCAGCTTCGGTGCACCGGAGGTGCTGCGTCTCGGTGAGCGCCCGGTGCCCATGGCGGCCGCAGGTGAGGTGCTGATCCGCGTCAGTGCGTCGGGCGTGAACCGTCCCGACGTGCTGCAGCGCACCGGCAACTACCCCGTGCCGCCCGGCGCGTCCGACATTCCCGGCCTTGAGGTGGCGGGCGTGATCGCCTCGGGCGACGCGGCGGCCATGGCCGTCGCTGGCCTGAAGGTGGGTGACCGCGTGTGTGCGCTGGTGGCCGGTGGCGGTTATGCCCAGTGGTGTGTGGCGCCTGTGGGCCAGTGCCTGCCGGTGCCCGAGGGCATGGACGACATCGCCGCCGCATCGCTGCCCGAAACCTTCTTCACCGTATGGAGCAATGTTTTCGACCGCGCGCGCCTGCAAGCTGGCGAGACTCTGCTGGTCCAGGGAGGCACCAGCGGCATCGGCGTGACAGCGATCCAGATGGCCAAGGCCCTGGGTGCGCGCGTGATTGCTACTGCGGGCAGTGACGACAAATGCGCGGCCTGCCTGGCGCTCGGCGCGGATCACGCCATCAACTACAAGACGCAGGACTTCGTGTCTGCCGTGGCCGACCTCACGGGTGGGCAGGGTGTGAATGTGGTGCTCGACATGGTGGCTGGCGCCTACGTGGCTCGTGAGGTCGACTGCCTGGCCGAAGACGGCCGCCTGGTCATCATCGCGGTGCAGGGTGGTGTGAAGGCCGAGTTCAACGCCGGCATGGTGCTGCGCAAACGCCTGACCATCACCGGTTCGACCTTGCGCCCGCGTCCGATCGCGTTCAAGACTGCCATTGCGCAAGCGCTGCGCGAGCGCGTCTGGCCGCTGCTGGCTCAGGGGCGCATCAAACCCGTGATCCATCAGGTGTTTTCCGCCAGCGAAGCCGCAGCGGCACACACACTCATGGAGTCCAATCGCCACATCGGCAAGCTCGTCCTGACCTGGGCATGACGGCATCTCAGACATGAAACCACTGATCGCAGGCAACTGGAAAATGAACGGCTCGTTGGCTGCCAACGAGGCGTTGGTGAAAGCCATGCTCGATGGCCTGGGCGACCAGACACCGGCCGCCGACATGGCCCTGTGTGTGCCCGCACCTTACCTGGCGCAAATGCAGTCGCTGTTGAATGGCAGCTCGATTGCTTGGGGTGCGCAGGACGTGTCCAGCCACGAGCAGGGCGCCTACACCGGTGAGATGTCAGCCACCATGCTCAAGGACTTCGCGTGCCGCTATGCGATCGTGGGCCACTCGGAGCGACGCCAGTACCACGGCGAGACCGACGTGCAGGTGGCCGACAAAGCCAAGGTGGCACTGGCCCACGGCATCACGCCCATCGTGTGCGTGGGTGAAACCCTCGCCGAGCGTGAAGCCGGTCAGACCGAGACCGTGGTCAAGCGCCAACTGGCTGCGGTCATCCACGCGGTGGCGCATTGCACCAGCGAAATCGTGGTGGCTTACGAGCCCGTCTGGGCCATCGGCACCGGCAAGACCGCCTCGCCCGAACAGGCGCAGCAAGTGCATGCGGTGCTTCGTGCCCAGATTGCAGCAGCCACGCAGCATCCCGAGCGTGTGCACATCCTCTACGGCGGCAGCATGAACGCGGCGAATGCAGCCAGTCTGCTGGCTCAGCCAGACATCGACGGCGGCCTCATCGGCGGTGCGTCGCTCAAGGCGGCTGACTTCCTTCAGATCGTGGCCTCGGCCCGCTGACCTTTTTCGTGCCCTCAAGGGCGCATCGACAATCGTGATTCCGGAGTAAAAAATGAACGTTGTGTTGACCATCCTTCTGGCCGTGCAGATCCTTTCCGCGCTGTCCATGATTGGCCTGATCCTCATGCAGCATGGCAAGGGTGCCGATGCCGGCGCTGCCTTCGGCGGCGGTGGGGCAGGTTCTGCCAGCCTGTTCGGCGCATCCGGTGGCGCCAATTTCCTGTCGCGCTCCACGGCTGTGCTGGCGGCCATCTTCCTGACTTGCACGCTGGGTCTTGCCTACTTTGGCAACCTGCGGGTGGCGGCGCCCACCTCGGGCAGCGTGCTTGAAGGCGTGGTGACGCCCGCGCAACCTGCCGACCCTTCACAGCAGATTCCCGGTGCAGCGGCAGCAACGGGCTCCACCCCTGCGCCCGCTGCGGCCACGCCAGCCCCCACCGGAGCGGCGCAAATCCCGGCGAAGTGAGCGTGGTGGAGCGCACGCTTTGCGCGCGCGCCGAGTCAGCTTCCAATCGAGTTGAAAAAGGCCCGCCGCCTCTCAAAAGAGAGGTGGTTTCAGGGTAAACTCCAATGCTTGTCAGCAAGGCTCACACAGACCTCGTGAGCCGGCAATGCAGACCAGCCGACGTGGTGAAATTGGTAGACACGCTATCTTGAGGGGGTAGTGGCGAAAGCTGTGCGAGTTCGAGTCTCGCCGTCGGCACCAATCTTTGGACAACACGGCCTCACGCCGTGTCAGTGGAACAGACCAAGATGAGTCTCGAACAATACCTACCCGTGCTCCTGTTCATCTTGGTGGGTATTTCCATCGGGATCATTCCGCAGGTACTGGGTTATATCCTTGGTCCGAACCTCCCGGACGCCGAGAAAAACTCCCCTTATGAATGCGGTTTCGAGGCCTTCGAAGACGCCCGCATGAAGTTCGATGTGCGCTACTACCTGGTGGCCATCCTCTTCATCCTGTTCGACCTCGAGATCGCCTTTCTCATCCCCTGGGCCGTGGCCCTCTCGGACATCGGCATGACCGGCTTCCTTGCGGGCGTCGTGTTCCTGGCCATCCTCACCGTGGGCTTTGCTTACGAGTGGAAGAAGGGCGCGCTGGACTGGGAATGACCGACACGACCACACACGAATCCAGGGGAGCGGCTCATGATTGAAGGCGTATTCAAGGAAGGCTTCGTCACCACCAGCTACGACTCGGTGGTGAACTGGGCCAAGACCGGCTCGCTGTGGCCCATGACCTTCGGTCTGGCCTGCTGCGCAGTGGAAATGATGCACGCGGCGGCCGCGCGCTACGACATCGGTCGCTTCGGCTCCGAGGTGTTTCGCGCCAGCCCGCGCCAGTCCGATCTGATGATCGTGGCCGGCACCTTGTGCAACAAGATGGCGCCGGCCCTGCGCAAGGTCTACGACCAGATGGCCGAGCCGCGTTGGGTGCTCTCCATGGGTTCATGTGCCAACGGCGGTGGCTATTACCACTACAGCTATTCGGTGGTGCGAGGCTGTGACCGCATCGTGCCGGTGGACGTGTATGTGCCCGGCTGCCCGCCCACGGCCGAAGCGCTGCTGTACGGAATCATCCAGCTGCAGCAGAAGATCCGCCGCACCCAGACCATTGCCCGCGCCTGAGCGCCGTGGCAACACGGCGAACCGAGTCCCACGAGACGTATCCATGACCGACACCTCAACGACCCATTACGCCGTTGCGCCGGAAGCTTTGAAGCTGGCCCTGACCGAGTTGCTTGGTGACCGCGTGGCCTCGCTCGACGTGGTTCGCGAAGAGCTCACGCTGACCGTTGCGGCCACCCACTATTTTGAGGTCATGAAGACCCTGCGCGATGCACCTGTCGCGGCGTTCGAGCAGCTCATCGATCTCTGTGGCATGGACTACCAGACGTATGGCGACGGTCGCTGGGAAGGTCTGCGTTTTGCGGCGGTGGTGCATCTGCTGTCAGTGAGCCACAACCACCGTGTTCGCGTGCGGGTCTTCTGCCCGGAAGACGACTTCCCTGTGCTGGCTTCGGTCACACCGCTCTGGGCGGCGGCCAACTGGTACGAGCGCGAAGCCTTCGACCTGTACGGCATCGTCTTTGAAGGCCACGACGACCTGCGCCGCATCCTCACCGACTACGGTTTCATCGGCCATCCCTTCCGCAAGGACTTCCCGCTGTCGGGTCATGTCGAGATGCGCTACGACGCCGAGCGCCAGCGCGTGATCTACGAGCCGGTGAGTATCGAACCCCGCGAAATCACGCCCCGCATCATCCGCGAAGACAACTACGGGGGATTGCACTGAGGCCTCGGGCCTTCCTGTGACATCGACATGGCTGAAATCAAGAACTACACCCTCAACTTCGGTCCTCAGCACCCGGCCGCGCACGGCGTGCTGCGCTTGGTGCTTGAGCTCGACGGCGAGGTCGTGCAACGCGCTGACCCGCACATCGGCCTGCTGCACCGCGCCACCGAAAAGCTCGCCGAGCACAAGACCTACATCCAGTCGCTGCCCTACATGGACCGGCTGGACTACGTCTCGATGATGTGCAACGAGCACGCTTACTGCCTTGCGATCGAGAAGCTGCTCGGGATCGAGGTGCCGATCCGCGCGCAGTACATCCGCGTGATGTTCAGCGAGATCACGCGCCTGCTCAACCACCTCATGTGGCTGGGTTCGCACGGCAACGACTGCGGTAGCTCCACCATCCTGATCTACGCCTTCCGTGAGCGCGAAGATCTGTTCGACATGTACGAAGCGGTGTCGGGTGCTCGCATGCACGCAGCCTACTTCCGTCCGGGTGGTGTGTACCGCGATCTGCCGGACACCATGCCGCAGTACAAGCACAGCAAGATCCGCAATGCCCGTGCGATGGAGCAGATGAACACCAACCGCCAGGGTTCGCTGCTCGACTTCATCGACGATTTCACGAAACGTTTCCCGACCTACCTGGCCGAGTACCACACGCTGCTCACCGACAACCGCATCTGGAAACAGCGCACGGTCGGCATCGGTGTGGTCACCCCCGAGCGCGCACTCAACCTCGGCATGACCGGCCCCATGCTGCGCGGCTCCGGGATCGCCTGGGATCTGCGCAAGAAGCAGCCGTACGACGTGTACGGTCAGATGGACTTCGACATTCCGGTGGGCAAAACCGGCGACTGCTATGACCGTTACCTCGTCCGCATGGAAGAGATGAAGCAGTCCAACCGTATCATCGAGCAGTGCTCCAAGTGGCTGCGCGCCAACCCCGGTCCGGTGATCACCGACAACCACAAGGTGGCCGCTCCCGCCCGCGAGGCCATGAAGGCCAACATGGAAGAGCTGATCCACCACTTCAAGCTATTCACCGAAGGCTTCCACGTGCCCGAGGGCGAAGCCTATGCGGCGGTCGAGCATCCCAAGGGTGAGTTCGGTATCTACCTGGTGAGCGATGGCGCCAACAAGCCCTACCGCCTGAAGATCCGCGCACCTGGATTTGCGCACCTGGCCACGATGGACGAAATGGCGCGCGGCCACATGCTGGCCGACGCCGTGGCCATCATCGGCACCATGGACATTGTTTTCGGGGAGATCGACCGATGAGCACCGGCCACGCAGTTGCCACTGTGGAATTCAGCAGCGCCACCCAGCAGCGCTTCGCGCGCGAGGTCGCCAAGTACCCGGCTGATCAGGCGCAGTCGGCAGTCATGGCGTGTCTGGCCATCATCCAGCAGGAAATGGGTTTCGTGAGCACAGGTGCTGAAGCGTCGTTGGCCGCATACCTGGGCATGGAGCCGATTGCCGTGCACGAGGTGACGACCTTCTACAACATGTACAACCAGCAGGCCACGGGCAAGTTCAAGCTGAACGTGTGCACCAACCTGCCATGTCAGTTGCGCGATGGCCAGAACGCGCTGCACCACCTGGAGCGCAAGCTGGGCATCACCATGGGCGGTACCACGCCTGATGGCCTGTTCACCCTGCAACAAAGCGAATGCCTGGGCGCCTGCGCCGATTCGCCGGTGATGCTGGTCAACGACCGCCACATGTGCAGCTTCATGAGCAATGACAAGCTCGATCAGCTGATCGATGGCTTGCGTGCCGCGGAAGGACAGCCATGAACGCCGATCAGATCCTCTCGCAGTTCCGCGCCAACGGCGTGCAGACCTGCTTCCACGGCCGCCACATCAACCCTCAGATCTACGCCGACCTTGACGGTGGCAACTGGTCGCTGAAGGACTACGTGGCGCGAGGCGGTTACCAGGCCTTGCGCAAGGTGCTGGGCAAAGACGGCGCCGAGCCGGCCGGTGATCCACCGGTGGTGGGCATGACGCAAGACCAGGTGATTGCCACACTCAAGGAGTCGGCACTTCGCGGCCGTGGCGGTGCGGGATTCCCCACCGGCTTGAAGTGGAGTTTCATGCCGCGCCAGTTCCCGGGTCAGAAGTACCTGGTGTGCAATTCCGATGAAGGCGAGCCGGGTACGTGCAAGGACCGCGACATCCTGATGTACAACCCGCACATCGTGATCGAAGGCATGGCCATTGCCGCCTTCGCCATGGGCATCAGCGTGGGCTACAACTACATCCACGGCGAAATCTTCGAGGCCTACGACCGCTTTGAAGCCGCGCTGGAAGAAGCCCGCGCCGCCGGCCTGCTGGGCGACAATATTTTGGACAGCGGTTTCAGCTTCCAGCTGCATGCGTTTCACGGCTTCGGTGCCTACATCTGCGGCGAAGAAACCGCCTTGCTCGAATCGCTCGAAGGCAAAAAAGGCCAGCCGCGTTTCAAGCCACCGTTTCCAGCCAGTTTCGGCCTCTACGGCAAGCCAACCACCATCAACAACACCGAGACCTTTGCCGCGGTGCCCTGGATCATCCGCAACGGTGGCGCGGCGTATCTCGCCTGCGGCAAGCCCAACAACGGCGGCACCAAGATCTTCTCGGTGAGCGGTGATGTGGAGATGCCCGGCAACTACGAGGTGCCCATGGGCACGCCGTTCAGCAAGCTGCTGGAGCTCGCCGGTGGCGTGCGCAAAGGCCGCACGCTCAAGGCCGTGATCCCCGGTGGTTCGTCGTCGCCCGTGCTGCCCGCGTCCATCATGATGGACTGCACCATGGACTACGACTCCATCGCCAAGGCCGGCTCCATGCTGGGCTCAGGCGCCGTGATCGTGATGGACGACAGCCGTTGCATGGTCGAGTCGCTCAAGCGCCTGTCCTACTTCTACATGCACGAGTCGTGTGGCCAGTGCACGCCCTGCCGCGAAGGCACGGGCTGGCTCTGGCGCATGGTCAGCCGCATCGACGAAGGCGAAGGTCGCCTGGCCGACATGGCGCTGCTGGACAACGTGGCCGAGAACATCATGGGCCGTACCATCTGCGCCCTGGGCGATGCGGCGGCCATGCCGGTGCGCGCCATGATCAAACATTTCCGGCACGAGTTCGAGGCCAAGATCAACGCAGCCAATGCTGCACAGGCTTCCTGAGCAGCCGGACACGAGAAACACCATGGTTGAAATCGAACTCGACGGCAAGAAGGTGGAAGTGCCCCCGGGCAGCATGGTCATGCATGCGGCCGAAAAGGCCGGCACCTACATCCCGCACTTCTGCTATCACAAAAAACTGTCCATCGCAGCCAATTGCCGCATGTGCCTGGTCGATGTGGAAAAGGCGCCCAAGCCCATGCCGGCCTGCGCCACGCCCGTCACGCAGGGCATGATCGTGCGCACCAAGAGCGACAAGGCGATCAAGGCCCAGCAGTCGGTGATGGAGTTCCTGCTCATCAACCACCCGCTGGATTGCCCCATTTGCGACCAGGGCGGTGAGTGCCAGTTGCAGGATCTGGCCGTGGGTTACGGTGGCTCGGGTTCGCGCTACGAAGAAGAAAAACGCGTTGTCTTCCACAAGGACGTGGGCCCGCTCGTGTCCATGGAAGAGATGAGCCGTTGCATCCATTGCACCCGCTGCGTGCGTTTCGGCCAGGAAGTGGCTGGCGTGATGGAGCTGGGGATGATCCACCGTGGCGAGCATTCCGAGATCACCACGGTGCTCGGTGACACAGTCGACTCCGAACTCTCGGGCAACATGATCGACATCTGTCCGGTCGGCGCGCTCACCAGCAAGCCGTTCCGCTACAGCGCCCGCACCTGGGAACTCTCGCGCCGCAAGAGCGTGAGCCCGCACGACAGCACCGGCGCCAACCTGATCGTCCAGGTGAAGAACCACAAGGTCATGCGCGTGGTGCCGCTGGAAAACGAAGCCGTCAACGAATGCTGGATCGCCGACCGCGACCGCTTCTCGTACGAAGCCGTCAACAGCGAAGACCGCCTGACCGCGCCCATGCTCAAACAGGGCGGCGAGTGGCACACGGTCGACTGGCAAACCGCGCTCGAGTACGTGGCCAATGGCTTGAAGCAGGTCAAGGCCGAGCACGGCGCTGGCGCCATCGGCCTGCTGGCCAGCCCGCACAGCACGCTGGAAGAGCTGGCACTGGCCGGCGCCTTGGTGCGAGGGCTGGGCAGCCAGAACATCGACATCCGCTTGCGCCACGCCGACTTTTCGAACGCAGCACCAGCCGGTGCGGCGCGCTGGCTCGGCCTGCCCGTCGCATCGCTCTCCACCCTGCAGCGCGTGCTGGTGGTGGGCGCCAACCTGCGCAAGGATCACCCGCTGTTCGCGCAGCGCATCCGCCAGGCAGTCCGCAAGGGTTGCCAGGTGAACGTGCTCGGCGCCGAGTCTCAAGACTGGGCCATGTCGGTGGAAAACACCGTGCTGTCCGACAGCCGCACATGGGTGTCCGCGCTGGCTGGTATCGCCGCTGCCGTGGCCGCCGAGAATGGTGCAGCTGCACCGGTCGCCGCGGACGTGACCGATGCGCATCGCGCAGTGGCGAAATCGCTGCTGGGTGGCGAACACAGGGCTGTGTTGCTTGGCAACGCCGCAGCACACCACGAGAAAGCGGCCAGCCTGCTGTCGCTGGCGAACTGGATCGCGCAGCAGACCGGCGCCAGCGTGGGCTACCTGAGCGAGAGCGCCAACACGGTAGGCGCGCAGCTCGTCAATGCATTGCCAGGGCAGGGCGGCTTGAACGCTGGTCAGATGCTGGGCGGCTCGCTCAAGGCGCTGGTGCTGCTCAACACCGAACCAGCGCACGACAGCGCGGCTGGTGCAGTTGGCTTGGCGCCAGCCGGCATGGTCGTCACACTCAGCCCGTTCAAGACCAACCTCGACATCAGCGACGTGCTGCTGCCGATCGCTCCGTTCACCGAAACCTCTGGCTCCTTCGTGAACGCCGAAGGCCGGTTGCAGAGTTTCCACGCTGTGGTGCGCCCTTTGGGTGAAACGCGCCCTGCGTGGAAAGTGATCCGCGTGCTGGGCAATCTGCTCGGCCTGGCCGGCTTTGACGCCGACTCGTCGCAGGCCGTGTTGGCCAGTGCGTTGCCGGGTGTGGCGAGTGGCGCTGTTGTGGACGCCGCGCGCTTGAACAACGCCAGCGCCGCTCCGATCGACATGGTGCCCGCCAACGCCGAGCCCTGCGTCGCCGGCATCTATCAGCTCGATGGCCTCGTGCGCCGCGCCCCCGCGCTGCAGATGACGGCCGACGCCCGCGCAACCCTGATCGCCGACGAGGTGCTCGCATGATCGACGCGATGTACAACGGCGGCCTGGGCCTGATCGCCGCTCCCTGGTGGACATCAGCCGCCTGGCCGGTCATCTGGAACCTGATCAAGATCGTGGCAGTGCTGGCGCCGTTGATGGGCGCCGTGGCCTACCTCACGCTGTGGGAGCGCAAGCTGCTCGGCTGGATCCAGGTGCGCCACGGACCCAACCGCGTCGGCCCCTTCGGTTTGCTGCAGCCGATTGCCGATGCGCTCAAGCTGTTGACCAAAGAGCTGATCCGCCCAAGTGCTGCGAGTAACGGCTTGTTCCGCCTCGGCCCCATCATGGCCATCATGCCGGCGCTCGCCGCGTGGGTGGCGGTTCCCTTCGGCCCCGAGGCGGTGCTCGCCAACGTGAACGCCGGTCTGTTGGTGATCCTGGCGATCACCTCGATCGAGGTGTATGGCGTGATCATCGCGGGCTGGGCATCCAACTCGAAATACGCCTTCCTTGGTGCGCTGCGCGCGTCCGCCCAGATGGTGAGCTACGAGATTGCCATCGGCTTCTGTTTCCTGGTGGTCGTCATGGTCTCGGGCAGCCTGAACCTGGTTGACATCGTGAACTCGCAAGCGCGCGGCATGGCCGCTTCTGAAGGCCTCAATTTCCTGTCGTGGAACTGGCTGCCGCTGCTGCCCATTTTCTTCGTCTACCTCATCTCGGGTGTGGCCGAAACCAACCGCCACCCGTTCGACGTGGTTGAGGGCGAGGCCGAGATCGTGGCCGGTCACATGGTCGAGTACTCGGGCATGGGCTTTGCCATCTTCTTCCTGGCCGAATACGCCAGCATGTGGCTGATCTCGGTGCTGGCGGTGCTGATGTTCCTGGGCGGCTGGTTGCCACCCATCGACAGCGCGCTGTTCAACTGGATCCCCGGCTGGATCTGGCTCGGCCTGAAGACCTTCCTCGTGGTGTCCATGTTCATCTGGATCCGCGCCACCTTTCCGCGCTTCCGCTACGACCAGATCATGCGTCTGGGCTGGAAGATCTTCATTCCCGTCACGCTCATCTACCTGCTGCTCGTCGGCGGCCTGATGCAGACGTCGTGGAACCTCTGGAAATAAGAGGGCGATTGACCATGTCCACCTTCACCGCCAACCCCGTCGCATCCCCTGCGGTCGTGGCGCCGTTTTCCTTCCGCGACTTCCTCAACAGCTTCCTGCTGGTGGAGTTGTTCAAGGGCATGGCCCTGACCGGTCGTTACGCCTTCAAGCGCAAGATCACGGTGCAGTTCCCCGAGGAAAAGACGCCTCTGTCGCCGCGCTTCCGTGGCCTGCATGCCCTGCGCCGCTATGAGAACGGCGAAGAGCGCTGCATCGCCTGCAAGTTGTGCGAAGCGGTCTGCCCGGCGATGGCGATCACCATCGAATCCGATGTGCGCGACGATGGCTCCCGCCGTACGACGCGCTACGACATCGACTTGACCAAGTGCATCTTTTGCGGCTTCTGTGAGGAGAGTTGCCCGGTCGACTCCATCGTCGAGACCCACATCTTCGAATACCACGGCGAGAAGCGTGGAGACCTGTACTTCACCAAAGAGATGCTGCTGGCCGTGGGCGACCGCTACGAGACCGAGATTGCCGCTGCCCGGGCTGCCGACGCCCCTTACCGCTGATCCATTGCGATCCCGGGCCCACACCGATACCGGAAAAGACGACACAAGAACAACGCCATGGATTACCAGACCGGCTTTTTTTACCTCTTCGCCGCGGTGCTGCTGTTCGCAGCTTTCCGCGTCGTCACCGCGCGCAACCCGGTGCATGCCGTGCTGTTCCTGATGCTGGCATTCTCTCAGGCGTCTGCACTGTGGTTGCTGCTCAAGGCCGAATTCCTTGGCATCACGCTGGTGCTGGTGTATCTGGGTGCGGTGATGGTTTTGTTCTTGTTCGTCGTGATGATGCTCGACATCAACATGGACAGCGTGCGCAAGGGATTCTGGAAACACTTTCCGCTGGCCGCCATCCTGGGCGGTCTGGTGGCGGCCGAACTGATCGCCGTGTTGTTTGCCGGCTTCCCGAGCCTGGCCACCAACCCCGACGCGGCTGGTGCCGGCATCAACGCCGCCGGGTATTCCAACACCCGTGAACTCGGCCTGCTGCTGTATTCCGAATACCTGTACCCGATCGAAGTGGCTGCTGTGATCCTGCTGGTAGCCATGATTGCCGCCATTGCGCTCACCCTGCGCCAGCGCAAGGACAGCAAGGCCATCAACCCCGGGCTGCAAGTGCATGTGCGCGCCAGCGACCGGTTGGTGGTGCTGCCCATGTCCGCCACACAAAAAGCTGCGCCCGAGGCGCCCGCCAGCACCGCCGAGGAGGGCAAGGCATGAATTTCACCAGCCTGACACTGGGTCACTTCCTTTCCGTGGGGGCGATCCTGTTCGCCTTGTCGGTGGTGGGCATCTTCCTCAACCGCAAAAACCTGATCGTGCTGCTCATGGCCATCGAGCTGATGCTGCTCGCGGTGAACATGAACTTCGTGGCCTTCTCGCACTTCCTGGGTGACATGCACGGGCAGGTGTTCGTGTTCTTCATCCTGACCGTGGCCGCCGCCGAATCAGCGATCGGCCTGGCCATCCTCGTGCTGCTGTTCCGCAACAAGAACTCGATCAGCGTCGAAGAGCTGAACACGCTCAAAGGCTGAGCACCAGCCCCAAGACAAGAACACCATGAGTACAACCCTCTCTGCCAGCACCCTGCTCGCTGTCCCCATGGCGCCGCTGATCGGCGCGGCCCTGGCCGGCATTCTGGGCACCACTTTCGGTGGCAACGTCATCGGTCGCCGCGCCTCGCACACGCTCACCATCCTGGGCGTGTTGGTCGCTTTCATCCTCTCGGCCATGACGCTCAAGAGCGTGGCCATGGACGGCGCGCGCTTCAACGAGACCCTCTACACCTGGATGGTGGTCGGTGGTCTCAAGATGGAAATCGGCTTCCTGGTCGACGGACTCACCGCCATGATGATGGTGGTCGTCACTTTCGTCTCGCTCATGGTGCACCTCTACACCATCGGCTACATGGAAGAAGACGAGGGCTACAACCGCTTCTTCGCCTACATCTCGCTGTTCACCTTCTCCATGCTCATGCTGGTGATGAGCAACAACCTGCTGCAGCTGTTCTTCGGCTGGGAAGCGGTGGGCCTGGTGTCGTACCTGCTGATCGGCTTCTGGTTCAACAAGCCCACAGCGATCTTCGCCAACATGAAGGCTTTCCTGGTCAACCGCGTGGGTGACTTCGGCTTCATTCTCGGCATCGGCCTGATCGTTGCCTACGCTGGCACGCTCAACTACACCGAGGTGTTTGCCAGGGCGCCCCAGCTCGGCACGCTGGGTTTTCCCGGCACAGACTGGCTGCTGATCACCGTCATCTGCATCTGTCTGTTCATCGGCGCCATGGGCAAAAGCGCGCAGTTCCCGCTGCACGTGTGGCTGCCAGACTCCATGGAAGGCCCCACGCCCATCTCGGCGCTGATCCACGCCGCCACCATGGTCACGGCCGGCATCTTCATGGTGGCGCGCATGTCGCCGCTGTTCGAGCTGTCGGACACGGCGCTGAACTTCATCATGGTGATCGGTGCCATCACGGCGCTGTTCATGGGCTTCCTGGGCATCATCCAGAACGACATCAAGCGCATCGTCGCCTACTCCACGCTCTCGCAGCTGGGCTACATGACGGTGGCGCTCGGCGCGTCGGCCTACTCGGTGGCGGTGTTCCACCTCATGACCCACGCGTTTTTCAAGGCGCTCCTGTTCCTGGCTGCTGGCTCGGTGATCATGGGTCTGCACCACAACCAGGACATCCGCTGGATGGGCGCCGTGCGCAAGTACATGCCCATCACCTGGATCACCTCGTTGCTGGGCACGCTGGCCCTTATCGGCACACCGCTGTTCTCGGGCTTCTACTCCAAGGACAGCATCATCGAGGCGGTGCACTTCAGCAACCTGCCGGCCTCGGGCTTCGCTTACTTTGCGGTGCTGGCCGGTGTGTTCGTCACCTCGTTCTATTCGTTCCGCCTGTACTTCCTGGTTTTCCACGGACAAGAGCGCTACGACCAGAACCCCGACGCCCACGACGACGACCATGGACACCACGATGACCACGGGCATGGCCACGGCCATGACGCCAAGCCGCATGAGTCGCCCTGGGTGGTGACGGTGCCGCTGGTGCTGCTGGCCATTCCGTCGGTGGTGATCGGATTCATGACGATCCAGCCGATGTTGTTCGGTGGCTTCTTCAAGGACGCGATTTTCATCAATGCCGCGGCCCATCCCGCCATGGCGACGTTCGCCGAAGAGTTCCATGGCGCCCTGTCCATGGCCGCGCATTCGCTCTACACCCCACCGCTCTACCTCGCCCTGGCCGGTGCCGTGAGCGCCTGGTACATGTACCTCATCAACCCTGCAGTGCCGGCCGCCATCGGCCGCGCCCTGCGTCCGCTGGTGGTGATTTTGGAGAACAAGTACTACATGGACTGGTTCAACGAGAACGTGCTTGCCAAAGGCGCACGCGGTCTGGGCATCGGTTTGTGGAAGGGTGGCGATCGGGGTGTGATCGAAGGTGGTGTGGTCAACGCCAGCTGGAAGCTGGTGGGTCTGGTCTCCGGCGTGGTGCGCCGCGCGCAGACCGGCTACCTGTACCACTACGCGCTGATGATGATCGTGGGTGTGCTGCTGTTCATGACGTACTTCGTCTGGCTCGCCAAATAAAACAAGAGGAAGAAGAACATCATGGGTTTGCTGAGCCTTGCCATCTGGACGCCCATCGCTTTTGGCGTCGTGCTGCTGGCCCTGGGCCGCGACGACCAGGCACCCATGGTGCGCTGGGTCGCGCTCGTGGGTGCGGTGGTGGGCCTGGCGGTCACGGTGCCGCTCTACACCGGTTTCAAGCTCGGCACGGCCGCGCTGCAGTTCGTTGAAAAAGCCCCCTGGATTCAGAACTTCAACATCCACTACCACCTGGGCGTGGACGGCATCTCGTTGTGGCTGATCCTGCTCACCGCGTTCATAAACGTGGTAGTCATCATCGCCAGCTGGGAGTCGATCACGACGCGCGTGAACCAGTACATGGGCGCCTTCCTGATCCTCTCGGGCCTGATGATCGGCGTGTTCAGCGCGCAGGACGCGATGCTGTTCTACGTGTTTTTCGAAGCCACGTTGATTCCGATGTACTTGATCATCGGCATCTGGGGCGGCCCGAACAAGATCTACGCAGCCTTCAAGTTCTTCTTGTACACCTTGCTCGGCTCGTTGCTGATGCTGGTGGCGCTGATCTACCTGTACACCGTGTCCGGTGGCAGCTTCGCCCTGGCCGACTGGTACAAGCTGCCCTTGAGCGGTACCGCGCAGACCTTGCTGTTCTTCGCCTTCTTCGCAGCGTTTGCCGTGAAGGTGCCGATGTGGCCCGTGCACACCTGGCTGCCCGACGTGCACGTCGAAGCCCCCACCGGTGGCTCGGCCGTGCTGGCGGCGATCATGCTCAAGCTCGGTGCCTACGGTTTCCTGCGTTTCTCGCTGCCCGTCCTGCCCGATGCCTCGCACCAATGGGCCTGGCTCATGATTGGGCTCTCGCTGATCGCGGTGATCTATGTGGGTCTGGTGGCCATGGTGCAGCAGGACATGAAAAAGCTGGTGGCCTACTCGTCGGTTGCCCACATGGGTTTCGTCACGCTCGGCTTCTTCGTCTTCAGCGACCTCGGCGTGTCTGGTGGCATCGTGCAGATGATCGCGCACGGTTTTGTGTCGGCCGCCATGTTCCTGGGCATCGGTGTGCTGTACGACCGCGTGCACTCGCGTGAGATCGCCGACTACGGCGGCGTGGTCAACACCATGCCCAAGTTTGCTGCGTTCGCGCTGCTGTTCACCATGGCCAACTGCGGCTTGCCAGGCACGGCCGGCTTCGTGGGCGAGTGGATGGTGATCCTGGCGGCCGTGAAGGCCAATTTCTGGATCGGCCTGCTCGCTGCGTCAGCCCTGATCTTCGGCGCTGCTTATTCGCTCTGGATGTACAAGCGCGTGTACCTGGGCGCCGCGGGCAACGACAACGTGAAGGCCCTGATCGACCTCAACCCGCGTGAATTCCTCGTGATGGCGGTGCTTGCGGTGGCGGTGCTCTTCATGGGCGTGTACCCCAAGCCTTTCACCGACGTCATGGACGCCTCCGTGGCGGACTTGCTGCGCCACGTGGCTGTTTCCAAGCTGCCCCAGTGAACCACGGCCGTCACACGACACAAGAGAACGAACAATGATTGACAAGCTCAGCTGGGTCGCGGCCTACCCTGAAATCCTCCTGCTGACGATGGCCTGCGTGATCGCGCTGGCCGATCTGACGGTGAAGTCGCCCCTGCGCGGCGCCACCTACGCACTGACCTTGCTCTCGCTCGGCGCGGTGGCGTTCTTGCTTGGCATGGCGGCCGTCTCGGGCACGACCACGCTGGGCTTCGGCGGCATGATCGTCAGCGACCCCATGGGCAACTGGCTCAAGTGTTTTGCCACCATTGCCATGATGGTCACGCTGGTCTATGGCCGCGGCTACGCCGGCCAGCGCGACATGTTGCGCGGCGGCGAGATGTTCACCCTGTCCATGTTTGCGTTGCTGGGCATGTTCGTCATGATCTCGGGCCACAACTTCCTGGTGATCTACCTCGGCCTTGAACTGCTCACGCTGTCCAGCTATGCCCTGGTGGCGCTGCGCCGCGACGACGTTCAGGCCACCGAGGCAGCCATGAAGTACTTCGTGCTCGGCGCACTCGCCAGCGGTTTCCTGCTCTACGGCCTGTCGATGGTGTACGGCGCCACCGGATCGCTGGATCTGGCCGAGGTGATGAAGTCCATCGCGGGCGGCGAGGCCACGCTCAAGGGTTCTGCCCAGGTGCTCACGCTGGGCCTGGTGTTCGTGGTCGCCGGTCTGGCCTTCAAACTCGGCGTGGTGCCTTTCCACATGTGGGTTCCTGACGTGTACCAGGGTGCCCCCACCGCCATCACCCTCATGATCGGTGGCGCGCCCAAGCTTGCTGCATTTGCCATCGTCATCCGCCTGCTGGTCGAAGGTCTGCAGCCACTGGCTTTCGACTGGCAGCAGATGCTCGCGGTGCTGGCTGTCATGTCGTTGCTGGTGGGCAACTTCGCCGCCATCGCGCAGACCAACCTCAAGCGCATGCTGGCGTTTTCCACCATCGCGCAGATGGGCTTCATGCTGTTGGGCTTGCTCGCCGGCGTGGTGAATGGCGACACAGGCAACATGGCCAATGCCTACGGCTCGTCGATGTTCTACGTCATCACCTATGTGCTGACCACGCTGGGCACCTTCGGTGTGATTCTGCTGCTGTCGCGCAGCGGTTTCGAGTCGGAAAACATCAGCGATCTGGCCGGCCTGAACCAGCGCAGTCCGCTGTACGCCGGCGTCATGGCCATCTGCATGTTCTCGCTCGCCGGCGTGCCACCGCTGGTGGGTTTCTACGCCAAGCTGTCCGTGCTGCAGGCGCTGCTGGCTTCCAGTGGTGCGTTCTACGTGGGCTTGGCGGTCTTCGCAGTGATCATGTCGCTGATCGGTGCTTTCTACTACCTGCGCCTGGTCAAGGTCATGTACTTCGATGCGCCCGCGCAGACCGCCGGCATCGAAGCTGGCCTGGATGCCCGCTCGGTGCTCTCGATCAACGGTGCACTGGTGTTGCTGCTGGGTATCCTGCCTGGTGGCCTCATGAGTTTGTGTGCCCGCGCCGTGGCTTCGTTGTTCGCCTGACCGCTTTGCCGCTGCCTCCGGTGAACTTGGCCGGCGCAGCCGGCTCACACTTTTCACCATGAACCACAGCTTTTCCGTCTGGCTGGTGTTGATTGCCGCTCTGGTTGCGGCCAATCTGCCCTTCATCAACGACCGCTGGTTGGCGTTGATTCCACGCAGCCAACCCAAGACCCTCTGGATCAGGCTGGTCGAGATGGTGCTGCTGTATTTCATCGTGGGTGCTCTCGGGCTCGCGCTGGAGAACAGCGCCGGGCAGATTGCTCCGCAAGGTTGGGAGTTCTACGCCACCACCGGTGCGTTGTTCATCACACTGGCCTTTCCCGGTTTCGTCTACCGCTACCTTTACCGCCACCGCGGTTGAGATGAACGACGACAACCACCTGATCGAAACGCCGCTGTCGCGCACCGAGCTGCTGCGTGGCCACTTCCTGCATGTGGTGCGCGACACGGTTCGCCTGCCCGGTGGAGCCGAGGCCACGCGCGAGTACGTGCTGCACCCGGGTGCGGTCATGGTGATCGCTCTGCTGGACGATGGGCGGGTGGTGCTGGAGCGCCAGTTCCGCCATCCGATGCAGGCGGTGATGATCGAATTTCCAGCGGGCAAGCTCGACGAGGGCGAAGACAGTTGGGTGTGTGCGCAGCGTGAACTGCTGGAGGAGACCGGCTACAGCGCTCGCGAATGGGCCTTTGCCGGGCGGCTGGCGCCCACGGTGGCGTACTCCGACGAGACCATCGATATCTGGTTCGCGCGCGGCCTCACGCTGGGCGAGAGGCAGCTCGACGACGGTGAACTCCTCGACGTGTTCACCGCCACACCCGCCGAACTTCGGGCCTGGTGCTTCAGTGGCCAGGTGATTGACTGCAAGACCTTGATTGGTTCGATGTGGATGCAGAACGTGCAGGCCGGTGAGTGGACGCTGCAGTGGAAGGATGCCGCCGGATCGCCTTCGGCAGGACAATCGGTGGCATGAAGGTTCTCGACCTGCAATGTGCCCACCAGCATGAATTCGAAGGCTGGTTCGGCTCCGAAGACGATTTCGTGAGCCAGCTCGGCCGTGGCCTGGTCACGTGTCCGTTGTGTGGTGATGCACACATCCAGAAGAAGCTCTCGGCCCCCCGACTGAACCTGCGTGTCGGGCGTGGTGACGCCGAAGCCACGGCAACACCCACCCCCGCCAGTGCGGCAGTGGCCATGACCAACCAAGGCATGAACCCCGATCTGGCTGCTTTGCAGGCCCGCATGCTGCGCGCCCTGCGTGAGGTGGTGGCCAACACCGAAGACGTGGGCGAACGCTTTGCACATGAGGCGCGCGCCATGCACCACGGTGAAGTGGAGCACCGCAACATCCGTGGCCAGGCCAGTCCCGAGGAGGCGCTGGCCATGATGGAAGAGGGCATCGAGGTGATTGCCTTGCCCACGCTGCCGGCGATCAAGGAAACCTTGCAGTAGCGAGCCTCGCCTCAAAGACAAGACCCCGCTGTGCGGGGTTTTTTTCTGCTCGCTCGCGCCGCAGGGGCGCATCATGCGTTTTGCGCATGACGGCATGGCATGGGTCCATGCAATCCTTTTCTGGGGCCGTTTCGAAGCGGGGAGCATTCCTAGAATCGCGCACACCTTCCCTCGCCAACGCCCCTATTTGACCGGATGCCGACCATGAACTCGAGCTTTCAGGACCTGTATTTCGCCGCTGCCGACCCCGAAGAACTGCGCAGTCGCGACCCCGCCTTGCTGCAGACCATGGCCGCCGCGCACCAGGCCCTGCTGGGCGCATCGGCGGGCGGCGAGGTGCGGGTGCAGATCCTGGACCTGCCCACGCAGCCCACCCGCGAGAGCGGCACGCACGTGCTGCAGATCGTGCACCCTGACATGCCTTTTCTGGTGGACTCGGTGGGCATGGCGGTCAACCGCAGCGGGCGCACCCTGCACTGGATTGTCCACCCGCTGTTGCGCGTGACGCGCGACGCTGCGGGCCATGTGGCCCAGATCAGCGGCGCGGCGCAGCAGGGCAGCGCCGAAGGCCAGGTGGTCTCGTGCATCCTCGTCGAGTGCGACCGGCTCGCGTCCGACCCCGAGGGCGTGGCGCTGCGCAAGGCCATCGAAGACACCTTGCAGGACGTGCGCCTGGCCGTGCAGGACTGGCGCGCCATGCTCTCGCGCGTGCAGGTGCTCAACGCCAGCTTCACCGCGCTGGATGCATCGGTGGCCGATGAGGCCAAGGCCTTCCTGACCTGGCTTGAACAGGGCCACTTCACCTTCCTGGCGGCCGAAGACTACGTGCTGCAGGGCGATGCGTTGGTGCCGGTGCCCGGCACCGCTCTGGGTCTGCTCAAGGCACCCGGTGCGCAGGTGCTGCCGGCCCAGCCCGCGGCGGCCTTCGTGGCCAACCCCGACCTGGTGCTGTCCACCAAGGCCATGAGCCGCTCCACCGTGCACCGCCCGGCCTGGATGGACGCCATCAGCGTCAAGCGGCTGGACGCCGCCGGCAAGCTGGTGGGAGAAAGCCGCTTCCTGGGGCTGTACACCTCGGCGGCCTATGCCGCGTCGGTGGAGCAGATCCCGGTGGTGCGCCAGCATGTGGCGCAGGTCATGGCCCATGCCGGCGTGGTCACCGGCAGCCACGCGCACAAGGCCCTGCAGGCGATCCTGGAGACCTACCCGCGCGACGAGATGCTGCAGATCGACGCCGCCACGCTGGAACAGCACGCCCTGGGTATCCTGCGCCTGCAGGAGCGCCAGCGCGTGCGCCTGTTCGTGCGCCGTGGAGCCTATGGCAGCCTGGCATCGCTGCTGGTCTACGTACCGCGCGACGTCTACACCACCGAGCTGCGTGTGAAGCTCGGGGCCCTGTTCACCGAGGCCTTCGACGCGGCGTCGATCGAGTTCACGCCCATGCTCACCGACAGCGCGCTGGCGCGCATCCACTACGTCGTGCGTGCCAAGGACAAGCTACCCGCTCAAGTGGACCTGGCCGCACTCGAAGCCCGCGTGGCCCAGGCCTGCAAGCGCTGGGTCGACGGCGTGAACGCCGTGCTGCTGGCCCAGAGCGGCCGCAGCGCCAGCGGCCTGGAGGCCCTGGTGGCCGCATTCCCCACCGCCTACCGCGAGCACTTCGACGCCGATACCGCCGCCAGCGACGCGGCCGTGCTCAGTGGCCTGGGTGAGCAGCAGCCGCTCGCGCTCAAGCTCTACCAGCGCCAGGATCAGGTGCGTTTCAAGACCTACGCCACGCAGAAGATCACCCTGTCGGACGCCATGCCGGTGATGGAGTCCATGGGCGCGCGCGTCCTCGACGAGCACCCCTACCACCTCGCCGCGCCGGGCTACTGGATCCACGACTGGGGCCTGCAGTTTGCCCAGCCGCTGGATGTGGAGCGCCTCAAATTCCGCTTCGAGGAACTGTTCCAGGCGGTCTGGCGCCAGGAAGTGGAGAGCGACGCGCTCAACCGCCTGGTGCTCTCCACCGAGCTCGATGCCCGCGCCATTGCCGTGCTGCGCGCCTATGTGCGCTACTTCAAGCAGCTCGGTTTTGCCTTCAGCCAGAGCTACATCGAGGACACGCTCAACAAGAACCCCGCCATCGCGCAGGGCCTGGCCGATCTGTTCGCGACCCGCTTCGACCCTGCGAAGGCCGACGGTCGCGCCGAGCGCATCCAGACCCGTGTGCGCGCGCTCGAAGCCCTGCTGGCTGATGTGGCCAGCCTGGAGGAAGACCGCGTGCTGCGCCAGTTCCTCAGCACCATCCAGGCCACGCTGCGCACCAACGCCTACCAGCGTGGCAGGGACTGCATGAGCTTCAAGCTCAGTCCGCGCGACATCCCCAACGTGCCCGAGCCCAAGCCCCTGTTCGAGATCTGGGTCTATTCACCGCGCGTCGAGGGCCTGCACCTGCGTGGCGGCAAGGTCGCGCGCGGCGGCCTGCGCTGGTCGGACCGGCGCGAAGATTTCCGCACCGAGATCCTGGGCCTGGTCAAGGCGCAGATGGTGAAGAACACGGTGATCGTGCCTGTGGGCTCCAAGGGTGGATTTGTGCTCAAGAAGGCACCGCCCGCGAGCGAGCGCGAGGCCTACCTGGCCGAAGGCGTGGCCTGCTACAAGACCTTCCTCTCGGGTCTGCTGGATGTCACCGACAACCTGGTCAAAGGTGCGGTGGTGCCGCCGGCCGATGTGGTGCGCTTTGATGAGGACGACCCCTACCTGGTGGTCGCCGCCGACAAGGGCACGGCCACCTTCAGCGACATCGCCAACAGCGTGAGCGCGGCCTACGGTTTCTGGCTGGGCGACGCCTTCGCCTCCGGCGGGTCGGTCGGCTACGACCACAAGAAGATGGGCATCACCGCGCGCGGCGCCTGGGAATCGGTCAAGCGCCATTTCCGCGGCCTGGGCGTGGACACGCAGACCCAGCCCTTCAGCGTGGCCGGCATCGGCGACATGTCGGGCGACGTGTTTGGCAACGGCATGCTGCTGTCCACCCAGATCAAGCTCGTGCTGGCCTTCGACCATCGCCACGTGTTCATCGACCCCAACCCGGACATCGCCGCCAGCTACGCCGAGCGCGAGCGCCTGTTCAAGCTGCCGCGTTCGAGCTGGGACGACTACGACAAGGGTCTCATCAGCGAAGGCGGTGGCGTCTTCCCTCGCAGCGCCAAGTCGATACCGTTGAGTGCGCAGGCGCGTGCCGTCATCGGCACCGAGGCCACGGCCATGGCGCCCAACGAGCTGCTCAACGCCATCCTCAAGGCCCCGGTGGACCTGCTCTACAACGGCGGCATCGGCACCTATGTGAAGGCCAGCTTCGAGAGCCACGCCCAGGTGGGCGACAAGGCGGGCGACGCCTTCCGTGTCAACGGCAGCGAACTGCGCTGCAAGGTGTTCGGCGAAGGTGGCAACCTCGGTTGCACGCAGAACGGCCGCATCGAGTTCGCGCAGGCCGGTGGCCTGATCTACACCGACGCCATCGACAACTCCGCCGGTGTGGACTGCTCCGACCACGAGGTCAACATCAAGATCCTGCTGGGCGCCGTGCAGGAAGCCGGTGGCCTCACGCTGGAGAGCCGCAACGACCTGCTGGCCAGCATGACCGACGAGGTGGGCCACCTCGTGCTGCAGGACAACTACTACCAGACGCAGCAGATCGAGCTGGCCGCCACCCGGCCTGTGTACCTGCTCGACGGCCAGCAGAACCTGATGCGCTGGCTCGGCCAGATCGGCCTGCTCAAGCGCGCCATCGAGTTCCTGCCCGACGACGAGGAACTGGCCAGGCGCAAGCGAGAAGGCCGTGGCCTGACCCGCCCGGAGAACGCCGTGCTCATGGCCTACGCCAAGATGAACCTGTTCGACGAGCTGTGCGCCAGCAGCCTGCCCGACGACCCGTTCTACGCGCGCGTGCTCAAGATGTATTTCCCCACGGTGCTGGGCGAACGCCATGGCGACTTCATCGCACGGCACCCGCTCAAGCGCGAGATCATCGCCACCTTCATGACCAACACGGTCGTGAACCGCGTCGGCGCGACCTTTGTCAACTTCCTGGCTGTGGAGGCTTCGTGCACGGCGGCCGAGGTGGTCAGCGCCTATACGCTGGCGCGCGAGGTGTTTGCGCTGGAGCCGATCTGGGACCAGATCGACGCCCTGGACAACAAGGTCACGACCGAGCTGCAGCTGAGCCTGCTCACCCAGCTCGCCACCATCGCGCAGCGCGCCAGCCGCTGGATGCTGCGCCACCGTGGACAGGGCGACCTGCCCACGCTGATCGCCAAGTACCGCCCGGCGGCCCGCACGCTGCGTGAACACGTCGAGCAGTGGCTGCCCGCCACCGCGCTGGAGCAGTGGAAAGCGGCCAGCGCCCGACTGGTGCAGGCTGGTGTGGATGCCCGTCTGGCCGACGATCTCACGGTGCTCGACCACTTGTACCCGGTGCTGGATCTGGTGGATGTGGCGGCCAAGGCCGGCAGCACGCTGGAGCAGGCGGCGCGCACCTACTTCGCGATCGAAAACACGCTGGGCCTGGACCACTGGCGTGAGCGCATCGGCCAGCTGCCGACCGACTCGCTGTGGCAAGCCCAGGCCCGTGCCAGCGCGCGCGACGACGTGTATTCCATCGCGGGCCAGTTGGTGCTGTCGCTGCTGAGCAGCCAGCAAACACTGGCGGCCTGGCAGGAGCAGCACGCCAAAGCGATTGCGCGCATCAACGCAATGCACGAGAGCATTGCGAACCTGGCGCCGGATCTGGCCCCAGTCTCCGTCGCCCTTAGAGAGTTGCGCCAGCTGGGGTGATTTGGAGCACCCCCCTGCGCCGCTGACGCGGCTTCTCCCCTCTCTGGCGCCTTCGGCTGGGAGGGGGAATGGCATCTTGGGCCGGCGGAGCCGGACCCTTGATGCCTCTGGTGAGGTCGCGTCGCGCAGTCAGACCTGAAACTGCAACGCGGCCAGGCCGGCGTACACGCCGCCTTGCGCCACCAGCTCGGTGTGAGTGCCTTGCTCCACCAGCCGGCCGTGGTCCAGCACCACGATGCGGTCTGCTTGCTGCACCGTGGCCAGGCGGTGCGCGATCACCAGCGTGGTGCGGTCCTTCATGGCCGATTCCAGCGCGGCTTGCACCATGCGCTCGCTCTGCGCGTCCAGCGCGCTGGTGGCTTCGTCCAGCAGCAGCAGCGGTGGGTTCTTGAGCATGGCGCGCGCGATGGCGATGCGCTGGCGCTGCCCGCCTGAGAGCCGCACGCCGCGTTCGCCGAGAAAGGTGTTGTAGCCCTCGGGCAACTGGTCGATGAACTCGTCGGCAAAGGCCGCCGCTGCGGCGGCACGCACCTCGGCGTCGCTCGCGCCGGGTTTGCCATAGCGGATGTTTTCCATTGCGCTGCTGGAGAAGATCACCGGGTCCTGAGGCACGATGCCCACGCGGTTGCGCAGATCGTGCAGGCTCATCTGGTGAATGGGCACACCGTCCAGCCGGATCGTGCCGAGTGCCGGATCGTAGTAACGCAGCAGCAGGCCAAAGACCGTGGTTTTGCCCGCTCCACTGGGGCCCACCAGCGCCACCGTCTGCCCGGGCGCCACCGCCAGGCTGAAGCCTGCGAGCGCGGCCTGAGCCGGGCGCGAGGGGTAGTGGAAGGTGAGGTCATCGAACACCAGCGCGCTGCCGCCCTGGGGCGTGGGCGCCTGCTGCGGTTGCGCGGGAGACTGCACGGGCGAGGCGCTGGCCAGCAGCTCCATCAGGCGCTCGCTGGCGCCAGCGGCGCGCAGCAGGTCGCCGTACACCTCGCCAAGCACCGCCACCGCGCCGGCCAGGATGATGATGTAGAGCACCGTCTGCCCCAAGTGGCCCGGCGTGATGGTGCCGGCCAGCACCGCCTGTGTGCCTTGGTACAGCCCCCACAGCAGCAGACCCGCCGTGCTGATGATGATGAAGGCCACCAGCACCGAGCGGGCGCGCGTGCGCCGGATCGCGGTCTCGAAGGCGAACTGCGTGGACGCATTGAAGCGCGCCGCTTCGCGGTCTTCGGCGGTGTAGCTCTGAACCACCGGGATGGCGTTGAGCACTTCGGCTGCGATGGCGCTGGAGTCGGCCACACGGTCCTGGCTGGCGCGCGAGAGCTTGCGCACGCGCCGCCCGAACCACATGCTGGGCAGCACCACGAGCACGATGATCAGCAGCACCTGCAGCATCACATAGGGGTTGGTCCACACCAGCATGACCAGTGCACCGATGCCCATGACGGCGTTGCGCAGGCCCATGGAAAGCGACGAGCCCACCACCGTCTGCACCAGCGTGGTGTCGGTGGTCAGCCGCGAGAGCACCTCGCCGGTCTGCGTGGTCTCGAAGAACTGCGGGCTCTGGCGCAGCACGTGGCTGTAGACCGCGTTGCGCAGATCGGCCGTGACGCGTTCACCGAGCCAGCTCACCAGGTAGAAGCGCATCGCGGAGAAGAAGCCAAGTGCCACCGCCACGCCGAACAAGGCCGCGAAATGGCCTCGCAGCGCCAGCGCCTGCTCACCGCGCCCGGCTGGCGCCAGGCCGCTGTCGATGAGGAAGCGCAAGGCGAGCGGAAACGCCAGCGTGGCCGCGGCGGCCAGCACCAGAAACAGGATCGCCAGACCGATTTGGATGCGGTAGGGCCGCAGGAACGGCAGCAGGCCGCTGAGCGATGTGGGGGTGGTGCCCTTGGGGCGGTCGGAGGGGGAGGGCGTGCTCATGCAGGGAAGTGTGCCGGGTTTTGAGTGCGCCCGTTTTGAGCCGCCAACGGCGCTGCGCACATCTGCCAGGGGTAAGCCATTGGTACAAATTTTTGGTGCTAGCATCGCGGCCAAATTTTCAACCACTAGGAGGGACAGGGATGGCACAACACAGCGAATTCGAGGCGACGGAGTTCTTGTCCGACAGCCGAGCTCCCAGAAGTGATCCGACGCAGACGCTCGACATCCGCTTCACGGGCTCGGGCAGCGAGTACTTCCGCATCTGGATCGTCAACCTGCTGCTGACCCTGGTCACCCTCACGCTGTATTGGCCCTTTGCCCGTGCCCGGCGCCTGGCCTACTTCCAGAACAACACGCTGGTGGGCAAGGACCCGCTGGGTTTTCATGGCGACCCCTGGAAGATGTTTCGCGGCTACCTGCTCATGCTGCTGTTCGGCGTGTCGTACGGGGCGGTGTCGAACTTTGCGCCGGCGTTCGCCTGGGTGCCAGTGCTGGTGCTGGCGGTGCTGTGGCCCGCGCTGTGGCGCGCCTCGCTGCAGTTCCGGTTGCGAAACACCAGCTGGCGCGGCGTGCGCATGTCGTTTGAAGGTGGCCTCCAGGGCGCCTATGGGTGCATGCTGCCCTTTTTCGCGCCGGTGCTGGCCTTCGGGCTGGTCATCGCACTGGTCGCGCCCGGCTTGCAGGCATCGAAGGACGGAGCGGCTGGCGCCATGCTCGCCACAGCGATGGGCCTGGTCGTGCTGGCCATGGCCGCGCTGTCGCCCTGGTTGATGGCGCGCATCAAGCAGTACCAGCATGGCGGCTACGCCTTCGCACAGGAGCGCGCGCGACTCAAAGCCGGCGCCGGTGCTTTCTACGGGTTCTCGTTTCGGGTGGCTGGTGTGTCCTTGCTGTGCGCGGCGGTGCTCGCCGCTGTGGGTGCCGTCGTGGCGGTGACGCTGGGCAGCTCGGGCGGCGCGGCCATGATCGCGCTGCCCTTGGTGCTGGCCCTGGGCTATCTTGTGTTCCCCTTGGTGCTCATGCCCTACACCACGGCACGTCTGCAGAACCTTTTGTGGAGCTACACCCGCAGTCGGCGCATTCACTTCACGAGTCGGTTGAAGTTCGCACCCTTGATGAAACTCACCGCCCGCAACTGGCTGTTCATCGCACTCACGCTGGGACTTTACTGGCCGTTCGCGAAAGTGCACACCGCACGCATGCGGCTGGAGGCCATGGCGATCACGGTGCAGGGCGATGTGAACGCCTGGCTCGCGCAGGCGCAAGGCGGTGACAAAGGCATTCTGGGTGACGCGGCGGGCGACTTCTTCGGCATCGATATGGGCCTGTGATGAGTGAAGCGCCCCGGCTGGTCAGCACCTGGTTTGACGGCCACAGCCCGCGCGCGCAGGTCTGCGAGCTGCGCATCGAGGGTGATGAACTTGTGCTCACGGTGGATGGCGGGGAACGCCGCTATCGGGTGCGGCAGGTGCGTTGGGCAGAACGCCGTTCGCACGGTCAGCGCCAGAGCGAGCTGCCCGACGGCGGCCTGATCCAGCACGCCGAGGCCGGTGAGTGGGACGCCTGGCGGCAGGCCAGCGGCCAGCGCGACGGCGCGGTGGTGGGCTGGATGCAGAGCTGGCGCGCCACGCTGGTGGCCATGGTGGCCACCGCGCTGTTTCTGGGGGCGGCCTGGACCTGGGGCGTACCCTGGCTGAGCCAGGCCTTGGCGCACCAGATACCACAGTCGCTGGAGGCCCGCCTGGGTGAACAGGGCATGCAGCAGCTGGAGCGCCTGTTCCTGCAGCCCAGCGCACTACCGGTGCATCGGCAGGAAGCGCTGCGTGCCCGGTTCAAGTCGGCCGTGGAACGCGCCCATCCGCAGGGCGATGCACCAGCCTGGCGGCTTGCCTTTCACCGGTCCAAGGTCCTGGGTGCCAACGCGTTTGCATTGCCGGGTAGTCACATCGTGATCACGGACGATCTGGTGAACCTGCTGGCCGACCGGCCGGAGGCCATCGTGGGCGTGCTGGCGCACGAGCTCGGTCATGTGCAGCACCGTGACGGGCTCGACCTGATGGTGCGCGCGAGCCTGGTCAGTGCGCTGGTGGGCGTGGTGCTGGGCGATGCCAGCGGCTTCCTGGCCACGGTGCCCGCCACCCTGGCCACACAAGCCTATTCCCGAGATGCCGAGCGCGCCGCCGACGCTTTTGCCGCGCGATTGCTCGACCAGAGCGGTGTGTCCCCATCGGTCATGGTCGTGTTCTTCGAGCGCATCCAGCAACTGGAAAAGACTGCAGACCCGGACGATGACGGCGAGCAAGGCAGCCCGCTTCCGATCGCCATTTCCAGCCACCCCGACCACGAGGAGCGCATCCGCTTCTTTCGCGACTGGCGGCCCGGCTGAGGGGCGCCGACGGCCGTGGCTACAACACCAGCCGCTGCGCGTAACCCGTCATCTCCAGATAGCCGCGCCCCACGCGGCGGCCGTTGCTCTCGAACAGGTCTGACAGACCCTCCCAGTACACCGTGCCGGTGCCCTGGCGGCTGTCGAGTTCCTGCGGGTCGATCACCGCCTTGACCGTGTAGAAATCGGCCGGTGTGCGGATCAGCCATTCCACCGGGTACTTCGCCCGGGTGAGCGGGCTGGTCCAGAACCGTTGCGGTTTGAAGTCGACCTCGCCTGGCCGGAAGCGGTAGATGTCGGTGGGACTCTGAGCGCTGCCCGCCGCGCGAAACGAACCACCCGCCCAGACCTTGCTGCCGTCCGCGCGGCGCAGCTGAAACGCGGTCAGGCTGTGGCCATCAAACAGGTTCATGCCGATCCAGTCCCAGCCCACGGCCTCGGGGTGCAGCAGCGCTTCGCTCCATTCGTGGTCGAGCCAGGCCGTGCCACGCACGTCGAAGCGTTGACCGTGGATACCCAGCGTTCCTTGCACCGCCAGGTGGGGCTGCGACACGTAGAAGCTCGCCTGTGACGCATCGGGCCCCTTGCGCGAAAAACCTTCGTCCCCCTGCAACAACCAGGCCTGCAGCGGACGTGCGACGAGGTCGATGCTCAGCGCGTCGCCATCGATGCGGGTGCTGTAGCGGCCGTCCGGTGTGCGGGTGATGTGCCAGTCGCGCAGCACCACGCGGGTGTCGGCTTCGCTGGCGAAGACACCGCGCTCGGGCTGAGCGGAGGGCTCGCCGTTCCAGCGCGCGATGCGCTGGTCGTGCAGGAGCTTGCCGCCTTGCACGTCGGTGATGGCGGCGTGGGCAAACAGCAGGTGTCGGGCCGCCAGTCGGCTTTGCAGGGCCTGTGTGCCGTCCACGCGGCTGCGGAAGAACGTGACCTGGAAGCCGAACCCGCGGCCCTTCTCGTCCTGGGCATGGCCGGTGAGGTACCACCACTCGGTGCGGGTGTCGTTGTGCGTGCCGTGGTCGCGCGGGAACACCAGCGGGCGGGGTTGCAGTGCGTTGCCAGGACGGTGAGGGGCTTGTGCTTGAGCGTGCGGGAAGGCGAGGGCGCCCGCCGATGCGATCAAGAGGTTGCGGCGCAGGCAATTCAATGCGAGTTTCATCACCAGTCCTCCTTCACCGCACGCACCGCATCGCGGCTCGCCGCCGCCTGCCCGGCCAGCCACGCGGTGAGCGTGCCTGCTGCGACCACGGCCGCGCACAGCGCGAGCAGGCGGGCCCAGGGCAGCACCAGGTCCATGGTCCAGTGAAAGCTCTGCGGATTGACCACGTGCACCAGCACCAGGCTCACCGCCAGACCCAGCGCCAGGCCGGCGAGTGCACCCAGCAGCGTCCAGGCCAGGCCTTCCAGCGCCACCACACACAGGATCTGCCCTCGCGTGAGGCCCAGGTGCGCCAGCAGGCCGAACTCACGCCGTCGCGCCAGCACCTGCGCGCTGAAGCTGGCCGCCACGCCAAACAGGCCGATGCCGATGGCCACTGCCTGCAGCCACACGGTGACGGCGAAGCTGCGGTCGAAAATGCGCAGCGACACCGCGCGGATCTGGCTCGCCGAGGCGAACTCGATCAGGCCGCCAGCACCTTCGCTGGAGGCCAGCGCGCGGATGCGTTCACGCAGCGCGTTCTCGTCCGTGCCGGCAGCGAGGTGCAGCGCGAGGTCGTTCACGCGTGCATCACCCGTCAGGCGCACGAAGTCGCTGCGGTCCATGGCCACGCTGCCGTGCTGGCGCGCGTAGTCGCGCCACACACCCGCCACGAAAAAGCGGGTCCCACGCACTTTCGGCTCTGCAAAGGCCTGCGCCAGACTCGGCAGCCACCCGCCGGGCCGCGCGCCGTAGAGGTCCACCATGGCCTCACTCACGTACACGGTGATGACGCTTTCACCTTCGGCCGCTGGCGGGGCGGGCAGCGGGTTGCCCACCAGCGGCAGGCTCAGCGCGGAGCCGGGGGTCATGTTCAGCGGGCGCACGAGCAGCACCACAGCCGGGCGCACCGGGTCCAGCTGCACCGGTGTGGCGCGCAGCGTGTCCATGCGCGCCACACCTTCCATGCGCGCCACCGCCTCCACGAAGTCCGTGGGCAGATGGGCCGTGTCGTTGCCGGTGTTCCCGCTGCTGCGCACATACAGCTGCGCGGGCAGCACCGCGTCAAGCCATTGCGTGACCGATTCGCGAAAGCTCGCCACCATCACCGTGAGCGCGACGGACAAGGCCAGGCTGGCGACCACGCCGCTGGTGGCCACGGCGGCGGTCTCGCGCAGGCGGCGCGCCCGCTCCACCGCCAGCACCGGCAGCGCATGCCGTGCGATGTGGGGCGCGATGCGGTCGAGCAGCCAGCCCACCGCCAGCGGCAGCGCCGCGATGCCGCCCACCAGCAGCAGCCCCACCGAGAGGTACGCGGCCAGCGGAATGCCGGCCACCGGGGGCGCCCAGGCCAGGGCCGCCGCCAGCGCCACCAGGGCCAGGGCCAGCGTGTGTCGGCGCGCGCCCGGGCGCACCGGCGCGCCCAGCCCTTTCAAGGCCAGTGCCGGCGCCATGCGGGCGGTGGCCTGCGCGGGCCACCAGCCGCCCAACACCGAGGCCACCACGCCCAGGACGCCATAGACCAGCGCGGCCCAGGCGCTCCATTGCAGGGGTGGCGCCACGCCGGAGAAATAGCCCCCGCCCAGATCGCCACCCAGCAGCTTGAGCGCGAGTGCGGCCAGCGCCGTGCCCAGCGCAATGCCCAGGGCACTGCCCAGCAGGCCCAGCAGAGCCGATTCGGCCAGCACCAGGCGCAGGCGCGCGTCGCTTGAGAGGCCCAGCACGCCCAGCAAAGCGAACTGCGGCTGGCGCCGCGCCACCGACAGCGAGAGCACCGAAAACACGAGGAAGGCGCCGGTGAAGAGCGCCACCAGCGCCAGCACGGTGAGGTTGACCCGGTAGGCGCGCGAGAGGTTGCTCACGCGTTCACCCGACTGCTCGGGCCGCTGCGCCATCACCTGGGCGGGCAAGGCGAGTGAGGCCAGCACCGCGTCCGCCTGAGCACCGGGCAGCAGACGCAGGTCAATGCGGCTGAGCTGGCCCGCGCGGTCCATGAGGTCTTGCGCGGCGGCCACGTCCATCACCAGCAGCGGCGCCCCCGGTGCGTTCACCCGGCCGGCCACGCGCACGCTGCGCAGGGCCAGGCCGCTTTGCAGTTGCAGCGTGCTGGTGGCGCCCACCGCCTGCAGCGCGGCGGCATTCAGGAACACCGCATCGGGCGCAAACAGCTCGAAGCGGCGCGTCTGGGTGTTGTCGGTGGCGGCCTCGGGGATCGGCATCAGCGCAGGCGAGAGGCCCGCGACCACCAGCGCGTCCACCCCCAGCAGCTTCACGGCCACGCGTTCGCCACCGGGCAGCACGGCCTGCGTGGGCAGTTCCAGCACCGGGCTGGCCAGCGCCACGCCCGGGTGGGCGGCCACCCGGTCCAGCAAGGTGTCGGGCAACAGTCCCTGGCGGGCTCGCAGCTCCAGATCGGGCTGGCCGTTTACCGAACTCACCGCGCTGGAGAACTCGGCGAGTGCAGAGGCATTGATGAGGTGCACCGCGAAAGCCAGTGCCACGCCCAGCATCACGGCCACCACGGCCGAGGCGTTGCGCCAAGGGTGGTGGCGCAACTCTTGCAAGGAAAACGTGGAGAGCAGCGCGCGCATGGCGTTCGAGCTTACGCCCATGGCCTTGTCCGGTTGGAACGCGGGACAAGGTGCCTTGGCGCACAGAAGACCCCGGTGCAGGCGCGTAACATCTTTCATCCATCGAGGCTTTTCTCACCGTCCCACAGCGAACACCCACGCTGCCACCTGCCCACTCGGCCGGTCCACTAATTCTTCACGGTGACCCATGGTTCGCATCCACCTCGCCATCGACCTGCAATACCAGGTCAACCACCCCAGCGCCGACTTCATCTTCAATGTGCAAGCCGCCCATGCACCGCAGCAGACCGTGGTGTGGGAAGAGCTGCAGGTCAGCCAACCCGTGCCCATGGTCTCGCACACCGACGCCGCCACGCGCACACGCATCCTTCGCCTGACCGCCAGCCCCGGGCCGCTGCATTTGCGTTACCGCGCCACGCTGGACATCGTTCACCACGTCGCCCAGCCCGACAGCGTGTTCGAGACACCCATCAGCCAGCTGCCGGCCGAGGTGCTGACCTACATCTACCCCAGCCGCTACTGCCAGTCGGACTGCGTGACCGCCATGGCCACCACGCTTTTCGGCCACCTGCCGCCGGGCTACCGCCGCGTGGAGGCGATTCAGAACTGGGTGCAAAGCCAGGTGAAGTTCGAGTCGAACACCAGCAACTCCATGACCTCGGCACTGGACACGCTCAACGACCACAAAGGGGTGTGCCGCGATTTCGCGCACCTCATGATCGCCTTCTGCCGCGCGCTCAACATCCCGGCGCGTTTCACCACCGCCATCGACTTCGGCGCCGATCCGGCCCTGGGCCCGACCGACTTCCACGCTTATGTGGAGGCCTATCTCGGCCACCGCTGGTACCTGTTTGATCCCTCGGGCACCGCCATCCCCATGGGGTTCGTGCGCATCGGCACCGGTCGCGACGCGGCCGACGCCTCGTTTGCCACCATCTTCGGCCCGGTGACGGCCCACGCCCCGCGCATCGACATCTCGGCACAAACGCACCCGGGCCATGGCTGGCACATGCCGGTGCGCCGTCCCGAGGCCCTGTCCACCGATTCCGCCTTCACCTGGAACGCCGTCGACGCAGCCTGACTCCCGCGGGCCCTTGTGGCCTAATAGGGGGTTCCGTCATTTTTGCAACTTTCTCAGGATCCAGTCATGGGCAACAAAATCGTCACCGAAGCCGACCGCAAAGCCACCCCCCGCCCCACGCCCATCGCCGGCGTGTCCCTGACCTCCCCTGGCCGTGGCCAGCGCGTGAGCCTGGAGCGTGGCGTGGCCACCCGCAGCAAGAAGAACCCCGGCAAGCGCTCCAAGAAGGGCGGCTGATCGGGCCGGCCCTGGTGGCCGACCTTGCCAAGTTGCAAAAAGCCCGCGATGCGGGCTTTTTGCGTTTGAGCGCACGAAGCCCAACCCTGGTGCGCGGACTGCACAATGACCGGGACGCCCGCCGGGCGCTGCCACAACAGGAGTGTTCACATGGGATGGTTTTCCAAAGCACAAGACGGATTCTTCCTCAGCACCACCACCCCCGAGGGCATCGACCGCTCGCAGTATCTGGGCGTGGTCAACGGTGAAGCCATCATCGGCGCCAACATCTTTCGCGACATGTTCTCGTCGGTGCGCGACGTGGTGGGCGGGCGGGCCGGGGGCTACGAACGTGCACTCTCGGGCGCGCGCGACGCGGCGGTGGAAGACCTCGTCGAGGCCGCGCGCGAGATGGGCGCCAATGCCGTGATCGGCATCGACTTCGACTACGAAGTGCTGGGCGAGACCAACGGGATGATGATGGTGGCGGTGAGCGGCACGGCGGTGAAACTGGGCTGAGTGCCCGGCCGCTGACTCAGCCGCCCCGCAAGGCCTTCAGCAACTTCTGCCCGGCGCGCCCGCTGGCCTCCTGGCCCAGGCGTTCCTGCTCCACGCGGATCGCCACGCGGCTCTTGTCGCCCAGCATGCCGTCCACCGTGCCGATGTCGTGGCCGCGTGCCACAAGCAATGTTTGCACTTCGCGGCGCTCCGCGCGCGAGAGGCCCGGGTCGTCGGTGGGCCACGGTGTGGTGAACACAGCGCCGCCGCGCAACCGGTCGGCCAGGTGGGCGATGGCCAGGCCGTAGCTCTCGGCGGCGTTGTAGCTGTAGATCGCGTCGAAATTGCGCAGCACCAGGAAGGCCGGCCCTTGCGCTCCGGCGGGTGTCATGAGGCCGGCGCTGCCGGTGGCGGGCAGGGCCGTGCCGTCCACGCGCTTGACGCCGCGCGCGGCCCACTCACCCATGGCGCGTTTGCTGCGTCGGCCTTCGCCGGCGGTGCCGAAGCCTTCGGGCAGCTTCACTTCAAAGCCCCAGGGCTGGCCACTCTGCCAGCCCGCCTTGGCCAGAAAGTTGGCGGTGGAGGCCAGCGCGTCGCTGGTGCTGTCCATCAGGTCGGCCCGGCCGTCGCCGTCGAAGTCCACCGCGAGGCGCTCGAAGGTGCTCGGCATGAATTGCGTATGGCCAAAAGCGCCCGCCCACGAACCCACGAAACGCTCGGGCGCGATGTGCCCGGCCTGCAGGATGCGCAGCGCCGAAAACAGCTCGGTGCGGAAATACGCCTGCCGCCGACCGAAGCACGAGAGCGTGCCCAGCGACTGCACCAGCGGCGACTTGCCGAAGGTCTGGCCGAAATTGCTCTCGACACCCCAGACCGCCACCACCGTGGCCGGGTCCACACCGTATTTCTCGCTCACCCGCGCCAGCGTCTCGGCGTGGCGCTGCAGCAGGGCGCGGCCTTCCGTCACACGCTCTTCGTCCACCAGGCCGGCGAGGTAGTCCCAGATGGCGGTGCGGAACTCGGGCTGGAAGTTGAGCTTGTCGATCACGCTCATGTCGGGCGCGAGGTTCTGCGTGTGCAGCGCAAAGGTCTCGTCGCGCACGCCGGCAGCGCGCGCGGGTGCGCGCAGCGTGCTCAGGCAGTTGTCGAATTCGGGGGTGGGTGTTTGTGCCCAGGTGGGTGCTGCCAGCAAGGCGGTACAGAGAAGCAGTGGATTGCGAAGATTCATCGGGGTGAGAGTGGTGAGGAACGGCCGCGTTCCCTCGGCCGTGTGTGCGGTTGTTTCAGGCCGCCCAGGTGCTGCCGTGTTCCGGTACGAGCGCTTGCCAGCGCAGTTCGGTCTCGATGCGGTGGCGCAGCCGGTCGGAGGCTTCCATGTCACCGTGCGTGACGAACACGCGGCGCGGCGGCTGGGGCAGGGCGCGCAGCCAGGCCATCAGCTGCCCGGCGTCGGCGTGCGCCGAAGCGGACTTGAGTTGCACGACCTCGGCGCGCACCGGCAGATCTTGCCCGTGGATGCGCAGCTGCGTGCCGCCATTGGCCAGTGTGGCGCCGCGCGTGCCTGGCGCCTGGTAGCCAGTGAGCAGCACCATGTTGCGGTGATCGCCGAGGTATTGCACCAGGTGGTGCAGCACACGTCCGCCGGTGGCCATGCCGCTGGCGGCCAGGATCACCTTGGGGCCGTGCTGGCGTGCGATCGCCTTGGACTCGTCGGCTGTGCGCGCCATCTTCGCCACCTGCGCCATGGCGTGGCATTGCGCAGCGTTCAGGCGATGCTCGCCCAGGTGGCGCGCAAACAGTTCGGTGCTGTGGATCGCCATCGGGCTGTCAAGGTAAACGGGCAGGCTGTGCGGCAGCTGGCCCGATGCCTTGAGCTGGGCGATGGCGTGCAGCAATGCTTGCGCGCGGCCCACGGCAAACACCGGGACCACGGCCGTGCCGCCCCGAGCCGAGGCCCGTTGCAGTGCGGGAGCAAGTTCGGCGATCACGTCTTCGTCCGGATGGTCGCGGTCGCCGTAGGTGGATTCGCACACCACCACGTCGGCGGTGGGGGGCGCGTCGGGTGCGAGCATGAGTGCGTCGTCGGGCCGCCCGAGGTCGCCCGAGAACAGGATGCGCCGACCCCCCACCTCCAGCAGCAGGCTGGCCGCGCCCAGGATGTGGCCGGCGCCCGAGAAGCGCGCAGTCCAGCCGCGCAGTGGCTCGAAAGCCTGGTGCATGGGCACGGTGCGAAACAGCTTCAGGCTCTGCAGTGCGTCGCTCTCGGTGTAGAGCGGCAGCGCGGGCGCGTGTTTGGAGAAGCCCTTGCGGTTGGCAAACGCCGCGTCTTCTTCTTGAATGTGCCCGCTGTCGGGCAACAGGATCTGCGCCAGATCGCGCGTGGCCGGCGTGGCCCACACCTTGCCGTGAAATCCCTCCTTGGCCAGCAGCGGCAGATACCCGCTGTGGTCCAGGTGCGCATGGGTCAGCAGCACGGCGCCGATGTGGTTGGGCATCACCGGCAGCGGGTCGCGGTTGCGCAGGCGCAGCTGCTTGTAGCCCTGGAACAGACCGCAGTCGACCAGCAGGCTCTGGCCGTCGTGTTCGATCAGGTACTTGGAGCCGGTAACGGTGCCGGCACCGCCGAGAAAACGGATGTGGACGTTCATGCGGGGCATCTTACGCCGCGCTGGTCGGTGCAGGTTCAGCGCTGCGGCCCATGTGGGAGACAGGCTGGGCGGTCTGTACAGCGTTAGAGTGCGGGTTACCCGGCGCGAACTTCGCAAGCCATTGGGCTCTGCCCAACCTGGCCTGGCGTGTGCCCGCACTGCCTGCCCACCGTGCAGCACCAAACCCCGTTCAAGACCCTCATGAAGCCAAGCTCCAGACTCCAACTGGGCGCCCTTGCGCTGGGGCTGCTGGCTGTCATTGCCGCTGTCCTGGCCGTTCTTGTGGCCAGCTACGCGATCAGCAAGCTCGGTCTGCCTTACAACGAAGAGGGCAGGTACTTCGACGGTCTGGTGGTGCATCGGGCGGGCAGCGAATATGCCTTCGGGTTCCTGGCCGTGGTGCTGGGGGTGGTCGCCGTCCTGGCGGGTGTTGGCGCCCGCCGTCTTCACCGGCGCGCGCGCCGTTGAACAGGCCGCGCCACAAAAAAAGCGACGCCGCAGCGTCGCTTTGTTCTGCCAGGCCCGGGACAGCTCAGCTGAAGAACGACTTCGCCTTCTCGAACCAGCCCTTGTCGTTCGGGCTGTGCTTGTGGCCGCCCTTCTTGAACGACTCGTCCAGCTCCTTGAGCAGCTTGCGCTGGTGCTCGGTGAGCTTGATGGGTGTTTCCACTGCCACATGGCAGTACAGGTCGCCGGGGTAGCTGCTGCGCACGCCTTTGACGCCCTTGCCGCGCAGGCGGAAGGTCTTGCCGCTCTGTGTGCCTTCAGGCAGGTCGATGGTGGCCTTGCCCGCGAGCGTGGGCACGTCGATCTCGCCGCCCAGGGCGGCCACCGTCATGCTCACCGGCACCTGGCAGTGCAGGTCGTCGCCCTCGCGCTCGAAGATGTCGTGCTTGCGCAGGCGCACTTCGATGTAGAGGTCGCCCGAAGGGCCGCCGTTCTGGCCGGGTTCGCCGTTGCCGGTGCTGCGGATGCGCTGGCCGTCGTCGATGCCGGCGGGGATCTTGATCTCCAGCGTCTTCTGCTTCTTGATCTTGCCTTGGCCGTGGCAGGTGGTGCAGGGCTCGGGAATGATCTTGCCGGTGCCGCTGCACTGCGGGCAGGTCTGCTGCACGCTGAAGAAGCCCTGGCGCATCTGCACTGAGCCCTGGCCGTGGCAGGTGCTGCAGGTCTTCACGCTGGTGCCGGGTTTGGCGCCGGTGCCGGTGCAGGTTTCGCAGTCGTCCCAGCTCGGGATGCGGATCTGCGTTTCCTTGCCGCCGGCCGCTTCTTCAAGCGAGATCTCCATGGCGTACGACAGGTCGGCGCCACGGTAGACCTGGCGGCCGCTGCGCTGGCCGCGCGCACCACCGAAGATGTCGCCAAAGATGTCGCCGAACGACTCTGAGAAGCCGCCGAAGCCTTCAGCGCCGGCCGCGCCACCGCGCAGGTTGGGGTCCACGCCGGCGTGGCCGTATTGGTCGTAAGCCGCCTTCTTCTGCGGGTCCGAGAGCATTTCGTAGGCCTCCTTGGCCTCCTTGAATCGCTCTTCCGCCGCCTTGGCCGCATCGCCCTGGTTGCGGTCGGGGTGGTGCTTCATCGCCAGCTTGCGATACGCCTTCTTGATCTCGTCGTCGCCGGCGTTCTTGGGCACGCCCAGCACTTCGTAAAAATCGCGTTTAGCCATGGTCTTTGGGGGACAGCCCCTGGAGTTCGGTTGGAACACAAACGCCGCGGCAGGTTGCCCTGACGCGGCGGATGATCAAAAGCGCTCAGTCGATCAGGACTTCTTCACTTCTTTCACTTCGGCGTCGACGACATCGTCGTCGTTTGCCTTGCTGCTGCCTTGGGTGGCGCTCTCCGCATTCGCGGTGGCGGCCTGCTCGGCTTGCGAAGCGGCGTACACCTTCTCGCCCAGCTTCTGGCTGGCGGTCATCAGCGCTTCGGTCTTGGCTTCGATGGCTTCCTTGTCCTCGCCCTTGGCCGCTTCTTCCGCGTCCTTCAGGGCCGACTCGATGGCCTCCTTCTCGGCCGCTTCGAGCTTGTCGCCGTGTTCGCTCAGGCTCTTCTTCACGCTGTGCACCATGGCCTCGGCCTGGTTGCGCGCCTGCACGAGTTCGACCTTCTTCTTGTCGTCGGCGGCGTTGAGCTCGGCGTCCTTCACCATCTGCTGGATCTCAGCCTCACTCAGGCCCGAGTTCGCCTTGATGGTGATCTTGTTTTCCTTGCCGGTGCCCTTGTCCTTGGCGCCCACGTGCAGGATGCCGTTGGCGTCGATGTCGAACGACACCTCGATCTGCGGCATGCCGCGCGGCGAAGCGGGGATGCCTTCGAGGTTGAACTCGCCCAGCAGCTTGTTGCCCGAGGCGATTTCGCGTTCGCCCTGGAACACCTTGATGGTCACGGCCGGCTGGTTGTCTTCGGCGGTCGAGAAGGTCTGCGCGAACTTGGTCGGGATCGTGGTGTTCTTCTGGATCATCTTGGTCATGACGCCGCCCATGGTCTCGATGCCCAGGGAGAGCGGGGTCACGTCGAGCAGCAGCACGTCCTTGCGGTCACCGCTGAGCACCTGGCCCTGGATGGCAGCGCCCACGGCCACGGCTTCGTCGGGGTTCACGTCCTTGCGTGGCTCCTTGCCGAAGAACTCCTTGACCTTCTCCTGCACCTTGGGCATGCGGGTCATGCCGCCGACCAGGATCACGTCGTGGATGTCGGACGCGCTGATGCCGGCGTCCTTGATGGCCATGCGGCAGGGCGCGATGGTGCGTTCGATCAGCTCTTCCACCAGGGCTTCGAGCTTGGCGCGCGTGAGCTTGATGTTCAGGTGCTTGGGGCCCGAGGCGTCGGCGGTGATGTAGGGCAGGTTCAGGTCGGTGGCGGCCGAGCTGGAGAGCTCGATCTTGGCCTTTTCTGCGGCTTCCTTCAGGCGCTGCAGCGCGAGCACGTCCTTGCTCAGATCAACGCCTTGTTCCTTTTTGAACTCGGCAATGATGTAGTCGATGATGCGCTGATCGAAGTCTTCGCCGCCCAGGAAGGTGTCGCCGTTGGTGGAGAGCACTTCAAACTGCTTCTCGCCATCGACGTCGGCGATCTCGATGATGGACACGTCGAACGTGCCACCGCCAAGGTCATACACCGCGATCTTGCGGTCGCCCTTTTCCTGCTTGTCCAGGCCGAAGGCCAGGGCCGCGGCGGTGGGCTCGTTGATGATGCGCTTCACATCGAGGCCGGCAATGCGGCCAGCGTCCTTGGTGGCTTGGCGCTGGGCGTCGTTGAAGTACGCGGGCACCGTGATCACGGCCTCGGTCACTGGCTCGCCCAGGTAGTCCTCGGCGGTCTTCTTCATCTTGCGAAGGATGTCGGCAGACACCTGCTGGGCCGAGATCTGCTTGCCGCGCACCTCCACCCAGGCGTCGCCGTTGTCGGCGGCCACGATGGAGTAGGGCATCAGGTTGATGTCCTTCTGCACTTCCTTCTCGGTGAACTTGCGGCCGATCAGGCGCTTGATCGCATACAGCGTGTTGCGCGGGTTGGTCACGGCCTGGCGCTTGGCCGAGGCGCCCACCAGCACTTCACCGTCTTCCTGGTAAGCCACGATCGACGGCGTGGTGCGCGCACCTTCCGAGTTCTCGATCACCTTGGTGGTGTTGCCTTCCATGATGGACACGCACGAGTTGGTGGTGCCCAGGTCAATGCCGATGATTCGTCCCATGTTGTGACTCCGTGTAGAAAAAGATTGTTGAAAACGATGTGGATGAGGTGTGGATAAGTCGGGCTCTTTTCAAGAGCGCGACGCCTCCGGAAATTTATTTGGGCGCCGTGACCGTGACCAGGGCCGGGCGCAGCACGCGGTCGGCAATGGAGTAGCCTTTTTGCAGGACGCTCACCACGGTGTTGGGCTCCTGGGCGGCCGGCACCATGCTGATGGCCTGGTGCTGGTGCGGGTCGAACTTCGTGGAACTCGCGGGGTTAATCTCCAGCACGCGGTGGCGCTCCAGCGCGCTTTTGAGCTGCTTGAGCGTGGCTTCAGATCCTTCGCGCAGTTGCTCGCGCGTGGCCTCGGTGATGGCCAGACCGGCTTCCAGGCTGTCGGCCACCGGCAGCAGGCTCTCGGCAAAACTCTCCACCGCGAACTTGCGCGACTTGCTGATCTCTTCTTCGGCTCGACGGCGGGTGTTCTCGGCCTCGGCCTTGGCGCGCAGAAACTGCTCGGCCAGATCGGCGTTCTGCGCCTTGAGCGTGGCCACTTCGTGGCTCAGGGCATTGATGGCTTCGGCTTCGGCCACCGCAGCGGCTGCCATCGCCTCTTCAGGGCTCACGGGCGCACTGTGTTCCGGGGAGGCGTTGTCAGCGGGCTGGTTCTCTTGGCTCATGGAAGTGAATGGAAAAGTTCGTGAAAAAGGTGGGCAGCGCTGGCCGCAGCCAGGCACATGGGGGCGATGGGCCCGGTTTCAAGGAGGCGACAGGTGTTTGACGGGTCGGGGTCCACAATCGGCCCCTTTCCAACAGAAGACACAACAGGCTTAACCCATGAAACTCTTTCGCCATGGACCCGCAGGCGCCGAGAAGCCCGGTCTGATCGACGCCAGCGGCACGCTGCGCGACCTCTCGGGGGTGGTGGCCGACATCCACCCGGCCACCCTGGGGCGTGATTCTATGGCCCGGCTGGCCGCGCTCGACCCGACCGGCCTGCCCGCCGTGCCACCCGGCACGCGTTTCGGCCCTTGCGTGGGCGGCGTGGGCAACGTGATCGGCATTGGCCTGAACTACGCCGACCATGCGGCCGAGGCCGGCCTCAAGCCACCGGGCCAGCCCATCGTGTTCAACAAGCACAACGGCGCCATCTGCGGCCCCTTTGATGACGTGTGGCTGCCGCCGGGTTCGCAGAAGCTCGACTGGGAAGTGGAGCTGGGCATCGTGATCGGACGCACCGCCTGGCACGTGAGCGAAGACCAGGCGATGGACTTCGTGGCCGGCTTCTGCCTGCTCAACGAGGTGTCCGAGCGTGCCTACCAGATGGAATATGAAGGCCAGTGGGCCAAGGGCAAGAGCTACCCCACCCACTGCCCCATCGGCCCCTGGCTGGTCACGCCCGACGAGCTGGGTGACCCGCAGGACGTGGACTTGTGGCTGGACGTGAACGGCCAGCGCCGCCAGACCGGCAACACCCGCACCATGATCTTCGGCGTGAAGACCATCGTGAGCTATCTCTCTCGCTTCATGAAGCTTCAGCCGGGTGACGTGATCCCCACGGGCACACCACCCGGCGTGGGCATGGGCCACAAGCCGCCGCTGTACTTGAAACCGGGTGACGTGATGACGCTGGGCGCTCGGGGCCTGGGCGAGCAGCGCCAGACGGTGGTGGCGAGCCCGGGCGCCTGATCAGGCGCCCGGCTGGTGCGGCGTGGCGCTGGCTGCGGCGCGCGCCTGCTGGTGCGCCCACTTGCTGGCGAATGGCTGCACCTCGCTCAGGCGGCGCGCCAGTTCGGTCCCCTGGGGCGTGAGGCGGTAGCCGTGGCCGCTGTGGTCCACCAGCCGCGCAGCGCGCAGTTCCTTGATGCGGGTGTTCAGGGTGTTGGGCGTCACGCCACCCACGCTGTCCTGCAGCAGGCGGAACGTCTGGGGATGGCCGTCGGAGAGGGCCCAGATCACCCGCATGGCGTAGCGCGATTCGAGCAGGTCGAAGAGCTGGATCACGGCAGCGTTGTCTTTGGCACTCATGCGGATTCTCCTGGGAGGCCTGGCGAAAGCCCGAACGAGAACTATAGACACGAAGGCGAGGTGCTACCAGTTTGCTAGCTGCGTGCGATGCAGCAATGTGGCGTAAAGACCCACGATACGGATTTACCCGGATTGCCAGGGTCTAGCGGCGGTAGACCTTGCGCAGCAGGGCGGTGAGGGTGCGCAGTTCGCTGGCGGTGAGCGAATGCGTGGCTTCCTGCTCCAGGGCGGTGGCCGTCTGCTGGGCCTGGGTGTGCAGGTGCTGCCCGGCCAGCGTGAGGTGCAGGCCCTGGGCGCGGCGATCAGTGGGGTGGGGCTGGCGCTCGATCAGGCCGCGCTTGTGCAGCGCCTTGACCATGCCCACCAGGTTGGGCGGCAGGATGTCGAGCGCGGCGCAGATCTGGCGCGAGGTCACGCCGGGGTTGTGCGCCACCACGGTAAGCACCGAGAAGTCGACCGGGCGCAGGTCGTAGGGCGCCATGCGGCGCAGGAACAGCGCGATGATGGTCAGCGCTGCGCGCCGGGCGTTGTAGCCCAGCAGGGTCTCCAGGTATGAGGTGTCGACCTCGGGTGCATCGCCCGGTGTGCCCGCGGGGTCGCCCTCGAGTTGAAGGCCCTCGCTTGCGGCGTTCTTGCGCGGCCCGCGGGGGCGGCGCATGGCGTTGGCAATGGAGGTCTCGGGCATCGTCAGAGCATAGCCGGGTGCTGCCGCCCGATCGACAAGGTGGTGTCCATCATCGCCATGCGCATGTCGAACTCGGGCCAGATCCAGCGCCAGAAAGCCGCGTGCGCGGTGGCGTCAACATCGGGCGCCGTGGCCAGACGCTCCCACGCCCAGGCCATGAGCAGCAGCGCCAGGGCGCGCAAGAAATCGTCGGCCAGCCAGAACGGCTGTTCGGGGGCTGCGTTGGCCGTGCTGGTGTCGGGCACGACCTGCGCCCGCACGAACGCGCTGAAGGCTTGCAAGGCCTGCCGGGCGCGCGAGCCGGGTTCGGTGTCGGCCGCCAGTTCGGCCAGCAGGGTCTGCAGTGCCGCAGCGCCGTCTGGCAGGGTCTTGCGCACCAGCAGGTCGATCGCCTGAATCTCGTTCGTGCCTTCGTAGATCATCGCCACGCGTGCATCGCGCACGTGCTGCTCGATGCCCCATTCGCGCACATAGCCGTGGCCGCCGAAGACCTGCAGACAGGCGCTCGCACCCACAAAGGCCTGTTCGGTCCAGGCCGACTTGAGCACCGGGGTGACCAGGCTGCACCAGCGCGCCGCGGCTTCGCGACGCGCGGCGTCCGGGTGGTGTTTCTGGGTGTCGAGTTCAAGCGCCGTGCGGTAGGCGATCACGCGCCCGGCGTCGATCCAGGCGCGTTGTGTGCTCAGGATCCGCTGGATGGCGGGGTGCAGCGCAATCAGGTCCGCTTGGCCGGCCTTGCTTGTGCTGCCGGGTGCGCGCATCTGGCGGCGTTCCTGTGCATAGGCGTTCGCCTTCTGCCACGCGGCATCCAGCAGGCCGATGCCTTGCAGGCCCACCAGCAGGCGCGCCGCGTTCATCATGACGAACATGGCGTTGAGGCCCTTGCCGGGTTCGCCCACGATCGAAGCCGCTGCTTCGTCGAAGCGCATCACGCAGGTGGGGCTGGCGTGGATGCCCATCTTCTCCTCGATGCGTTCGCAGTGGACACGGGTGCGTACCCCCACGCTCCCCACTTCGTGTGGTTCGCTGCCCCCCAAGGGGGCTGGCCTTGCTTGGGGCGGCCCGGCGCGGCGGCCCTCGTTTCCGTCTTCGTCAAATTTGGGCACCAGGAACAGCGACAAGCCCTTGGGGCCCGGAGGCGCGTCGGGCAGGCGCGCGAGCACCAGGTGAACGATGTTGTCGCTGAGGTCGTGTTCACCACCGGAGATGAAGATCTTGGTGCCCGACAACGCGAAGCGCCCGTCGGCCAGCGGCACGGCTCTGGTTTGCACCAGGCCCAGATCGCTGCCGGCATGGGGCTCGGTCAGGCACATGGTGGCCAGCCATTCGCCGCTGGCCAGTTTGGCCAGGTAGCGCGCCTTGAGTTCTTCGCTGCCGTGGTGGCGCAGGCACTCGTAGGCTCCGTGCAGCAGGCCTGGTGCCATGGTCCAGCCGTGGTTGGCGGCGTTCAGCATCTCGTGCAGCACCGCTTCCACCACGGTGGGCAGGCCCTGGCCGCCGTCTTCCACCGCGCAGGCCAGTGAGGGCCAGCCCGCTTGCCAGAAGGCCTGGTAGGAGTCGCGGAAGCCCGGCGGCATGGTGACCTTGCCGGCGTTGAACTGCGCGCCGATTTCGTCGCCGCTGCGGTTGAGCGGAGCCACCACCTCGCCGACGAACTTGCCCGCTTCGTCGATCACCTGGGTGAGCAAAGCGGTGTCGGCGTGCTCGGCCATGGCCGGCAGTTCGGCCAGGCGGTCTGAGGCGCGCAGCACGTCAAACAGAACGAAGGCGTGGTCGCTGGAGTGGGGTTGGTAGGCGTTCATAGGTTCAGCGGCAGGAGAAGCTGGACGCGGTTTCCACCGGGCCCGTGCCCGTGTACTGCGCCACCGTGGGGTAGGCGCACAGCGGGCGGCTGCGGGTGGCCGACCAATCGGCCGGCAGCTCGGGGTTGGCGCCACCGGCGTTGCCCGCGCCGCGCGCGCTGGCGGTCACCGCTTGGGGTGCCACACCTTGCTCGACCCACTTCACCAGCGGGCCGAGCAGGTCGAACTGGTCGGTGGCCGGGCCACCGCTGCAGTGGTTCATGCCGGGCACCGGGAAGTAGCGCACGAAGTCGGCGGCTTTCCCGCCCTGCGAGCGGTTCACGCGCTCGACCCACTGGCGCGTGTCCTCGGCCGAGAAGATCGCATCGCTCACGCCGTGGTACAGCACCAGCTTGGCGCCGCGCGCGCGCAGTGGCAGCAGGTTGTCGGGCTTCTCGTGGCCGGGCGGGCCCATGAGCGAGAGGCCCGATTCGCGGTAGGTGTCGCTGGTGGTCGAGAGGGCGGGCAGCAGCGCGTCGATGTTGGCGCTGGCAACGTTCACCGGTGCGGCCGGCGGCGCGGTGAAAACGGTACCGACCGAGAGCGGGTCCAGCGCCACGGCGTTGACGAACTTCCAGGTGGCCCAGTTGTTGCCGGCGATGCCGGTGTCGTGCGGGAAGGCGCTGTAGATGGCCTGGCCGTTGGCAGTCTTGCCGCCGGCTTGCACCTGCGCCAGGGTGTCCTTCTGCGCCGGCGTGAGGCAGGTGCCGTCGCGTGCGCCGCTGCAGGCGGGCACGTCTCGCACCACGTCGAAGGCGGCCTGGCAAGCCTGCGTGGCCTGGACCAGACCGTCCCGCAGGCCGTCGAGCGCGTCGCAGCGGTTGAGGACGGCGCGCGCCACGCTCTGGCGCTCCGGCGCGGTGAGGGCGCTGGCCAGATCGGGAATGTTCGCGTTGGGGTTGAGAGGGTGCTTCACCGTGGCGCCTGGTGTGGCCAGTGGTGTCCAGCGCTGAGCGCCCCAGAGCTGCGCCAGCGCCGCATTGGGCAGGCGGTAGCCGGGCGCGCCGATCAGGTAGCCGTCGTACTGGTCGCCCAGGCGGCTCGCGGCCACCAGGGCGTGGCGCCCACCGTTGGAGCACCCGCCGATGTAGGAGCGGTCCGGGCCCTTGCCGTAGGCCGAGGCGATCAGCGCCTTGGCCATGGGCGTGAGCTTGGCCACGGCCTGGTACCCGTAGTCCAGCCGCGCCTGCGGCTCCAGGCCGAAGTAGGGCGTCTGCGCGCCGGTGTGGCCGGCGTCGGAGCTGATCACCGCAAAGCCCTGCACCAGCGCGCCGGTGAGCGGGCCGCCGCCGAGCGCGCCCTCGGCCGGGCGCACCGCGCCGTCCAGGCCGCCGTTGCCTTGGTGGTAGAAGCGGCCGTTCCAGGCCTGCGGCAGGCGCATCTCGAAGCCGATCGCGTAGTCGCGTCCGTCGCTGCCCTTGCGCTTGTGCATCTGGCCCTTGACCAGGCAGTGCGCCGCCACCGGCTGGCCCGCCAGCACGAGGCCACCCGCGGCCACCGGGGCGGCGGAGTCGATGGTGGTCTGGTCGAAGCGGAACTCGCTGGCCAGCGTGTCGCACTGTCGCAGGCTGGCGCCCACGGCGGGCGTGAGTGTGGCCGGTGCGCCGGTGCCGGTGCCCGGGCTGGTGCCGCAGGCGGTCAGAAGCAGGCCAAGTCCGAGTGACAGGCCCAGTCGGGTGGTGCGGGGGTCGCGACGCTGTGCTTTCTTCATGCTTGTCTGCTCGGTGGGTGAGGTGCTCGGGTCGTCGGGGGGGCGTGGGTCAGGCGGCTTTTCGCGCGCTGCCCAGGTAGGTCTCGATCACGCGTGGGTCGCTGGCGAGTTCGCTGGCCGGGCCCTGGGCGCTGAGTTCGCCCATCTCCAGCACGTAGCCGTGGTCGGCCACCTGCAGCGCGGCGCGCGCGTTCTGCTCCACCAGCACGATGGTCACGCCGGTCTGGCGCAGGCGCTCGATGATGGCGAAGATCTCGCGCACGATCAGCGGCGCCAGACCCAGGCTGGGTTCGTCGAGCATGAGCAGGTCGGGGCTGGACATGAGCGCGCGGCCCACGGCCAACATCTGGCGTTCACCGCCCGAGAGCGTGCCGGCGAGCTGGGTGCGGCGCTCCTGCAGGCGCGGAAAGATGCTGTACACATCGTCGAGCGTGCTGCGCCATTTCGCATTGCCCAGGCGCATCTGGCGGAAACCGCCGAGCAGCAGGTTGTCTTCCACCGGCATGGTGCCGAAGAGTTCGCGCTTCTCGGGCACCAGTGCCATGCCGTTCATCACGCGCTCTTCGAGCGTGAGCGTGGTGATGTCCTGGCCGCGAAAGTTGATGACGCCCTGGCCAGGCAGGATGCCCATGAGCGTGTTGAGCAGCGTGGACTTGCCCGCGCCGTTGGGGCCGATGACGGTGATCACGCCGCCGGGCTGCGCCTCGATGTCGATGCCGTGCAGCACCTCGGCGCGGCCGTAGCCGGCGCGCAGACCCTTGATCTGAAGAATGGGGTTGCTCATTTCAATGCTCCGTGCCGAGGTAGGCCGCGCGCACCTTCGGGTCTTGCTGCACCTGCTCGGGTGGTCCCTGCGTGAGCAGGGTGCCGAATTCCATCACCACCAGGTGGTCGCAGATCTGCATCACCAGGTCCATGTCGTGTTCCACCAGCAGGATGCTCATGCCTTCTCCCTTGAGCTGGCGCAGCACACCGCCCAGGGCCAGCTTCTCCTGGTGGCGAAGGCCGGCGGCGGGTTCGTCGAGCAGCAGCAGGGTGGGGTCGGCGCACAGGGCGCGCGCGATCTCCATCAGGCGCTGCGGACCCATGGCCAGGTTGCCGGCCTGCTCGTGCAGGTAGGCCCCCATGCCGATGCGCTCCAGCTGGCGCTGCGCTTCGCGGAACAGCTGCTTTTCCTCGCTGCGGTTGGCGCGCAGCATGGCGGGCAGCACGCCCTTGCGGCCGCGCGTGTGCGCGCCCAGCGCCACGTTCTCCAGCACCGTCATGTCCGGGATCATCTTGACGTGCTGGAAGGTGCGCGCCATGCCCAGCCGGGCGATCTCGCGCGATGGCTGGCCCACCACGTTGCCGCCCTGAAATTGCACCGCGCCACTGGTGGCCGGCAGCACGCCGGTGATGAGGTTGAAGGTGGTGGACTTGCCCGCGCCGTTGGGCCCGATCAGGCCCACGATCTGGCCGGCGTGGATCTGGAAGCTGATGTCGTTCACGGCGACCAGACCGCCGAACTGCATGCGCGCCTTCTGCACGTCGAGCACCAGCGCACCGGTGGCGGGTTTGGCGCGCTCGGGCAGGGCGGCGGCGTCCTGCCAGTCGACCTTGCGCGGACGCTGCAGCAGGTTGCGCCCCACCAGCGACCACAGGCCGTCGGGCAGGTACTTGAGCACCACGACGAGTGCGATGCCGAACACGATCACCTCGTAGCTGCCACTGGTGCCGATGAGTTTGGGCAACAGCACCTGCAGCTGGTCTTCGAGCACGCGGATCAGGCCGGCGCCGACGATGGCGCCCCACACATGGCCCACGCCTCCGATCACCGCCATGAACAGGTACTCGATGCCCATCTTCAGCCCGAAGGCCGAGGGGTTGACCGTGCGCTGGAAGTGCGCGAGCAGCCAGCCCGCCACCGAGGCGAACAGCGCCGCGAGCACAAAGATGGTGACCTTGTAGCGGAAGGTGCTGATGCCCATGGCCTCGGCCATCTGCGAGCCGCCCTTGAGCGAGCGGATGGCGCGACCGGGGCGCGAATCCAGCAGGTGCAGCAACGCGGCGGCGAAGGCCAGCAGGATCACCCAGGTCAGCACGAAGAAGGCGCGGCCCTGGCCGATGTCGAAACCGGCGATGCTCAGGCTCTGGATGCCGAGCAAGCCGTCGTACTTGCCCAGCGCTTCGAGGTTGCCCATGAGGTAGTAGAGCGACAGGCCCCAGGCTATGGTTGCCAGCGGCAAGTAATGGCCCGACATGCGCAGCGTGATCAGGCCCACCAGCAGCGCGCTGGCGGCGGTCAGGCCCATGCCGATGAACAGCGTGATCCAGGGCGAGAGGCCGGTGTTGAGCGTGAGCCAGGCTGTGGTGTAGGCACCGATGCCCACAAACGCCGCCTGGCCGAACGAGGTGAGGCCACCCACGCCGGTGAGCAGCACCAGGCCCATCACCGTCATGCTGTACATGCCGATGTAGTTGAGCTGGGCGATCCAGAAATCGGGCAGGGGCAGCACGGCGACCAAGGGAATGGCCAGGGCCAGAATCAGCAGGCCGATGTTTTGCAGCTTCGGCATGTCAGTGGTCCTCGTCGGAGTGTTTGCTGCTCAGGGATCTGAACAGGAGGACGGGAAGAATCAGCGTGAACACGATCACTTCCTTGAAAGCGCTGGCCCAGAACGAGCCGAAGGCCTCGATCACGCCCACGAACAGGGCGGCGACCAGCGCGCCGGGGTAGCTGGCGAGACCCGCGGCCACGGCGGCCACGAAGCCCTTGAGGCCGATCAGGAAACCCGAGTCGTAGAACACCGTGGTGGTCGGACCGATCAACAGGCCCGAGAGCGCACCGATGAAAGCCGCCATGGTGAAGGTGAGCTGGCCCGAAGCCTGCGACGAGATGCCCATGAGGCGCGCGCCGGTGCGGTTGACGGCGGTGGCGCGCAGCGCCTTGCCGCGCAGCGAGCGCTCGAAGTAGAGCCACAGCAGCACGATCAGCGCGATGGTGGCCAGCGCGGTGATGATGGCCTGGCCTGAGAGCATGACCGGGCCGATTTGAAAACGCGCGTCCCAGAACGCCGGGTTGCGGAAGCCCTCGGCGCCGAAGAACAGCAGACCCAGACCGGTCATGGCGAAGTGCACGCCGACCGAGACGATCAGCAGCACCAGCGGCGTGGCGCTCTCCAGCGACTGGTAGGCCACGCGGTAGACCAACGGGCCATACACGGTGACGATGGCCACGCTGAGCGCGGCTTGCACGGCCAGCGGAAACTGCTGCGGCGCAGCCCAGATGGCGATGGCCGAAACCACCAGCGGCGCGATCAGCATGCGCCCCGCAGCCTTGGCGGCCACGAGCGCGTTGCGGTGGTGCTGCCAGCGGCCCGAGAGCTCCATGAGCGCAGCCACACCGGCCAGGATCAGCAGTAGCCACACGGTGCCGGGCACCTTGCCGGTTTGAAAAATGGCCAGGGTGAGCGCGCCATACGCGACGAACTCGCCCTGGGGGATGAAGATGACCCGCGTGACGGTGAACACCAGCACGGTGGCCAGGCCCAGGAGCGCGTACACCGCGCCGTTGGTCAAACCGTCCAGCAACAAAATGCTGGCAATGGAGAAATCCATAAAAGCCTAACGAGAAAGGAAAGGGCGAAAAAAACTCAAACGGCGACGCACAAAGGCTTTCCAAGAGAGACCCCTTCGCGCTTGCCCCTCACCCCAGCCCTCTCCCCAGAGGGGCGAGGGAGCCAGAAGACATCGCACCGCACAACGTGCCTTGAACCAGAGACACCGCGGGTCCGGCTCCGCCGGCCCCAGGTGTCGCCCCCCTCCCGCCGCAGGCGAGAGAGGGGGGTGCCGCGAAGCGGCGCGGGGGGTGCTTACTCCACTTTGAACTTGCCGTCGACGACCTTGAGCATCACGCCGGTTTCGTTGGTGAAGCCCCAATGGTCCGACGGCGTCCAGTTCATCACGCCGTGCGCGAACACGGTGCGGCCCATGGTTTCCATGCTGTCGCGCAGCGCGGCGCGGAACTCGGGCGTGCCGGGCTTGCCCTTCTTCAGCGCCATCGGGATCACCTTCTCCAGCGTGATCTGCGCGTCGTAGGCGTGGCCGGCGAACTGGTTGCGCAGGCCGGCGCCGACCGCCTTCTCGTACTTCTGCACGAAGTCGATCGCCACCGCCTTGGACGGGTGGCTGTCTGGCAACTGCTCTGCGATCACGGCCGGGCCGGAGACCACGAACGCGCCCTCGACGGCCTTGCCGCCCACGCGCATCAGGTCTTGCGTGGCCGCGGCGTGGGTCTGGTAGATCTTGCCCTTGAAGCCGCGCTCGACCATGGCCATGTGCGGCATGGCCGCACCACTGCCCGAGGCCACGATCAGCACCGCGTCAGGGTTGGCCGAGGTGATCTTGAGGGCCTGTGGCGTCACGCTGGTGTCGGTGCGCGCGAAGCGCTCGGTGGCCACCACCTTGATGCCGGCCTTCTCCAGCAGCGGCGCGCTTTCTTTCAGCCACTGCTCGCCATAGGCGTCGGTGTAGCCCAGGAAGCCGATGGTCTTGATGCCTTGTTTCTTCATGTGCTCGACCATGGCGTGGCCCATCACGGTGTTGGACTGCGGCAGGCGGAACACCCACTTGTCCTTGCCCGGTGGCAGGCCGACCGGCGAACCGGTGAGCTGCACCGTGCCGGCTTCGGTCGCGATGTCGCTCATGGCGGCGGCCACAGCCGTGATGCACGAGCCGATGATCATGTCGACCTTGTCTTCGGTCACGAAGCGGCGCGCGTTGGCAGCGCCCTTGCCCGGGTCGGTCGCGTCGTCCAGGATGATCAGGTTGACCTTCTCGCCACCGATGGTCTGCGGGAACAGCTTGAACTGGTTCTGCATCGGGATGCCCAGGCCGGAGCCGGGCCCGGTGAGCGCCAGGCTCACGCCGATGTTGATGTCGGCCAGGGCAGCGGTGCTGCTCAGGGCTGTGATGGCCAGGGCAACGAGGGTCTTGACGGCTTTCATGGGATGTCTCCTTCGGGGTGGTTGGGAAAGGGCTGGGTAAGGATCAGTTGGCCATCAAGTGCACAGTGCCTTGATGTCCTCGGGCACGGGAATGGCCTTGATGCGGTCGGGTGCCTCGGGCGGGTGGATCACGAAGGCGCGCGTCTCGCTGCCTTCGCACAACACGTCATCGCCGCGTTTGACCACATGCTTGTGCATGAAGACCTTCTCGCGCCATTCGGTCACGCTGGTGTGGATCTGCAGGCGTTCGCCGTAGGTGGCGGGGCGCATGAACTTGGTGTGGATTTCCAGCAGCGGCGTGCCGACGATGCCGCGTGTCTTGACCAGCTCGCGCCAGGGCGGCACACCGTTTTTCACGAAGAAGTTCAGCGAAGATGCGTCCATCCACTTCGAGAAGTTGGGGAAGAACACGATGCCGGCCGGGTCACAGTCGCCGAACATCACCTCCACTTCGTACACGACAACTTTGCTCATCGGGGGGCCATCCGCAGGGCGCCATCCAGACGAATGACTTCGCCGTTCAGGTGGGTGTTGGTGACGATGTGCGCGGCCAGTGCGGCGAACTCCTCGGGCTTGCCCAGGCGCGGCGGGAACGGGATGCTCGCCGCCAGCGAGGCCTGCACCGGCTCGGGCAGGGTGCGCATGAGCGGCGTGCTGAACAGGCCGGGCGCAATGGTGCACACGCGGATGCCGTGTTGCGCCAGATCGCGCGCCATCGGCAGCGTCATGCCCACCAGGCCACCCTTGGACGCGCTGTAGGCCTGCTGGCCCACCTGGCCGTCGAACGCGGCCACGCTGGCGGTGAACACCATCACGCCGCGCTCACCGTCTTCCAGCGGTTCCAGCTTCGCGCAGGCGGCGGCGAACAGGCGGCTGGCGTTGTAGGTGCCAATGAGGTTGACCGTGACCACCTTGGCAAAGTCTTCCAGCGGCGCGGCCGAGCCGTCTTTGCCCACCACGCGCTTGGCGCTGCCGATGCCGGCGATGTTCATGAGGATGCGGGCCGGGCCGTGGGCAGCCTCAGCGGCGTCCATGGCGGCCTGCAGGCTCTCGGTGTTGGTGATGTCGCAATGGCAGGCAATGCCGTTGATCTCGCCGGCCACGCGTTTGGCGTTGTCCAGGTTCACGTCGAGCACGGCGACTTTGGCGCCCAGGCGCGCGAGTTCGCGCGCGGTGGCTTCGCCGAGGCCCGAGCCACCGCCGGTGACGAGGGCGGCATGTCCTTGAATGTTCATGGTGTTCTCCTTGTGTTCATGCGTTCTGGTTTTCGATGAGAAGGGCCATGCCCTGGCCGCCGCCCACGCAGGCGCTGGCGATGCCGTAGCGCTGGCCGCTGCGCTGCAGCTCGCGCGCCAGCGTGAGCGTGAGGCGCACGCCGGTGGCGGCGAGTGGGTGGCCCAGTGCGATGGCGCCGCCGTTGACGTTGAGGCGGTCTAGGTCCATGCCCAGTTCGCGCGCCACGGCGAGTGTTTGTGCGCCCTGTGCTTCGTTCACCTCGAAGCGGGCGATGTCGGCCAGCTTCAGGCCGGTGCGCTCCAGCAGCAGGCGGATGGCGGGCGCCGGGCCGATGCCCATGATTTCGGGCGGCACGCCCACGGCCGATGCAGCAACCACGCGGGCCAGCGGTTGCTTGCCGTTGGCCTTCGCGTAACTTCCTGACGCCACCACGCAAGCCGCGGCCGCGTCCACCAGCGCCGAGCTGTTGCCACCGGTCTGCACGCCGCCTTCAAACACCGCGCGCAGCTTGGCCAGCACCTCCACCGGTGAGACGCGCGGGTGGGTGTCGGCCGCCACCTCGGCTGCTTTGCCTTGCAGCTTGATGCCACGCGGCTTGTAGCCGGCGAGTTCGAACTTCTCGCTGACCACCGGCACGATCTCACCCGCTAGGAAACCGCTCTCCTGCGCGGCCACGGCCTTGGCGAAGGAGGCTGATGCGAATGCGTCCACTTCCTCGCGCGTGATGCCGTATTGCTTCGCGAGGTTCTCGGCGGTCTGGATCATGTTGATGCCGGCCGCCGGGTCTTTGAGCGCTTCCCACATGTAGTCCTTGAAGCCCACGGGTGCGCCGAGCTTGAAGCCGGTGCGGTGGTCGAAGGCGGCAATCGGGTTGCGCGTCATGTTCTCGGTGCCCACCACCAGCGCGGCATCGCACGCGCCGCCCTGGATGTGTTCACCGGCCTGGCGGAACAGCTCGAAGCCGGTGCCGCAGATGCGCTGCGCCATGATGGCTGGCACTTCCACCGGAACACCGGCGTACAGGCCGATGTGGCGCGGCAGGAAGAACTGGTCGAAGTCGCCGGGCGCCATGTTGCCCGCGATTACCGAGCCGATGTGCTCGCCCGGCACGCCGGCGCGCTCCAGCGCCGCGCGCGCGGCCTTGATGCCGAGGTCGGTGGGCGAGATGTGACCGAGCGCGCCACAGTAGTCCACCATGGGGGTGCGCACGCCGGCCAGCAGCCAGACGTCGTCGAAGGCGTTGAAGAATCCGCGGGTTGCCATGGGAGTCTCTTTATTCAGGTTTGAGGATCGCGTGCAGGCCGTCGCTGTGCAGCAGGGCCACGGTCTCGGCGCGGTGCGCCAGCACTGCGCGCTGGTTGATCGAGCCTTTGTCGGTGACCTCACCGCGGTCGATGGTGGGTGGGTCGGCCAGCAGGCACAGGCGTGCAATGCGGCTGGCACTGCCGGTGGATGTCTTGGCCAGATCGGTCACCACGCGCTGGAAGTGCGCGAGCACCGGCGGACTGTTGAGCACGTCGTGCAGGGAGGCTTCTGCACCCAGCCCGCTGAGCGTGCGCACCAGCTGCGTGGGAAACACCATGGCGCCAACTTCCTTCATGTCCAGGCCGGTGATCACCACGTCCTGGATGTAGGGCGCGCCGGCCGCGATGATCTTGGCGCGCAGCGGGCCCACGCTCACGAAGGTGCCGGTGGCGAGCTTGAAATCTTCGGCAATGCGGCCGTCGAACTTCAGGCCGAGGTGGATGTCGGTCTCGTCGATCCACTTCACCGCGTCGCCGGTCTTGAAGAAGCCTTCTTCGTCGAAGGCCTCGGCCGTCTCGGCCGGCATGCGCCAGTAGCCGGGCGTGATGTTGGGACCCTTGTAGCGCACCTCGGTCTTGCCACCCGCGTCCACCAGCTTGAGTTCGAGCGCGGGCGTGGGCAGGCCCAGGTCACCGGCCTTCACATTGGGGCTGGTCACGAAAATGCCGAACGGGCCGGACTCGGTCATGCCCAGGCCGGTGCCCATGACGATGCGCTCGCCGATCTCGCTTTCCTGCGCGGCGTGCAGGGCATCCCACACCGGCTGGGCCAGCGAGGCGCCGGCATAAAAGAACATCTGCACGCGCGAGAGCAGCGTCTTGCGCAGGGCCTCGTCGGTCTTCATGGCGTTGGCAATCGCCTCGAAGCCGGTGGGCACGTTGAAGTACACCGTGGGCGCGATCTCGCGCAGGTTGCGCAGCGTCTCGCCCATCAGCGCGGGCGTGGGTTTGCCGTCGTCGATGAAGAGCGTGCCGCCGTGGAACAGCACCATGCCCACGTTGTGGTTGCCGCCGAAGGTGTGGTTCCAGGGCAGCCAGTCCACCAGCACCAGCGGGCTCTCGGCCAGCACCGGCATCGACGCCATCATCTGTTGCTGATTGGCGCACCACATGCGCTGTGTGTTGATCACGGCCTTGGGCATCTTGGTCGAGCCCGAGGTGAAGAGGAACTTGACGATGGTGTCTGGCCCCGTGGCGGCCATGGCGGCGTCCACCGCAGGCGTGGGCTCGGTGGCCAGCAGAGCCGCGAACGAGGTGGTGGCGCGGCCGGGCACTGTGCCTTCGGTCGTCACCAGCTCCACGCCGTCGCCCAGCGTGGCGAGCATGGCGCGGCTGTAGCGCTGCGCGTCGCTGGCAAACACCAGGCCGGGCGTCAGCGTCTTCACCACGTGGTGCAGCTTGTCGAAGTCCTGGCTCACCAGGGAGTAGGCGGGCGAGGTCGGGCAATACGCGATGCCGGCGTAGGCGCAGCCCAGCGCCAGCAGCGCGTGTTCGAGGTCGTTCTCGCTCAGGATCAGCACCGGGCGCTCGGACGACAGACCGCGGTTGATCAGGCCCTGACCGATGCGCCGCGCGGCGTCGAGTGCCTGCGCGAACGTGATGTGGCGCCAGTCGCCGGTTGTGCCGTCGGCGTTCCTGGTGCGCCGGGCAAACACCGTCTGCTCGGGGCGCGTCTTCGCCCAGTGCACCAGCCGGTCGGTGATGCGCTCAGGGAAGGGCGGCAGGTCCTGATCAGCGCTCAGGTAATGCGTGCCCTGGGCGCCGTCGCGCAGGGTGGCGCGGGTGACGCCGAACTTCAGGGGCCGGTAGCGGGCCATGGTCGGGTTCTGGCTCATGGCGCTCAGTCCTTGCTGACCTTGTTGGCACGACCTTCGAGAAACGCACGCACGCGCGTTTTCGCTTCCGGGTCGCTCTGCGCGATCGCGGCCATCATGGCTTCGGTGAGGTAGCCCTGGTCGGCCGGTTGTTCGGCGATGCGCGGCAGCGCGTGCATCAGCGCGTAGTTGGTCAGCGGTGCGTTCTGCGCGATGCGCGCGGCCAGTTCCATGGCCTTTTCCAGCGCCGTGCCTTGCGGCACGAGGTACTGCGTGAGGCCCACGCGTTCGGCCTCTGCCGCCTTGTAGACACGGCCGGTGAACATCATGTCGGCCATGCGCGCGGCGCCGATCAGGCGCGGGATGCGCACCGAACCGCCGCCGCCAACGAAGATGCCACGCGAGCCTTCGGGCAGTGCGAAGAAGGCCGATTCGTCGGCCACGCGGATGTGGCAGGTGCTGGCCAGTTCCAGGCCACCACCCACCACCGCGCCGTGCAGGGCCGCCACCACCGGCACCGGGCCGTATTGCACACACTCCAGCGCGCTGTGCCACATGCGCGAGTGGTGCAGACCCTGGCCGGCGTCGCGCTCGCTGAGTTCGGAGAGGTCGAGACCGGCGCAGAAGTGGTCGCCGCTGCCGTGGATGACGGCGGCGCGCACGCCGTGCGGCATGGCCTGGAACATGTCGCGGATGGCCAGGATCAGGCCGTCGTTGAGCGCGTTGCGCTTGGCCGGGCGGTTGAGCGTGATGACGGCGATTTCAGATGAAGTGCCTTGCAGGCTCAGGCTGATGTCGGTGGAATGGATGGGCATGTCGGGGTGTCGGCGTCGGCCGCCTGTTCGGGGTTTTTGCGCTTGAATCGAGGGCTGATTATGGTTATAAACAATAACCAAAACAAGGCAATCCCGTCCGACCGAACCCCGTGTTTTCCCTAGGTCTGACCCCCACCGAGAGACATCCATGGACCACAAGAACCTGATCGCAATCGACATCCACACCCACGCCGAAGTGAGCTGCCGCAACCCCTTCGACAACTACGGCGAGGAGTACGACCGCGCGGCCGACAAGTTCTTCGGCAGCAACCGCCGGCCCACCATTGCCGAGACGGTGACCTACTACCGCGAGCAGAAGATCGGGCTGGTGATGTTCACCGTGGACAGCGAGTCCCAACTGGGCCGCCGGCGCATTCCGAACGAGGAGATCGCGCAGGCCGCGCGCGAGAACAGCGACATGATGATTGCGTTCGCCAGCATCGACCCGCACAAAGGCAAGATGGGCGCGCGCGAGGCCGAGCGTCTCATCAAGGAGGAGGGCATCAAGGGCTTCAAGTTCCACCCCACCGTGCAGGGCTACCACCCCTACGACAAGATGGCCTGGCCGATCTACGAGGTGATCAATGCGCACAAGCTGCCCGCGATCTTTCACACCGGGCACAGCGGCATTGGCAGTGGCATGCGCTGTGGCGGCGGCCTGCGGCTGGAGTACAGCAACCCCATGCACCTGGACGATGTGGCCATCGATTTCCCCGACATGCAGATCGTCATGGCGCACCCGAGTTTTCCGTGGCAGGACGAGGCGCTCAGCGTGGCCACGCACAAGCCCAATGTGTGGATCGACCTGAGTGGCTGGAGCCCGAAGTACTTTCCGAAGCAGCTGGTGCAGTACGCGAACACGCTGCTGAAAGACCGCATCCTCTTTGGCAGCGATTACCCGCTGATCACGCCCGAGCGCTGGATGAAGGACTTTGAGGTGGCCGGCTTCAAGCCCGAGGTGATGCCCGGCATCCTGAAAGGCAACGCGGTCCGTCTGCTCGGCTTGGCATGAAGGCCTTCAACTCGCTTGCCGACATCGAGGCGCTGGAGCGACGCCCGCTGGCCGAGGTGGCGCCGCACCGCACGCCGTATGAGCTCATCCGCGCCACGGCTGCGCGCTTTCCGGACCGCGAGGCATTCACCTTCCTGCCCGACGCGTCGCTGGACACGCCGCCGCAACGCGTGACCTACCGCGAGCTGCTGGCCCACATCCACCGCGCGGCCAATGCGTTTCGCGTGCTTGGTGTGCATGAGGCGGACGCCGTGGCCATGCTCGCCCCCAACACGCCGCAGGCGCATGCCGTGCTGTGGGGCGCGCAGCTGGCGGGTCGCGTGTGCCCGATCAACTTCCTGCTGCAACCGGACCACATCGCCGCGCTGCTGCAAGCCTCGGGTGCCAAGGTGCTGGTGGCGCTCGGGCCGAATGCGGAGCTGGCGGTGTGGCCCACGGCGTTGGCCGTGCAGGCGTTGCACGCCACCGTGCTCGTGCCCATCGACGTGCATGAGGCGGTCCCCGGCACGCCGTCGCTGCAAGACCTCATGGCCGCGCAGCCGGACACGCTGACCTTCGAGCCCGACCTGAACCCCGACCGTGTGGTGGCGCTGTTCCACACGGGTGGCACCACGGGCGCTCCCAAGCTCGCGCAGCACACGGCTGGCAACGAGGCCCACACCGCCTGGTTCGCCCACGCCTTCTATGACATGGACGAAACCGCGGTGGAGATCAACGGCTTCCCGCTGTTTCATGTGGCCGGCGCCTTCGTGTATGGCCTGGCGCTGCTGGCCATCGGCGCGCGCCAGGTGCTGCCCACGCTGAGCGGCATGCGCAACACCGGCTTTGTGAAGGCCTATTGGCAGTTCTGCGAACGCGAGCGCGTGACGCACCTGGCCTGCGTGCCCACCGTGCTGGCCAGCCTGCTGGGTGTGCCGGTGAACGCCAACATCGCCAGCGTGCGCGCCGCCTTCACCGGGGGCTCACCGCTGCCGGCCGAGCTGGCGCAGCGCTTCGAGGCCGCCACCGGCATTCCCGTGCGCAACATCCTGGGCATGACCGAGTGCGCGGGGCTGGTGAGCATCGAGCCGCTGCGCGGACCGCGCACGCCCGGCTCGGCCGGCCTGCGCCTGCCCTACACCGAGGTGCACGCCGTGCCCTGGCGAGACGGCGAGGCGAAGCTCGGCGAACGATGCGCGGCGGGAGAAACCGGTGTTCTGGTGCTGCGAGGCCCGCACATGAGCCCGGGTTACCTCGATGCGAAGCGCAACGCCGGCCTGTTCGAAAGCGGCTGGATCGTCACCGGCGATCTCGGTCATCTCGATGAGGCGGGTCGCATCCATATCACCGGCCGCGCCAAGGACGTGATCATCCGTGGCTCGCACAACATCGACCCCGGCCTGGTGGAAGACGCCTTCATGGCCCACCCCGCCGTGCTGCAGTGCGCCGTGGTGGCCGAGCCCGATGCCTACGCGGGCGAGGTGCCGGTGGCTTTTGTGGTGTTGCGCGCCGGCGCGGGCCTGGACGCCGACGCACTGTTGCGCGAGGTGGCGCCGCACGTGTATGAGCGGCCGGCGTGCCCGAAGCGCGTGGTGCTGGTCGAGTTGCTGCCGCTGACGGCCATCGGCAAGGTGTTCAAGCCCACGCTGCGGCTTCGGGCCATCGAGATCCGCCTGAGCGAGATCGCGCAGGAACTGGCGCCGGGCCGTGTGGTGCGTGTGGAGGCCAGCGACGAAGGTGGCCGCCAGCGCGCACTGATCACGCTGGGCGGTGCCGCCGATGAAGACCTGTCGCAGCGGTTGCGCGCCGCGCTCGCGGCCATTGCATTGGCGGTCGAGATCCGCTTCGGCTGAGGTTCACCACCCACCGCGCGTGAGCCAGCGGTCGATCTGCTCGAACTTGTCGATGCCCCAGAACGGCTCGCCATCGACCACCACGGTGGGTGAGCCGAACACGCCGGCCTGCAGCGCGGTGTCGACCTCGGCGCGCAGCAGTGCTGCAGCTTCGTCGCTGGCAGCGGCTTGCGCAATTGTTTCGCCCACAACGGGGTTCAGCGACTCGGGCGTGGACAGGTCCAGCCCACGACCCCAGTACGCGCCGTAGAGGGCGTGCGCCACCTCGGCCGCGCGCTGGGGCTGGTGGCGGTTCACCCAAGCCATCGCGCGTCCGCAGGCCAGCGGGTTCATCACCGGGTCGCTGGGTTGGCGTTGCATGGTCACGTTGTGTTCGCGTGCATAGCGCAGCACATCGCGCTCGGTGTAGGGGCCTTTCAGCGGTGTGTCCAGCAAGGGCTTGAGGCCCATCACCTTCATCACCGACACACCCAGCAGCATGGGGTGCCATTCAACCGTGCGGCCGTGCCGCGCGGCAAGGTCCTCGATGCGCAGCGAGCCGAAGTAGCCGAAGGGGGAGATGAAATCGAAATGGAAGGCGAGCGGTGGCGTCATGCGTGCATGGTATCCACGCGGCGCGCGTTTCATGCCGACACGGAATAGCTGCAAGTCGGGAAACGGGCTGGTGTACGTAAAGCCTTGGCGGCACAGTACCGGCCCTGTGTCTGACGTGACACATGTCCGGGCGCCCCTCCCGAGGGGCCGCCGAATGCCACTCTTTTCTGACGACAGGAATCTTTCGATGACTTCTCTCAAACGCCGCAACGCCATCGTGGCGATGGCCGCGCTGGGCGCGACCACCCTGGCGGGCAGCGCCCTGGCCCAGCAGACCGTCACGCTGCGCCTGCACCAGTTCCTGCCGCCCTCGGCCACCATTCCCGCGCGCGCCATTGCGCCGTGGGCCAAGAAGATCGAGGCCGAATCCGGTGGGCGCATCAAGGTGCAACTGTTCCATTCGATGTCGATGGGTGGCACGCCGCCGCAGCTGTTCGACCAGGCCCGCAATGGCGTGGTGGACCTGACCTGGACAGTGCTGGGCTACACGCCGGGCCGTTTCAACAAGTCCGAGGTGTTCGAGTTGCCGTTCATGAGCGGTCAGGCCGAGCCGGCCTCGCGCGCTTTCCACGAGTTCGTGGAGAAGTTCGCCGCTGACGAGTTCAAGGACGTGAAACTGCTGGCAGCCCACACCCACGGCCCGGGCCTGTTCCACACCAAGGACCCGGTGACGGGTCTGGAGAGCCTGCGTGGCATGAAGGTGCGCGGTGGTTCGCGTGTGATCAGCAACATGCTGGCCAAGCTTGGCGCCACGCCGGTGGGCATGCCGGTGCATGCGGTCACCGACGCGCTCTCCAAGGGCACGATCGCCGGCACCACCATTCCCTGGGAGGTGACGCCCTCGCTGAAGATTGCCGAGCTGGTGAAGAACCACACCACGTTCTCAGGTCCGACCGGCTTGTTCACCCAGACCTTTGCGCTGGTGATGAACCGCGCCAGCTACGACAAGCTGCCGGCCGATCTGAAGGCGGTGATCGACAAGAACTCGGGCGTGGAGACCGCGGCCTTCTTCGGCCGTGCGATGGACGAGGGCGACAAGGCAGGCCTGGAGGTGGCCAGAAAGGCCGGCAACAACATCGTGACGCTGGACGCCGCCGAGACCAAGCGCTGGCAGGCTGCAGCCGTGGCGGTGGAGGCCGACTGGGTCAAGGAAGTGCAGGGCAAGAACATCGACGGCGCGAAGCTGGTGGCCGAGGCGCGTGCCTTGATTGCCAGGCAAATCAAGTGATGGGGTGACTCCATAGGTGCAAAAGGGCCGCTTTGCGCGGCCCTTTTGCGTTGGCTCAGCCCCAGACGTCCTGGGCGGTTTCCACCACCAGCGCGAGCTTCTTGCGCTGGTCTTCCATCGCGATGTTGTTGCCGTGCACCGTGCTGGAGAAACCGCACTGCGGCGACAGGCACATCTGGTCGAGCGGCGCGTATTTCGCGGCTTCTTCAATGCGGCGCTTGAGCGCGTCCTTGGTCTCCAGCTGGCCGAACTTGGTGGTCACCAGGCCCAGCACCACGATCTTGTCCTTGCCCAGGTAACGCAAGGGGCGGAAGTCGCCCGAGCGCTCGTCGTCGTATTCGAGGAAGAAGGCGTCGAGCTTCATCTCACTCAGCAGTGCTTCGGCCACCGGCTCGTAGTTGCCGGCCGCCGCGTGCGTGCTCTTGAAGTTGCCTCGGCACAGGTGCATGGCCAGCGTCATGCCGGCGGGCTTGTGTGCCACCACCTTGTTGATGAACTGCGCGTAGCGGTGCGGCAGTTCGTTGGGGTCGTCGCCTCGGCTGCGGGCGGCTTCGCGCATGCGCTCGTCGCACAGATAGGCCATGTTGGTGTCGTCCATCTGCACATAGGTGCAGCCGGCGTCGGCCAGGCTTTGCAGCTCTTCGCCGTAGGCCTTGGCCACGTCGTCGTAGAAAACCGGGTCGAGCTCGGGGTAGGCCTCTTTGCTGATGCCGGCGCGCCCGCCGCGAAAGTGCAGCATGGTGGGCGAGGGAATCGTCACCTTGGGCGTGAGGCCCGGCTTGCCCAGGGCTTCCACCTGCGCCTTGAGGAACTCGAAGTCGGCCAGCTGGATGTTCTTGGCGTGGCGCACCTTGTCGATCACGCGGATCACCGGCGGGGCCAGTTCTTCGGTCCCGTCGGGTTTGACGATGGTCACCGGGATATCGGTCTTCACGCCGCCGAGCTGCTCCAGGAAGTCGATGTGGAAATAGGTGCGGCGGAATTCACCGTCGGTGATCGAGGAGAGGCCCACGTCGGCCTGGAACTTAACGATCTCGGTGATGGCGCGGTCTTCGACTTTGCGCAACTGCTCGGCGGTGATGCTTTTCTGGTTGAAGAACTGGTCGCGCGCTTCGAGCAAATAGGCTGGACGCAGGAAGCTGCCGACGTGGTCGGCGCGGAAGGGAGGGTGGCTGCGCAGTGTCATGTGTCGTCCTCGTTGTGGGGTGGAGAGGCAACTTTACAGCGAATGTGAGTGGGCTCAATGAATACATAAATTGGAAAAAATGGCTTGAAAGTCAGAATTTTCTTGGTTTGAACGGTGTTTCTGTATACATTGCGTATCCATGAACACCGACAAAGCCCATTTCCCGCTGAACGCTTGGTACGCCGCCGCGTACGACGTCGAGGTCGGCCGCAGCCTGCTGGCCCGCACCATCTGCAACCAGAAACTGGTGCTCTACCGCCAGACCACGGGCGTGGCCGCAGCGCTCGAAGACGCGTGCTGGCACCGCCTGCTGCCCTTGTCCATGGGCCGGCTGGAAGGCGACGAGGTGGTGTGTGGCTACCACGGCCTGGTCTACAACGCCGAGGGCCGCTGCACCCACATGCCCAGCCAGGAAACCCTCAACCCCTCGGCCTGCGTGCGCTCCTACCCGGTGGTGGAGAAGCACCGCTTCGTGTGGGTGTGGCCGGGCGACCCGGCCCTGGCCGACCCGGCGCTGGTGCCCGACCTGCACTGGAACGACGACCCCGCGTGGGCCGGCGACGGCAAGATGATCCGCGTGCAGTGCGACTACCGACTGGTGGTGGACAACCTGATGGACCTGACGCACGAGACCTTCGTGCACGGCAGCAGCATCGGCAACCGCGCGGTGGCCGAAGCCCCGTTCGTGGCCACGCACGGAGAGCGTTTCGCCACCGTGACGCGCTGGATGGAAAACATCGAGGCGCCGCCGTTCTGGGCAGGGCAGATCCAGGATGCGCGCGGCTACACAGGCCCGGTGGACCGCTGGCAGATCGTGCGCTTCGAGGCGCCGTGCACCGTGGCCATTGACGTGGGCGTGGCGCCCGCCGGCAGCGGTGCATTGCCGCAAGACGGCGGCGACCGCAGCCAGGGTGTGAACGGCTACGTGCTCAACACCATCACGCCCGAAACCGACGGCACCTGCCTGTATTTCTGGGCCTTTGCGCGCAACTACTCGCTGGGCGAGCAGCGCCTCACGCACCAGCTGCGCGAGGGGGTGGCCACCATCTTCCGCGAGGACGAACTGGTGCTCGAAGCCCAGCAAAAAGCGATCGACGAGCACCCGGACCACAAGTTCTACAACCTCAACATCGACGCGGGGGCGATGTGGGCCCGGCGTCTGATCGACCGCATGGTGGATGCGGAGCGGGGTGGTGCAACGGTCATTCCGATTCGTCGGGTGGGTTGATGAAGCGTTATGGCCTGCGTTTGAGCGCCGAGGGCTTGGGGCGCGCCGCTGGGGGCTTCAATGTGCTGCCCCTTCGGGGTTCGCTGCGGTGCTCGCGGCCCGAGGCGGGTTCGCAAACTCGCTTCGCTCAAACATGCGAACCCGCCTCGCGCCGCTGGGGGCTTCAATGTGCTGCCCCTTCGGGGTTCGCTGCGGTGCTCGCGGCCCGAGGCGGGTTCGCAAACTCGCTTCGCTCAAACATGCGAACCCGGCCGCGCCAGCGCGGCAACCCCGAGCCACTGCGCTCCTCGCCAGCGCATAGGCGCCCCCAGCGGCGCGCCCCAAGCCCTCGTCAATCGGCGTGCTGGCGTGCCGCACACCCACCCCTGACACCCGCCAACCCGCAGCGAACGCAACCGCACCCCATGACCAACACCATCACCACCGAAGCTCCCCTGGAAAGCGCCCAAGTCCGTGCGCTGCTGCAGTTGCGCGAACTCATCCTCTCCGGCGAACTGCCGGGTGGCTCGCGCATTGCCGAACTCGCCATCGTGGAGCGGCTGGGTGTTTCGCGCACACCGATTCGCGCTGCGCTCATGCGACTGGAGCAAGAAGGCTTGCTGCAGGCGCTGCCCAACGGCGGGTATGTGGTGCAGACGTTCTCGGAGCGCGACATTGCCGACGCCATTGAACTGCGCGGCACCCTGGAAGGGCTGCTCGCCCGGCTGGCCGCCGAGCGCGGCGCGCCCGGTGTGGTGCTGGCGGAGGCCAAACAATGCCTGGACCGCATCGACACCGTGCTGGCCGCCTCCTCGTTGAATGACGAGGGCTTTGCCAACTACGTGGCGCTCAACAGCCACTTCCACACCCTCGTGTACGAGCTGGCCGACAGCCTCACCATCGCCCGCCAGCTCGAGCGCGTGGCCAGCCTGCCGTTTGCCTCGCCCTCGGGCTTTGTGGTGATGCAGGCGCATTCGCCGCAGGCGCGCGACATGCTCGTGGTGGCGCAGGACCAGCACCGCCAGGTGCTGGACGCCATCGAACGCCGCGAGGGCGCGCGCGCCGAAGCCATCATGCGCGAGCACTCCCGCCTGGCCCAGCGCAACCTGCGCGAGGTGCTGGCCGGCCATGCCCTGGGCCACATGCCCGTCTCCATGCCTGCGATCAAACTCATTCGACGACGCTGAACGACCACCATGAAAAGCAACCCCAACTGGCAGACCGCGCGCATCGCGGCCTTGCGCGACGTGACGCCCACGGTGCGCGAATTCATCATCACCCCGGCTGAAGGAGCGGCCGAGCGCTGGGCGCCTGGTGCCCATCTGATGGTGCAGGTGAATGTGGCGGGCCGGCCGCAGACGCGTTCGTATTCGCTGGTCGGCCTGCCCGAGGATGCAGCGGGCTACCGCATTGCCGTGAAATGCCTGCTGGACGGCCACGGTGGCTCGCGCGCCATGTGGCAGCTGGCGGTGGGCGACAGCATCGAGGTGAGTGCACCGCAGAACCACTTTTCCCTGGCTTTTCTCGCCCCGGCCACGCTGCTGGTGGCGGGCGGCATCGGTATCACGCCCATGGTTTCCCTGGCGCAGGCGCTGGTCAAACGCGGGAAGCCGGTCAAGCTGCTGTATGCCGCCCGCTCCACCGCCGAACTGGCGTTCGCGGAGCCGCTGCGCGCCCTGCTGGGAGACGCACTGGTCACCTGTGCTTCTGATCTGGGCGAGGCGCTCGACCTGGGTCGGGCGATCGACGAGTTGCCGGCGGGCGCCCAGGTGTATGTGTGCGGCCCCGCGGGCCTGCTGGGCGCCGTGCGCCAGCGCTGGCTCGACGCCGGTCGGCCCGAACCCAGCCTGCGCTTCGAGACCTTTGGCAGCGGTGGCCAGTTGCCCCCGGCCGGCTTTGACGTGGCTTTGCCGCGCCACCGGACCGAGCTGCATGTGGCGCCCGACCAGTCGCTCATCGAGGTGCTGGAGGCCGCCGGCATCGAGGTGATGAACGACTGCCGCCGGGGTGAATGCGGTCTGTGCGCGCTGGATGTGCTGGCGCTGGACGGCGAGATCGATCACCGCGACGTGTTCCTCAGCACCCACGAGAAACAGGAGAACAAGCGCATCTGCGCCTGCGTGTCGCGCGTGGTGGGGCGCATCACCCTGGACACGGCCTGGCGAGAGGAGGTCGTTTCATAAGATAACGGCATAACTGAAAGTGAGTTCGCACACTGGCGTTAACACCCTGGCCCATGCACAGTCCGGGTGTTCGAATAAAGAGGCGATCCGGGGCAGGGCCATCTTGATCCTGTCACCCGGGCGCAATACCCCCCCAAAAGCTGGAGACAAACCATGACCTTCCTCAAACGCCGCACCACGCTGCTGGCCCTGGGCGCCATCACCGCCGCCACCCTGGCGGGCTCGGCCCTGGCCCAGACCGTCACCCTGCGCCTGCACCAGATGCTGCCGCAGCAAGCCACGATTCCCGCCAAGGCGCTGATCCCGTGGGCGCAGAAGGTCGAGGCCGAATCCGGCGGCAAGATCAAGGTCCAGCTGTTCCACGCCATGCAGCTCGGCGGCGCGCCTCCGCAGCTGTTTGACCAGGCCCGCGACGGCGTGGTCGACCTGACCTGGACGGTGCTGGGCTACACCCCGGGCCGCTTCAACAAGACCGAGGTGTTCGAGCTCCCCTTCATGAGCGGTTCGGCCGAGCAATCGTCGCGCGCGCTGCAGGAGTACGTCGAGAAGTTCGCGGCTGATGAATTCAAGGATGTGAAGCTGATTGCCGTGCACACCCACGGCCCGGGACTGTTTCACACCAAGACGCCCGTGATCGGCCTGGAGAGCCTGCGCGGCATGAAGGTGCGCGGCGGCTCGCGCATCATCAGCAACATGCTCACCAAGCTGGGCGCCACCCCCGTGGGCATGCCCGTGCCCGCCGTGACCGACGCGCTCTCCAAGGGCACCATCGACGGCACCACCATTCCGTGGGAAGTCACGCCTTCGCTGAAGGTGACCGAACTGGTGAAGAACCACACCACCTTTGCCGGCAAGGAAGGCCTGTACACGCAGACCTTTGCGTTCTCCATGAACAAGGCGGCCTACGACAAGCTGCCGCCCGACCTCAAGGCGGTGATCGACAAGAACTCGGGCATCGAGACGGCGGCTTTCTTCGGGCGCGCCATGGACGAAGGCGACAAGGCAGGCCGCGCCATCGCCGAGAAGGCCGGCAACAACATCGTGGCGCTCGACATCGCCGAGACCCAACGCTGGAGGCGCACCGCCGCCACGGTGGAGACCGACTGGATCAACGAGATGAAGGGCAAGAACATCGACGGCGCCAAGCTGGTGTCGGAGGCGCGCGCCCTGATCGCAAAGAACCAGAAGTAAGGGGCAGCGATAATTCCGGCCGGCCCCGGGGGTATCGTGTCCGGGGCCTGCACGACCGGCTCCCCATCGCCGAAACCGGCGGCTGGCAGCCGGTTTCTTTTTTGTTGAAGGTGAAAAATTGAAGTTACTGTCCTTGCTGGCCCGTGCCAGCGCGATCCTGGCCGGCGTGCTGCTCACGCTGATCACCCTGATCACCTGCGTGAGCCTGATCGGGCGCAACACCATCGGCGTCACGCTGGTCGGTGACTACGAACTCACGGCAGTGACGGCGGGTGCAGCCGTTGCCATGTTCCTGCCCTGGTGCCAGCTCAAGCGCGAGAACATCATTGTCGATTTCTTCACCACCAAGCTGTCTGATGGGGCGAACGCCCAGCTCGACCGCTTTGGCAGTTTTCTGCTGGGCGGCGCCATGCTGCTGCTGGCCTGGCGCACCGGGGTGGGCGGCATGAGTGCCTACAGCGCACAAACCACCACCATGATGCTGGCCTTCCCTGAGTGGATCGTCTACGCCCTCATGGTGCCGCCCCTGATCCTCACCGGCGTGATTGCCTGGACGCAGACCATCTTTGGCAATTTTTCGGAGCAGGGCGCATGAGTTCTTTGTCACTGGCGGGGATGATCTTCGCCACCATGCTGGTGTTGATGGCCATTCGCGTGCCGATCGCGATCGCCATGTTTTCGGCCGGCTGTTTCGGCTACATCTTTCAGGTGGGTTGGCCACCGTTCTTCAACAACCTCAACGGTGCGGCTTTCGCACGCTTCGCCAGCTACGACCTGTCGGTGATCCCGTTGTTCATCCTGATGGGCAACTTCGCCACACAAGGCGGCATCTCCAAGGCCCTGTTCCAGTTTGCCAGCGTGGTCACCTCCCGCTTCAAGGGCGGGCTGGCCATGGCGGCGGTGCTGGCCAGTGCTGGGTTCGGTGCCATCTGCGGTTCGTCGGTGGCCACGGCCGCCACCATCACCTCGGTGGCGCTGCCCGAGATGAAGCGCCACGGTTACTCCGGGCGCCTGTCCACCGGCACGCTAGCCGCGGGCGGCACGCTGGGCATCCTGATCCCGCCCTCGGTGCCGCTGGTGATCTACGCCATCCTGACCGAGCAGAACATCGCCAAGCTGTTTGCTGCAGCCATGGTGCCGGGCATCATCGCGATGGTGGGTTACATGATCGCGATTGCGGTCTATGTGCGGCTGGTGCCGGGCCATGCTCCCGAGCACGAAGAGCAGGCCAAGCTCACGATGGAAGCCTTCATCGGCGTGGCGCCAATCGCCATCGTGTTCCTGATCGTCTTCGGTGGCATCTACGGTGGCCTGTTCACGCCCACCGAGGGCGCGGGCGTGGGCGCGGCGGCGACCTTCGTGGCCGCAATGCTCAAGCGCGAACTCACGCTGGCCAAGATCCGTCAGTGCTTCTACTCCACCGCTGCTGCCAGCGCCATGATCTTTCTGATCTTCATCGGTGCGGACATGATGAACACCTCGCTGGCGCTGACCCAGGTGCCGGCTCAGCTGGCCGAGGTGGTGCAGGGCCTCAACGTCTCGCCTGTGATGGTGGTTGCCGGGATCATGCTGTTCTACGTGGTGCTCGGCGCCGTGATGGACGAGCTCTCCATGATCCTGCTGACCATTCCGATCTTCTTCCCCGTGGTCATCGGGCTGGACTTCGGGATGTCGCAGGAATCGGTGGCGATCTGGTTCGGCATCATGGTGCTGATGACGGTGGGCTTCGGCCTGCTGGCTCCGCCCGTGGGTCTGAACGTCTATGTGGTGAACGGCATGGCCAAGGATGTGCCGATCAGCGAGAGCTACAAGGGCGTGATGCCCTTCCTGATCAGCGACGTGTTCCGCACCTTGCTGTTGTTGAGTTTCCCGGGCATCTCCCTCTGGCTGGTTCAATTCGTAGGATGACACGCACATGAAAACAAGCCTGAAACACCTCACGCGCCGCACCGTTCTGGGTGCCGGTATCGCCGCTGCTGCCTTCGGCATGGCCGCACCGGCCCAGGCCCAGGCGGCCTTTCCGTCGAAGAACCTTCGCATCGTCGTGCCGTTCGCCGCTGGTGGCGTGGGCGACCTGACCGCGCGCATCGTGGCCTCCAAGCTTGCCGATCTGCTCAAGCAGCCGGTGGTGATCGAAAACCGCCCTGGTGCCGGCGGTGTGGTCGCGGCCGAAACCGTGGCGCGCTCGGAGCCCGATGGCCACACCCTGTTCCTGATGTCCAACGGCACCGCAGTCACCGCCGGCCTGTTCAAGAGCCTGCCGTTCGACACCGTCAAGGACTTCACGCCCGTGTCCACGCTGGGCTACTTCGACATCGCCGTGATCGTGCCGGCGAACTCGCCACACAAGACCCTGAAAGAGCTGGTGGCCTTCGCAAAGGCCAACCCCGGCAAGCTCAACGTGGGCAGCATCAACATCGGCAGCACGCAGAACCTGGCCGCCGAACTGTTCAAGAGCACGGCCGATATCGAGGCCCAGGTCGTGCCGTTCAAAGGCACACCCGAGCTGATCGGTGCGATCCGTGGCCAGCAGGTCGATGTGGCGGTCGAGATTCTCTCGCCCATGCTCACGCACATCCAGAGCGGAGCCCTGCGCGCCCTGGCCGTGACCGGCGAGAAGCGCTCCATCGTGCTGCCCGATGTGCCCACCGCGCTGGAGTCGGGTGTGAAGGAGTTCGTGGCCTCGTCGTGGAACGCACTGGCCGTACCCTCGAAGACGCCGCGTCCTGTGGTGGATCGCCTGCAGCGCGAGATCGCCGCGGCGCTGGCCGACCCGGCTGTGCGCGAGAAATTGCGCGGGCTCAACATCGACGCGCGTGCGTCCACCCCCGAGCAGACCGCCGCGCTGCTGGCCTCCGACATCCGCCGCTGGGGCGCCGTGATCGAGCGCGCCGGCATTCCAAAACAGTGAGGCCTGGATGGCGGTGCAGCGCGTCGGCATCGTGGGCTACGGCGAGGTGGGCCGCATCTTCGCGGCCGGCCTGAAGGACGCCGGGGTCGAATGGGTCGGGGTGTGGGACTTGAAGCTCGCCGACCCCGATCAGCGCAGCGAGTTGCAGGCCGTTGCAGCGGCACAGGGCGTGCAGACCTGCGCCAGCGCGGCCGAGTTGTGCGCCCAAGCCACGTTGGTGATCTCCGCCGTCACCGCATCCGGCACCCTGGCGGTGGCCCATGACGTCGCGGCCCACGTCCAGCCCGATGCCTTCTTTCTCGACCTGAACTCCGCCTCGCCCGGCACCAAGCAGCGGGCCGCCGGGCTGGTGGATGCGGCGGGTGGACGCTGTGTGGAAGCCGGTGTGATGACCTCGGTGCCTCCGCACGGGCTGCGTGTGCCGATGCTGCTGGGTGGGCTGCACGCAGCCGAGCTGGCCGACCAACTGCGGGCCTGGGGCATGGAGGTGCAGGTGGTGAGCGAGCGCATCGGCGTGGCCTCGGCCACCAAGATGTGCCGCAGCGTGATGATCAAGGGCCTGGAGGCCCTGGTGCTGGAGAGCTATGCGACGGCGCGCCACCACGGCGTGGAAGACGCCATGATCGCCACGCTGCAGGAAACGTTTCCCGGCATTGACTGGCAACAGCAAGGCAGCTACTTCTTCAGTCGTGTGGCAAAGCACGGCCAGCGCCGCGCCGAGGAAATGCGCGAGGCGGCGCACACCGTGCGCGAGGCCGGCTTCGAGCCCTTCATGGCCGAGGCCATCGCCGGCAAGCACGACTGGATGGCTGCCCAGGCGCGCGCCGGCCATTTCGACGGCCTGGCACCGAGCCCGCCGTGGCAGGAATGGGCCGACCGCCTGCTCGCCGCGCGCGGGCCGGGCAGCAAGACCTGAGCGCGGACCCGCAGCGTGCTCGACATCCTGGCCATCACCGGCCCGATCTACCTCTGCATCGCAGCCGGCTTCGCCTGCGTTCGCTGGCGCATCTTCGACAAGGCCGACATGCGCGTGCTTGGTCGCTTCGTGATCCAGATCGCGATACCGGCGCTGCTGTTCAATTCACTGGCTTCGCGCCCGCTGCGCGAGGTGGTGCACCCGGGCTACCTGCTGGCTTTCGCGGCGGGCTCGGTGCTGGTGCTGCTGGGTGCGCTGGCATTCGCGCTCAAGGTGCAGCGCAAGGGCCTGACCGAAAGCGCCTACATGGCCATGGGCATGAGCTGCTCGAACAGCGGTTACGTGGGTTACCCGGTCATGTTGCTGGCCTTCGGGCCGCTGGCCGGGGTGATCCTGGCGCTCAACCTGATCGTGGAAAACCTGATCAAGCTGCCGCTGCTGTTCACGCTGGCCGATGCTGGCGCGCACGAGGGCGAGCGCCTCTCGCTCACGCAAGCCCTGCGGCAGACCGGCGCGCGCCTGGTGCGCAACCCCATGATCGTGGCCATCCTGGCCGGCTTCGTGGTCGCGCTGTTCGACTGGCAACTGCCGACCGTGGTGGCCCGCACGGTCACGCTGTTTTCCGCGGCCAGCAGCGGCATCGCGCTGTTTGTCATCGGCGGCACGCTGGTGGGCTTGCAGGTGCGCGGCCTTCGCCGGCAGGTGGCGCTGATCAGCGCGGGCAAGCTGCTGCTGCATCCGCTGGCGGTGTTTGGCGCCGTCGCACTGCTGCCCTTGCTCGGGCTGCCCGCGGTGCAGGGCGAGTTGCGCGCCGCCGCCGTGCTCTCGGCGGCCATGCCGATGCTGGGCATCTACCCGCTGCTGGCGCAGCGTCACGGCTTCGAGGGTTTCACCGCGGCGGCGCTCCTGGCCACCACCGTGGCCTCGTTCTTCACGCTCAGCGCCATCCTCTGGCTGATGCGCCACAGCGCCGGTTGGCTGGGCTGAGTGTCAGCGGGCGTTGAGCGCGTCCAGCGTCTGGCGGATCAGGTCCAGCGTCTTCTGCTGTGTGAGCGTGGCCGGGCGCTGTGAGCTGGTGGCCAGGCTCAGCCGCGTCTTCAGTGGCGGGCTGACGGAGCGGATGCGGTAGGCCGACGGCCGGATCGAACTGGCCACGGCGTTGCGCGAGAGCAGAGCGGCACCTGCCCCGTCGGCCACCAGGTCGAGGATGGCCGACACGCCGTCGATCTCCAGCGCCACCGTGGGCCGGCAGCCGATGTTGGCCATCTCGGTTTCCACCTGCATGCGGATCGCGTTGGGCCGGCTGGGGATCACCAGCGGCATGCTGGCCACCTCGCGCAGGCTGATGGCGGTGGGTGGGTCTTCGCTCAGGCCGGGTGGGCGCGGCTCCACCAGCAGCAACTCTTCGTCGCGCAGCGGGTGGATGTCGATCTCGGCGGCGGGTTGTGCGTTGTAGAGCACGGCGATGTCCAGCCGCCCGGTGGTCAACCACTCCAGCATGGTGACCGACAGCGCTTCGCTGATGGACAGGCTGGCCTCGGGCAGTTGCGCGCGGAAAGCGCGCGTGAGCGGCACCATGAGCACCCGCGCGAGGCTGGGTGGCAGGCCGATGGCCACGCGCCCGGCGAGCGCGCCGCGCACGCGGCCCAGCTCTTCACGCGCGCGCTCCACCTGGTGCAGGATGCCTCGGCCATGGGCCAGCAGCAGCTTGCCCGCTTCGGTGGGGGTGGCACCCCGTCCGTTGCGCACCAGCAGGTTTTGCCGCAGTTCCACTTCGAGCTGGCGCACCTGGCGCGAGAGCGCGGGCTGCGCCACATTCAACGCCATCGAAGCCCGCGTGAAACTGCCCAGCTCGGCCACGCGGACAAAGTATTCGAGTTGCTTGAGGTCCATGGTGCTGACAGGCGAACGGAAGGTGGAAACAGGTGTTGATCATAGTTATGTAATTTCGTTCTAGCTGCTAGCCAGTCATGTGACTTTTCTCGCGAAGAGGCAGGGTTCACAATCCACCAACTTGTCCCAAGCCCATGCCAAATACCTCTGCCACCCCCCCTGTCAACACCCGCCTCAATGGCATCTCGTCCATGGCGACGCGCCAGGTGCTGGCCGAACTGGTGGCGGGCTTCGAGGCTGCCAGCGGCGTGTCGGTGGCGATCGAATCGGTGGGCGGTGTGGACGCCGCCCGGCGGGTGCAGGCCGGTGAAGCCTTCGACGTCGTGATCCTCGCGATGGATGCCATCGACAAGCTGGTCGCCAGCGGTCACCTGCGGCCCGGCAGCCGGGTGGACCTGGTGCGCTCGGGCGTGGCGGTGGCCGTGCGCGCCGGTGCACCTGTGCCCGATCTGGGCTCCGAAGACGCGGTGCGCAGCGCCGTGCTGGCCGCGCGCAGCATCAGTTATTCCACCGGGCCCAGCGGTGTCGCGCTGGCGAAATTGTTCGAGCGCTGGGGCATCACCGAGCAAATCCAGGGCCGCATCGTTCAGGCGCCACCCGGCGTGCCGGTGGCCTCGTTGGTGGCCCGCGGCGAGGTGGAGCTGGGTTTCCAGCAGCTCAGCGAACTGCTCGGCGTGGCCGGCATCGCAATAGCTGGCCCCTTGCCTGCGGCCATCCAGATCGTCACCACGTTTTCCGCTGGCATCCCGGTGCACACGACCCACGCCGAGGCCGTGAGCGCCCTGCTGGCGTACATGGCCGCGCCGCAGGCGACCGATGCCAAGCGACGACAGGGCATGGAGCCCGCGTGAGCCTTTTCAGACCACAACAAGACACCCAGGAGACAACATGAGCCTCATCATCGATTGCCACGGCCACTACACCACGGCACCCAAGGCGCTGGAGAACTGGCGCAACGCGCAGATCGCCGGCATCAAAGACCCGGCGGCCATGCCCAAAGTCGACGATCTGAAAATCAGCGACGACGAGTTGCGCGAGTCCATCGAGACCAACCAGCTCAAGCTCATGAAGGAGCGCGGCAGCGACATCACGCTGTTCAGCCCGCGTGCGAGCTTCATGGCGCACCACATCGGCGACTTCAACGTGTCGAGCACCTGGGCCGCCATCTGCAACGAACTTTGTTTTCGCGTGAGCGAGCTGTTCCCCGACCACTTCGTGCCGGTGGCCATGCTGCCTCAGTCACCCGGCGTTGACCCAGCCACCTGCATTCCCGAACTGGAGAAGTGCGTCAAGGAATACGGTGCGGTGGGTATCAACCTGAACCCCGATCCGTCGGGCGGCCACTGGACCAGCCCGCCGCTGACCGACCGGCACTGGTACCCCATCTACGAGAAGATGGTCGAGCACGACCTGCCGGCCATGATCCACGTGAGCACCAGTTGCAACGCGTGTTTCCACACCACTGGCGCGCACTACCTCAACGCCGACACCACGGCCTTCATGCAGCTGATCCAGGGCGATCTGTTCAGGGACTTCCCCACGCTGAAGTTTTTGATCCCCCACGGCGGCGGTGCGGTGCCTTACCACTGGGGCCGCTTCCGCGGCCTGGCGCAGGAGATGAAGAAGCCGCTGCTGGACACGCACGTGATGAACAACGTGTTCTTCGACACCTGCGTCTACCACCAGCCCGGCATCGACCTGCTCAACACCGTGATCCCGGTGAAGAACGTGCTGTTCGCCAGCGAGATGATCGGCGCGGTGCGCGGCATCGACCCGACCACGGGCAACTATTACGACGACACCAAGCGCTACATCGAAGGCTCGAAGATCCTGAGTGCGGACGACAAGCACCAGATCTACGAAGGCAATGTGCGCCGGGTGTTCACTCGACTCGATTCGCGACTGAAGGCAAAGGGGATCTGACATGTACGAACTCGGCGTTGTTTACCGCAACATCAAACGCGCGGACCGCGCAGCCGCCGACGGCCTGGCCGCGCTCGGCTCGGCCACGGTGCACGAGGCAATGGGCCGCGTGGGCCTGCTCAAACCCTACATGCGCCCGATCTACCCGGGCTGCCAGGTGAGCGGCACGGCAGTCACCGTGCTGCTGCACCCGGGCGACAACTGGATGCTGCATGTGGCGGCAGAACAGATCCAGCCCGGCGACATCGTGGTGGCCGCCATCACAGCCGAATGCACCGATGGCTACTTTGGCGACCTGCTGGCCACCAGCTTCCAGGCGCGTGGCGCGCGCGCGCTCATCATCGACGCCGGTGTGCGCGACGTGAAAGAGCTGCAGAAGATGGGTTTCCCGGTGTGGAGCAAGGCCATCAGCAGCAAAGGTTGCATCAAGGCCACCATCGGCTCGGTGAACATCCCCGTGGTGTGTGCCGGCATGCTGGTGACGCCGGGCGACGTGGTCGTGGCCGACGACGATGGTGTGGTGTGTGTGCCGGCCGCGCGTGCCGTGACCACGCTCGAAGCTGCGCAGCACCGCGAGAGTTTTGAAGGCGAGAAGCGGGCCAAGCTGGCCAGCGGGGTGCTGGGGCTGGACATGTACAAGATGCGTGAGCCGCTCGAGAAGGCCGGTCTCAAGTACTTCGATTGAAAGCCTGACATGACAAATCCGACATCCGGAGACTTCACCAAAACCCCCGGCTGGCTCGACTGGTACACGGGCCCCAGCAAGCCGCGCTTCCAACTGCCCGCCGGCGCTGTGGACGCGCACTGCCACGTGTTCGGCCCCGGCGCCGAATTTCCCTATGCGCCGGAGCGCAAGTACACGCCGTGTGACGCGAGCAAAGCCCAACTGTTCGCGCTGCGCGACCACCTCGGCTTTGCGCGCAACGTGGTGGTGCAGGCCACCTGCCACGGCGCCGACAACCGCGCGCTGGTCGATGCGCTGGTGCACAGCGACGGCAAGGCGCGCGGTGTGGCCACCGTCAAGCGCAGCGTGAGCGACGACGAGCTGCAGGCCCTGCACAAAGCCGGCGTGCGCGGCGTGCGGTTCAACTTCGTCAAGCGCCTGGTGGACTTCACGCCCAAGGACGAGCTGATGGAGATCGCCGCCCGCATCCAGAAGCTGGGCTGGCACGTGGTGATCTATTTCGAGGCGGTGGACTTGCCCGAGCTGTGGGACTTCTTCACCGCGCTGCCCACCACCGTGGTGGTGGACCACATGGGCCGTCCCGACGTGGGCAAGCCGGTGGACGGCCCCGAGTTCGAGCTGTTCCTGAAGTTCATGCGCCAGCACCCCAATGTGTGGAGCAAGGTGAGCTGCCCCGAGCGTTTGAGCGTGACCGGCCCCAAGGCCCTGAACGGCGAACAGGCGGCTTACCAGGACGTGGTGCCGTTCGCGCGCAAGGTGATCGAGGAGTTCCCTGACCGCGTGCTCTGGGGCACCGACTGGCCGCACCCCAACCTCAAGGACCACATGCCCGACGACGGTCTGCTGGTGGATTTCATTCCGCAAATCGCGCCCTCGGCCGAGGCGCAGAAAAAACTTCTCGTGGACAACCCCATGAAGTTGTATTGGCCAGAGGAGGTCTGACATGGCACTCGACAAACCCTACCTCGACGTGCCCGGCACGACCATCTTCGACGCAGAACAATCCCGCAAGGGCTACTGGCTCAACCAGTTCTGCATGAGCCTCATGAAGGCCGAGAACCGCGAGCGATTCAAGAAGGACGAGCGCGCTTACTTGAACGAATGGGACATGACGGAAGAGCAGAAGTTGGCCGTGCTCGCGCGCGACCTCAACTGGTGCATCCGTCTGGGCGGCAACATCTATTTCCTCGCCAAGATCGGCGCCACCGACGGCAAGAGCTTTCAGCAGATGGCGGGCTCCATGACCGGCATGACCGAAGACGAGTACCGCAACATGATGATCGCCGGTGGCCGCTCGGCCGACGGCAACCGCGTGATCGGTGAAGGAGGGGACGCGCAGGCGCACCGCCAGCCGCAAGGCTCCGCTGGAAAGAAAGTGAACTGACATGGCACGCATCACCGCATCCGTCTATACCTCCCACGTGCCCGCCATCGGCGCTGCGCTCGACCTCGGAAAGACGCAGGAGCCGTATTGGCAACCCGTGTTCCAGGGCTACGAGTTCGGCAAGCAGTGGATGAAGGACAACAAACCCGATGTGATCTTTCTGGTCTACAACGACCACGCCACAGCCTTCAGCCTGGACATCATTCCCACCTTCGCCATCGGCACGGCGGCCGAGTACCAGCCGGCCGACGAAGGCTGGGGCCCGCGCCCGGTGCCCAAGGTCATCGGCCATCCGGCGCTGTCCGCGCACATCGCGCAGTCGGTCATCCAGCAGGACTTTGACCTCACCATCGTCAACAAGATGGACGTGGACCACGGCCTGACTGTGCCGCTCTCGCTGATGTGCGGCCAGCCCCAGGCCTGGCCTTGTCCGGTGATCCCGTTCGCGGTCAACGTGGTGCAGTACCCCGTGCCCAGCGGGCGGCGCTGCTACAACCTCGGCAAGGCGATTGCCAAGGCGGTGGCGAGTTTCGATGAAGACCTCAATGTGCAGATTTGGGGCACGGGCGGCATGAGCCACCAGCTGCAGGGTCCACGCGCCGGCCTGATCAACAAGGACTTCGACAACGAGTTCCTCGACAAGCTGATCAACGACCCCGAAGCCGCGGCGAGCATCCCGCACATCGACTACGTGCGCGAAGCCGGCAGCGAGGGCATCGAGCTCGTGATGTGGCTGATCGCGCGTGGCGCCATGGCCGACGCGGCCGGTGGGCCCAAGCCCAAGGCTGTGCGCCGCTTCTACCATGTGCCTGCCTCGAACACGGCGGTGGGCCACCTGATTCTGGAGAACACCTGACATGACAAAAACCATCAAAGTCGCCCTCGCAGGCGCCGGTGCCTTCGGCATCAAGCACCTGGACGGCATCAAGAACATCGACGGCGTTGAAGTCATCTCGCTGATCAGCCGCGATCTCGACAAGACGAAGGAAGTGGCGGCCAAGTACGGCATCAAGCACGTCACCACCGAGCTGTCCGATTCGCTCGCGCTCAAGGAGCTCGACGCCGTCATCCTGTGCACGCCCACGCAGATGCACGCCGAGCAGACCCTGGCCTGCCTGAAGGCCGGCAAGCATGTGCAGGTGGAGATTCCGCTGGCCGACAGCCTGGCGGGTGCGCAGGCCGTGGTGCAAGAACAGAAGAAGACCGGGCTGGTTGCGATGTGCGGCCACACCCGCCGCTTCAACCCCAGCCACCAGCACGTGCACAACGAGATCAAGGCCGGGCGGTTCAACATCCAGCAGATGGATGTGCAGACCTACTTTTTCCGCCGGACCAACACCAACGCGCTGGGCCAGGCACGCAGCTGGACCGACCACCTGCTGTGGCACCACGCCGCACACACGGTTGATCTGTTCGCCTACCAGTGCGGCAGTCCGATCGTGCAGGCCAACGCCATCCAGGGACCGATCCACTCCGCACTCGGTATTGCGATGGACATGAGCATCCAGCTCAAGGCCGCCAATGGCGCCATCTGCACGCTCAGCCTGAGCTTCAACAACGACGGCCCGCTGGGCACCTTTTTCCGATACATCGGCGACACCGCGACCTACCTCGCGCGCTACGACGACCTGTTCACCGGCAAGGAAGAAAAGATCGATGTGTCGAAGGTGGCGGTGAGCATGAACGGCATCGAGCTGCAGGACCGCGAATTCTTCGCCGCCATCCGCGAAGGCCGCGAGCCCAACTCGAGCGTGGCCAGTGTTTTTGCTTGCTACGAAGTGCTGCACCAGTTGGAACAGCAGTTGAACGCGAACGGCTGAAGCCATGCAACAACGACAACTCGGCCCCTTCAAAGTCTCGGCCCTGGGCCTGGGCTGCATGAACATCTGCCATGCCTACGGTGCGCCCGTCACACCCGATGCAGCCGAGCGTCTGTTGCTGTCTGCGCTGGACCAGGGCGTTACGCATTTCGACACTGCAGCGCTCTACGGCTTTGGTGTGAGCGAGACGCTGGTGGGCAAGGCTCTTTCAAAGCGCCGAAGCGAGTTCACGCTGGCCAGCAAGTGCGGCATGCAGGGTGTGGACCTGGCGGGCGACGGCAAACTGGTGCGCGTGATCGATGGTCGACCCGAGACGATCCGCGCCACCTGCGAGGCCGCACTCAAACGCCTGAAGACCGATGTGATCGACCTCTACTACCTGCACCGCTGGGACAAGCAAGTGCCGATCGAGGAGAGCGTGGGCGCGCTGAGCGACCTTGTGCGTGCGGGCAAGATCCAGACCATCGGCTTGAGCGAGGTGTCGGCCTCCACGCTGCGCCGCGCCCACGCGGTGCACCCGATCACCGCATTGCAGACCGAGTATTCGCTGTGGACGCGCAACCCCGAGATCGCGGTGTTGCAAGCCTGCCGCGAACTCGGCGTGGCCTTCGTGGCGTTCAGCCCGGTGGCGCGTGGTTTCCTGTGCGGCGAGATCGATGTGGGCACGCTGGACGCCAAGGACATCCGCCGCACCATGCCGCGTTTTGCGCCCGACAACTACGCTGCCAACCTCAAGCTGCTGGCCCCGTTCCAGGCCATCGCGCGCGAGGTGGGTTGCACGCCCGCCCAGCTGGCCATCGCATGGCTGCTGCACCTGGGCAACGACATCCTGCCCATTCCCGGCACGGCGCGCGAAGACCACCTGCGCGAGAACATCGGCGCGGCGGATGTGAAGCTGGATGTGGCCACCATGGCCAAACTGGACGCGTTGATCAACCAGCAGACCGTCAAAGGCAACCGCTACAACGAGCAGGCCAACCGCGAAGTCGACACCGAAGCCTGGTGATCCGAGCCGCTCCGCCGCTGCGCGGGTCGCTGCCCCCGGACTTACCTGGGCTGCCGCACGCAGCTCAAGTCGCCTTCCCTGCAATCCAGAAACCGCTGCAACTCGGCGGTGCGCTCGCGGGTCATGCGCGCCTGGCACTGCCAGTTGACCATGGGTGCGGCGCTGCCTCCCTCGATGCCGCTTTTCTCGAACTCACACGCTTTCACGCGGTACTGAATCCACTCGGTCTGCACCTGGCGAAGCAGCTTTCGCTGCGGGTTGCCCACGCTCTGCGACAGGGTCTTGTAGGCCGTGCTGTAAGCGGCGGTGGCATTCTCGAAATCCTGAAAGGCGCAGGCGTTCAGCGCGCTCTGGGTGCCGGGTGCCTTCGAACAGTCCACGGGCTCTGACTTGTTGCCCGTGGCCAGTGCCAACGCGCAGTGGCCTGTCAGGCCCAGGATCAACAGACGTTTCAGCAGGGTGGCTTTCATGCGGGCGCTCCGTGGCGCCGGAGTGGCGCGGTGGTCGGATTGTGCGGTGATCCCGCCCGACATGAAACGAAACAAACCGAAACCGCCTTGAGACGACGCGCGAGCGGGGTGTCGGCACCATCACGGTCATGTTCAACCCCTCCCCATCAAGGACACCGTCATGAATCCCTGGATCAAACGTTCCCTCATCGCCCTGACCGGCGTCACCATCGCCGTGGGTGGCCTCACCGCTTGCGGCACGCGCGGCCACCATGAACACGGCCCCATGAGCGCCGAGCGCATGACCGAGATGCGCGGCAAGGTCATCGACCGTGTGACGAAGAAGCTCGACCTCACCGCCGAGCAGCAGCAGAAGCTCGGTGTGCTGGCCGACAAGCTGCAGGCGCAACGCGCCGCCTTCATCGGTCAGACCACCGACCCGCGCGCCGAGGTGCGCCAACTGGTGGCCGGCGAGAAATTCGATCGCGCCCGCGCACTGAGCCTGCTGGACGAGAAAACCCGCGTGGTACAGGTGAGCAGCCCCGACGTGATCAACGCCATGGCCGACTTCTACGACAGCCTCAACCCGACCCAGCAGGCCGAGGTGCGCGAACTGATGCAAAAGCGCAGGGGCTGGTTTGGCCGCAGCTGATGGCGCCACGCCATCCACAGCAACGCAGTGTGAGAATGCCGCATGCACCGTGTACTGCTCATTGACGATGACGAACAGCTCGGGCCGCCGCTGGCCACCTACTTCCAGCGGTTCGAGCTTCAACTCACTCATGCACTCAAACCCAGCGAAGGCCTGGCGCGCTTGCGCAGTGGCGTGTTTGACGCCGCCATCCTCGACGTCATGCTGCCCGAGATGGATGGCTTCGAACTCTGCCGCACCATCCGCAAGGAAAGCGACATTCCCATCGTCATGCTGACCGCGCGTGGCGACGTGATGGATCGCGTGGTCGGCCTGGAGCTCGGCGCCGACGCCTACCTGCCCAAACCCTTCGAGCCCCGCGAACTGGTGGCCCACATCCAGACCATGCTGCGGCGTCGAAACGGTCACAACGGGCCGGCCAATGGTGCTGCGGTGCCAGACGTGCTGGCTTTCGAGGGCCTCACCATCGACCCGGCGCGCCGCAGCGTGACCCGCCAGGGCGAGATGGTGGATCTCACCGGTACCGAGTTTGAGCTGCTGCACCTGCTGGCGCGAGAGAGCGGGCGCGTGTTCACCCGAGACGACATCCTCAACCAGTTGCGCGGCCACGAAGCCGATCTCTACACCCGCGCGGTGGACATCGTGGTGAGCCGCCTGCGCAAGAAACTCGAGCCGCTGGACTGCATCAAGACCTTGCGCAACGCCGGCTACTCGCTCGCGCTGCGTCGCCTCGGGCCCACACCCCCATGACCTGGCTGCGCCGCCTGCGCCACTCCATCAAGCTGCGCCTGCTGGCGGTGTTTCTGCTGCTGGCGCTGTCGGTGGCATTCATCTTCATCAGCGGCGCGCAGAAGGCGTTTTCACTCGGTTGGCGAGAAGCGGCGCGTCCGCTCCTCATGGACTACGTGAGCCGCCTGGCTGCGGACGTGGCACCCGCTGGCACACCCGAGATTCAGCGCGCGCAAGCCATCGTGTCGCGCCTGCCCGTGATCACCATCGACATCAGCGGCCCCCAGGTGAACTGGCGCTCACACCCGGGCCTGGAGGCCCTGCAGGGCCGACGCAAGCCCGCTCGCGAAGGGGATCGTCACGATTGGGGTGACGACCGCGACTGGGATGCGCTGCTCAAGCGCGCGAGCGCCGACGGACACACCATCACCTTCGGCTTGAACGAGACCGCGTTCGAGCGCCGTCCGCGCCTGTTTGGCTTTGCCCTCACGGCCTTGCTGCTCATCACCGCTCTGGCGTGGCTGTATGCGCGCCGCTTGCTGCGCCCGCTGGACGACATCCGCGCCGGCGCCATGCGTTTTGGCGCCGGCGAGTTTGGTCAAGCCATCGCTCTGCCGCCGTCGCGCCGCCACGACGAGCTGGGGGAGCTGGCCGTGACCATCAACACCATGGGCCAGGACATCCACCAGATGCTGGAAGCCCAGCGTGCACTGCTGCTGGCCATCAGCCACGAGTTGCGCAGTCCGCTCACGCGCGCCCGGCTCAACACCGAGCTGCTGCCCGACACGGCAGATGTCGCGCCGCAACGCGACGCCCTGCTGCGAGACCTGGCTGAAATGGCCCAGCTCATCAGCGATCTGCTGGAGAGTGAACGCCTGGCCGGACGCCACCAGGCCCTGCACCGGGAGCCCACCGATGCCGCTCAGCTTGCTCGCGAAGTGATTGACGAACTCGCCCCCACCCAGCCCGCGGCCGGGCGCATCCATCTGCACATGGCAGCACACCTGCCCACCTTGCCGCTGGACCGCGTCCGCGTCCGGCTGTTGCTGCGCAACCTGCTGGACAACGCATTGCGTCACGGCGCGGGCGCTGCGCTTGCGCCGGAGCTGCACATGCGGCGCATGGGTGAAGGCGGGCATGGCATCGAGATCGAGGTGCGCGATCACGGCCCTGGCGTGCCGGAAGACCAGTTGCCACATCTCGCCCAGGCCTTCTTCCGCCCCGATACCGCCCGCACGCGCAATGCCGGCGGTGTGGGCTTGGGCCTCTACCTGTGCCGGCTGGTGGCGCAGGCGCATGGCGGCACATTGGCCGTGCGCAATGCACGACCGGGGCTGTCTGTGACGGTGACCTTGCCGCGGGCGTGATCGCCGCGCCTGAATGCCACACAAAAAAGGGAGCCGCTCGGGCTCCCTCTCGCATGACCAGGCTCAAGGCCGGTGGGATTCAGACGACGGGAATCTTCTGGCGGCGGCGAGCAGCCATCAAACCGAAAGCGCCCATGGCCATGAGGGCGAGTGAACCGGGCTCCGGCACGTCGCTACCGGGAGGTGCACACAGGGCGCCGCAGTAGGTGCCCGCGAGCGACAGCACCTTGAACGCATCGGTGGTGCTGGTGCTGCCCGCCCCGTAGGCGCTCACGAGCCAGTAGCTCGAAAAAACAGGGGTGGAAACCCCCTGCGTGTTGCCGGATTGGGTGCCGACGTTGAAGTAGTCGCCAATCAACACCCAGCCAGCAACAGAAGACGCATAGCTCGTTGGCGTGGCGGACGCGCCAGTCCACGCATAGATCGACACGTCGGAATCGTTGTAACTCACGCCGCCGCTGCTCACGGCATTGTCATGACCATTCCACCCCAGCGTGAGGCTGGTCAGGGAAACCGCCTCGGTGAACTTGAAGATCAGTGCGTCCAGTCCGCTCGCGTTGTCCAAGGCGTGTGGGCCGTTCGTGTTGGATTCGTTCACGTTCTGAACGCCCAGGCCACCGCTCCAGGCCCTCACGGTGGCGTCCGTGATGCTCGAACTGATGATCGAGGTGGCCCGCACTTCAACCCCACTGCTGCCGCACGTGCCGAAACTGCCCGCTGCGGCCACCACGTTGCCGCTGTCTCCGCATCCGCCGTAGGAGGCGGCCCAGTTCGTTGCGGCCTGGGCTGAAGCTCCTGCGAGCAGCAGGCAGGCTGCAGCAAGTGTTGAAAAGTAGTTTGAAAGATTGATTTGTTTGTTCATAGAAAGTATTTAAATAGTCAAAAAGAAGTAATTAATAAGATGGCATGCAGGAACCGGGCCAGATCAGAAAGTGCTTGGACAATCAAACAGTTACCGCATGCTGTCGAGCTCCATGAACTTGGGCTGTAAAGAATCCCGACGTCAGTTCAGGGACTTCAGCAGTTGCTCCGCGTCCCCGGCACCTTCAAACGGGCGTCCGGATTTCATGGCTTCTCGCAACTCTTCCAAGGCTTCGCCTTGGCGGCCAGTCTGCACCAGCACCTTGGCCAGGTGATAGCGGATTTCCGGGTTGGCAGGCTCCCTCAGACGGGCATCGCGCAGCAAGCTCAGAGCCAGATCGTGCTGGCCGAAATGGTGGTGTGCCCAGCCCAGTGTGTCGATCACCAGGGCGTTGGTGGGTGCCAGGCCATGCGCCTTCTCGGCGGTTTGGAGCGCGCCCTTGTCACCGAGCTTCAGTTGCACGTTGGCCAGATTGTTGAGTGCAGACACATCTTGCGGCTGGAACAGGAGCAGCGCCTGGTAGGAATGGCCTGCGTCGGTGTACCGGCCAGCCCGCGCATGCAGGCCGGCCAGGGCGTGCAGAACGACCGCGTCTTTGGGCATCTGACGAAGCCGCTGGGTGGCGGCTTCCCGGGCGCCCTTGTCGTTGCCCTGCGTTTCCAGCGTCTGCATGAGCCGCAGGGTGGTGCCGCTCGAAGGCTCCACGGCGTGTGCCTTGCGAAACGCTTCCAGCGCTGGGCCCGGGTGGTTTTGAGCGCTGGCGAGATCCCCCATCAGCATGTGACCGACTGCCCGACGCGGATGCTTCTGCACGATGCTGCGCGCACGCTGCTCCGCCTTGGCAACCTCACCGCGCTGGAACTCCACACGAGCCATCAGCACCTGCGCGGGCAAGGAGTCGGGCTGGCCGGTGAGGGCCTTGTCCAGGCTGTAGTACGCACCATCTGGGTTGTGTGCCGCCAGTTGCTGGGACGCGATGTCCACCTGCAGATCGGCGTCGAAGTCGGCCAGGCGGGTGGCTCTGCCGAGGGTGCCGCGTGCACCTTGGGCGTCGCCCATGGCCAACTGAGCGCGGCTGTAGAGCAGCAGACCCGTGATGTTGTCGGACGATTTCCCCTGCGCGATCCTGGCCTCGGCCAGCGCTTGCTCTGGCCGACCAGCGCGCAGATGAAGGTCCACCAGTGCCAGGTTCCATCGAAGCTCGCGCGGGCCCGAGTTGTCCCGGGCTTTCTCCAGCCAGGTTTGCGCTTCAGCGGCTTTGCCGCGCAGGTCGGCCACGCGGGCCATCTCGGCCAGGGCTTCGGTGTTGCGCGGGTTGGCCTTGAGCAGCCTCGTGAGGCGCTGTTCGGCCGCATGGAGTGCGCGCGCCTCCAGGTCGAGTCGCACCAGATGGAGCTGGGCCTGGGTGAGTTCGGGTGAGAGTTGGGCGGCTTTCTCGAACGAGGCGCGAGCGGCCTGAGCGTCGCCGTTCTGCACCAGAGCCATGCCGAGCAGCTTGTGCAGGCTGGCGTTGGCGGGTTGTTGCTTCACCAGCGTCTGGATCAAGGCCAGGCCCTTGGCCTGCTGGCCCTCGTGCAGATACAGCTGTGACAACACGATGGCAGCGGCCAGCTGTTTGGGGTCCTTTTTGTAGGCGGCCTCCAGCTCGGTCAGCGCACCGGTGGTCTGGCCCGAGCCCAGCAGGCTCATGCCGAGGGTGGTCCGGTAGTCGGCCAAATCCTGCAACTTGATCGTTTGCTGCATGAGGGCGGCGGCTCGCGCGTGTTTGCCTTGGGCGATGTAGACCGAGCCCAGCAGGTTGCTGGCCAGGCCATCGCCTGGCTGGCTTTTCAGGTAGTTCTCCAGCAAGGTGCCTGCCTCGTTCACGCTGCCCGTGCTGAGGTAGATGCGCGCCAGCAGTCGGCTGACCGGGCTGTTCGGTTGGGTGCGCAGGAATGCTTCCAGGTATTGCCGGGCCTTTCCTGGCTCGTTGAGCCCGTGGTGGGCCAGGCCGTTGAGCATGAGCAACTGTGAGCGGTACCGCATGAATGACATGGGGACCGGGTCGAGCAGCGCCGTCACTTCTCGCAGAGCTGCCTGGGCCTCTGGCACACGGCCCTGGCGTTCAGCCAGCAAGGCCTTCAAATAGGAGCCCCGAGGCTCCTTGGGAGAGATGCGCCGCAAGGTGGCCACGTCCCGCACCGCGTCGTCCATCCGGTTGGCGTCCAGGTGGAGGCCGATCTGTGCGATCAGCGCTTCGGCGTGGCCGGCATCCAGCTGCAAGGCCCGGGTGTAGGAGGCCCTCGCACCGTTCAAGTCGCCCTGCACATGCAGGATCGAACCTCTCTGGTAGTGGGCTTCCGCCAGTTGGGGTGCAATGCCCAGCGCGCGATCCGCCGCTTGCAGTGCCTCGGTGAACTGCCTGCTTCGGATCCGGATGGGCACTTCGGCCAGCCACACCTCGGGCGAACGGTTGTCCAGCCGTCGTGCTTCATCGATGGACAGCAGGGCAGGTGCGGTCTGTCCGAGATCGGCCTGAGCACCTGCGCGCAACAGGTGCATCTTGAGCTGAATGCCATTGGGCAGGCCCGCGGGTTGAAGGGCGGGATGGGACAGCATGTCCTGCTGTTTGCCCTGGGCGACCATGGACTGTCCCAACTGGACGACCACTTCGGCCCGATTGACGCCGAGCCTCAGCGCTTCGTTGAATGCAACTTCGGCCGCCACCACATCGCCGTTTTCCAGCAGCGCCTTGCCCAGCAGCAGTTGCACTGGCAGGTTGTTCGGGGTTTGCTTCAGCGCGTTCTTGAGCTGGATGATGGAACCGGGGTAGTCTTTTTTCTCGAAGCGCTGCAGCGCATCTTCGTAGAAGGGTGATGACATGTTGCCTTGGGCGAACGCCATGCTGCTTGCGGAGCACAGAACTGCCAGGAGGACCCGCCGATGCAGGCTTGATGCGCGGGCGAATGAGGGCGGATTGGGTTGATTCATGTAGTCATTTTCACTCATTGATATGAGTTATTGGTACTAAAAAATTGCCGCCGCCAGGATCGGCATCACGACCAGAGCCGATTTCTTTCGTCCGTTGCGCGAGTTGCGCTGTGTGTTTCGCCCAGCAAAAAGGGGAGCCAGTGGCTCCCCTTTGAGTGGTGATCTCGACGTGCGTTACAACGTGTCGATGAAGCTGCGCAGCTTGTCCGAGCGGCTGGGGTGCTTGAGCTTGCGCACCGCCTTGCTCTCGATCTGGCGGATGCGTTCGCGGGTCACGTCGAACTGCTTGCCCACTTCTTCCAGCGTGTGGTCCGTGGACATCTCAATGCCGAAGCGCATGCGCAGCACCTTGGCTTCGCGCGGCGTGAGGCTGTCGAGGATTTCCTTGACCACTTCGCGCAGACCGGCCTGCATCGCCGCCTCGATGGGGGCGGTGTTGGCCTGGTCTTCGATGAAGTCGCCCAGGTGGGAGTCGTCGTCGTCGCCGATCGGCGTTTCCATGGAAATCGGCTCTTTGGCGATCTTCATGATCTTGCGGATCTTCTCTTCGGGCATCTCCATCTTCTCGGCCAGGATGGACGCATCGGGCTCAAAGCCAAACTCTTGCAAGTGCTGGCGGCTGATGCGGTTCATCTTGTTGATGGTCTCGATCATGTGCACCGGGATGCGGATGGTGCGCGCCTGATCGGCGATCGAGCGGGTGATGGCCTGGCGGATCCACCACGTGGCATACGTGGAGAACTTGTAGCCGCGGCGGTATTCGAACTTGTCCACCGCCTTCATCAGGCCGATGTTGCCTTCCTGGATCAGGTCCAGGAACTGCAGGCCGCGGTTGGTGTACTTCTTGGCGATGGAGATCACGAGACGCAGGTTGGCCTCGATCATTTCCTTCTTCGCGTCGCGCGAGGTGGACTCGCCCGAATTCATGCGCTTGTGGATGTCCTTGAGGTGCGCCAGCGGCACAACCACGCTGCTCTGGATGTTCATCAGGCCGGTTTGCAGTTCCTGCACCGGCGGGATGTTGCGCTCCATCACCACGCTCCAGGGCTTGCCGGCGGCGGCCTGCTTCTCCACCCATTTCAGGTTGAGCAGGTTGGCCGGGAAGTCGGCGATGAACTTCTCTTGCGGCATGCCGCACTTGTCCACGATGATGCGGCGCAGTTCGCGTTCCTTCTTGCGCACGTCGTCCACCTGGCTGCGCATGGTGCTGCACAGCTTTTCGATGGCCTTGGCGGTGAAGCGGATCGACATCAGCGTCTCGGTGATCGCCTTCTGCGTCTTCAGGTAGGTCGGCGTGCCGTAGCCTTCCTTGTCGTAGGTCTTGTGCAGTTTCTCGAACAGTGTGCGCATGGTGTCGAAGCGTGTGAGGGCTTCGCGCTTGAGTTCTTCGAGCTTGCGCGTGAGGGCCTTGGAGCCGCCTTTGCCGTCATCGTCGTCGGCTTCGTCGTAGTCGTCGAAGTCTTCTTCGGCCACGTAATCGTCGGCCGCGTCGGCGTCGGCAAAGCCGTCGACCACGGTGGAGATGACGACCTTGCCACTGCGAATGTCTTCGGCCATCACCAAAATTTCGGCGATGGTGGCGGGGCTCTCGCTGATGGCGGCCATCATGTCGTTCAAGCCACCTTCGATGCGCTTGGCGATCTCGATTTCACCCTCGCGCGTGAGCAGCTCCACGGTGCCCATTTCGCGCATGTACATGCGCACGGGGTCGGTGGTGCGGCCGAATTCGCTGTCCACCGTGGAGAGAGCCGCTTCGGCTTCTTCTTCGGCTTCTTCTTCGGTGGCGGCGGTGGGACCGGTGTTGTTCAGCAGCAGGGTTTCGGCGTCGGGAGTCTGTTCGTAGACGGCCACACCCATGTCGTTGAGCAGCGAGACAACCACTTCCAGCGTCTCGGCTTCGACCAGCTTGTCGGGCAGGTGGTCGTTGATCTCGCCGTGCGTGAGGTAGCCGCGCGTCTTGCCCAGCTTGATCAGGGTCTTGAGGCGTTCGCGGCGGTTGCGCGCTTCTTCTTCGGACAGGACGGTCTCGTCCAGGCCGAATTCCTTCATCAGCGCGCGCTCTTTTGCCTTGCTGATCTTCATGCGCAGCGGCTTGACCTTTTCGGTCGTCGTCGAGGACGTGTCAACCGCTTCGGCCTCGACTTCACCGGTCAGGTCGTCTTCGATGTCGCTGAGATCGGCATCGTCCATGTCGCCATCGGACGACTTGCCTTTGGCATCGGCCTTGGGCTTGCGGCCGCGTTTGGCGGCGGGCTTGTCGTCACCTGCGGCGGCCTTGGCCGGGCGGCCAGCCTTCTTTTTCGCTGGCGCGTCTTCAATCAGTTCGGCGTCGAGGGCCTTGGCAACGGTCTTTTTGGCAGGCACGGCCTTGGCGGCGGCTTTGGCAGGGGTCTTGTCGGTCACAGCAGGAGCTTTCTTCGGGGGCAAAGCCGGGGCGGTGGCGTGTGAGACGGCCTTGTTGGCGGGTTTTGTGCTGGACGAGACGGGCGTGCTGGATTTCTTCGCGGGCATGAGGACCTCAGAAAAATGTCGAACTGGAACCGGCAGAACACACAAAAAACGCCTGAAGGCCGCGCGACGCGGTCCACCCCGGTGATTTTGTTGGGCACAACGCCCACCTTTCGCCGGAAAGGGTGGGCCTGCAAGCTGTTGGGGCGAACATTTGGTGTGCAGTCCTTGCGGGGATTCCGTCAGGCCCTAGGAGGGTCGCTGAGGTGGCCAGGAGAAGTGTCCATGTAGCCCTTGTCAAGGGCCGGGCCGGTGCCGGAGGTGCTGCTGTCGCGCTTGCGGTGCAAAACCGTGGATTATACCGCGCAGGCCGTATTTGACTAGGCCGAGGCGCCAGCTTTCAGGGCGGCGAGCTGGGCATTGACCCGCTTGTAGTCGTCCATTGCGCCTGTGTCGCCTTCGGCCACGCGGGTGGCCAGCAGGCGCGCCTGGGCTTCCAGCGCGTCGCGCCGCAGGCGGTTCATCACGTCGGTCAGCTCCGAGAGCTCGGAGGCGGGGTCGTCGCTGGGCGGGACCTGTTCCACCTGCGTGCAGGCAAACACCTCGTGTTCGTGCCCACGCAGGGCTTCCCGCAGGGCGGCCCAGGGCTGCGGGCCGTGTTCGTGCAGTTGCGCTTCGAGCCAGGCGAACAGCGCGCCGTGGGGCGCGGGCAGGTGGGCCAGCAGGCTGTGGTCGTCCGCCGAGAGGCCGTCCCAGGCCTGGGCGTTGGCCAGCAGCAGACCCACGGCTCGGTCGGCGCGGCTGCCGCCCGCACGTCGCGTGCCCAGCATGCGCGGCGGCGGGGGAGGGCCCTTGCGCCACTTGCTGTAGCCCTTTTTGCCGTAGCTGCTGCCGCTGTCACTGCGGTAGCTGCCGGCACTGGGTTCGTAGGCGCTGGCCGGGGATTCGTACGAGGTGCCGCCGTCGTAACCCGCGTCGTGCGACGACTGGGCGGGCGCTGGTCCCGCTGAGCGCGGCGCGCGCAATCCGCCAGCCTGTTGCCAGAGTTGCAGCAGGTCCGAGCTGCCGATGCCTATGCCGGCGGACAACTCGCCGATCAACTGGCGTTTCAAGGCGCCGTCGGGCAAGGCGCTCCAGAGCGGGCGCGCCTGGCTGGCCATGCGGGCACGGCCTTCCGCCGTGGAGAGGTCGCAGTCGGCGCTGGCGGCTTCGATCAAAAAGCGCGAGAGCGGCACGGCCTCCTTGACGCACTGGGCGAACGCTGCCTCGCCGTTGGCCCGGATGAAGCTGTCGGGGTCGTGCTCGGCGGGCAGGAACAGAAACTTCACGCTGCGCGTGTCGGTGGCCAGGGGCAGGGCGGCGTCGAGCGCCTTGCGCGCGGCGCGCCGGCCGGCGCCGTCACCGTCGAAGCTGAAGACCACCGAGTCGGTGAAGCGAAAGAGCTTCTGCACGTGGTCTGGCGTGCAGGCCGTGCCCAGCGTGGCCACGGCGTTGGCAAAGCCGAGCTGGGCCAGGGCCACCACGTCCATATAGCCCTCGGTGACGAGCGCGTAGCCCGCCACGCGGATGGCGGTGCGGCCTTCAAACAGGCCGTAGAGTTCGCGGCCTTTGCTGAACACCGGCGTCTCGGGTGAGTTCAGGTACTTGGGTTCGCCCTTGTCGAGCACGCGCCCGCCGAAGCCGATGCACTCGCCCTTGACGTTGCGGATCGGGAACATGATGCGGTCGCGGAAGCGGTCGTAGCGCTTGGCTTGCCCGTCGGCGCCTTTTTCGTCCTCGTGCTCGATCACCATGCCAGACTCCACCAGCAGCGGTTCCTGGTAGTCGGGGAACACGCTGGCCAGCGCGCGCCAGCCCTCGGGTGCATAGCCCAGGCCGAAGGTCTTGGCGATCTGGCCCGAGAGGCCGCGGCCCTTGAGGTAGGCAACAGCGCGCGGCGCCACCTTGAGCTGTTTCGCATAGGCCTGGGCGGCTTTCTCCAGCACGTCCGTGAGCGTGGCCTGCTTCTGGCGTTGTTGCGCGGCGCGCTCGCGGTCTTGCGGCGAGGCATCGTCTTCCGGAATTTGCATGCCGGTTTGCTGGGCCAGGTCTTTCACCGCCTCGATGAAGCTCATGCCCGCGTGTTCCATCAGGAAGCCGATGGCGTTGCCGTTGGCCCCGCAGCCGAAGCAGTGATAGAACTGCTTCGTGGGACTGACGCTGAACGAGGGCGATTTTTCGCCGTGGAACGGGCACAGGCCCATCAGGTTGGCGCCACCCTTCTTGAGCTGCACGTAACGCCCCACCACGTCGACCACATCGACGCGGTTGAGCAGTTCCTGGATGAAGGTCTGGGGGATGGCCACCGGGGTATTCTGACCGATGGGTTTCGAGCGGGCCGAGGGGGGTCAGTCGCCGGCGACGATGCCTTCGCGCCGGGGATCGGCGCCACCCAGCCACACACCGCGCCCGCGCACCAAGGCTTGCGCACCGCTGGTGAGTTCACCCTGCTGCACGGTGTGCCTGCGCTGCTGCAAAGCATTCACGGCGGTGGCCGGGAAGCGGCCTTGCTCCAGCACCAGCGGGCCGCCGAGCGTGCCGACGTTGGGCAGGTCCACGGCGGCCTGCGGCGACAGGCCCCACTGCAACACACCGTGCAACACCTTGGCCGTGTAGTGAATGATGAAAGCGCCGCCCGGGCTGCCGGTGCTCATGAGCAATTCGCCCGTGGCTTTGTCGAACACCAGCGTGGGTGACATCGACGAGCGCGGGCGCTTGCCGGGCTCCACCCGATTGGCCACTGCTTGCCCTTGTGCGTCGCGCGGCGCGAAGCTGAAGTCGGTGAGCTCGTTGTTGAGCAGAAAGCCACCAGGGCGAGATGGATCGGTGGTGACCATGAGCCGCGAGCCGAAGGCGGATTCGATGGTGGTGGTCATGGCCAGCGAGTTGCCGAAAGCGTCGACGATGCTGAGGTGGCTGGTGCCGTGTTCGGGCTGATCGGGCATGGGTGCCCAACTGCTGTGTGCGCCATCAGGCTCGCCGGCCGCCGCCGTGGGCATGCGTGTTTCTGTGATCAGGCGCGCGCGGTCGTCGAGGTAGCGCGCGTCCAGCAGGCTGGTCCAGCGTCTGGCCGGCGGCGCGACAAAGTCCGGGTCGGCCACGTACTGGGCGCGGTCGGCAAACGCCAGCCGCGAGGCCTCGTTGTAGCTGTGCAGCCAGTCGGCCGAGGGCAGCCCGTTGATCAACGGCGCTGCGGCTTGCGGCGTGCGCGAGAGCAAACCCAGAATCTGGCCGACGGCAATCGCGCCAGAACTTGGTGGCGGAAATCCGCAGATGCGCAACGCGCGCCCGGCAGCGCTGTGATCGTGGCACAGGGCAGCGCGTTCGCGTGGCTGGTAGCGCTGGAGATCATCCAGGCTCATTGCGCCGGGCAGCGTGGGGTGTTGGCGCACCTTGTTCACGATCGCGCGCGCGACCGGACCTTCGTGCAACGCGACGGGGCCGGTGGCCGCGATGTTGCGAAGCACCTGCGCCAGTTCGGGATTGCGCAGCACATGGCCCACCGGGTGGGGCTGACCGTCGGCGCGGTAGAAGTAGGCTGCGGCCACCGGGTCGGCCTTCAAGGCCGCATCGGCCACCAGCAGGGTGTGCAGGCGGGGGCTGATCGCAAAGCCCCGTTCGGCCAGCGTGATCGCTGGATCGAACAACCGAGCCCAGGACAGTTTGCCGTGTTGTCGGTGGGCCAGGGCCAGCATCATCACCGCGCCCGGCACACCCACCGAGCGTCCGCTGGCCACGGCCGTGGTGAAGGACAACGGTTCGCCTTGCTCGTTCAGAAAGAGCTTCTCGTCCACTGCCGCGGGAGCGGTTTCACGTCCGTCAAATGCCTGCAGCTTGCGACCGTCGTGGTGCAGCAGGAAAGCTCCGCCACCGATGCCGCTGGACTGTGGCTCCACCAGCGTGAGCACCATCTGCACCGCGATCGCTGCGTCGACCGCGCTGCCACCAGCGCGCAGGATCTGCGCGCCCGCTTCGGTGGCCAGCGGGTTGGCGGCGGCCACGGCCTGGCGTTGAAAGGTCCAGCCGGATTTGGCGTTGAAGCCCGATGCGGCTTCGGGCTGCTGGACCGAGGGAGGTGCCGTGCAAGCGCCCAGCAGCGCCAACCCCAGCGCGGCGAGCAGAGGCTTGCAAGCGTTCACGCTCGTACCTTCAGGACTCAGCGCGGTGCGAGGCGGATCGCGCCGTCGAGGCGAATGACTTCGCCATTGAGCATGTCGTTCTCGATGATGTGCTTGGCCAGCTTGGCGTAGTCGGCCGGTGTGCCCAGGCGGCTGGGGAATGGCACGCTGGCGGCCAGCGCGTCCTGCACCTCCTGCGGCATGCCGAACAACATGGGTGTGCCGAAAATGCCGGGGGCGATGGTCATGTTGCGGATGCCGTTGCGCGAAAGGTCGCGCGCGATGGGCAACGTCATGCCGACCACGCCGCCCTTGGAGGCCGCGTAGGCTGCCTGGCCGATCTGCCCGTCATAAGCCGCCACGCTGGCGGTACTGATCATCACGCCACGCTCGCCCGTGGACTCGGGTTCGTTCTTGCACATGGCATCCGCGGCCAGGCGGATCATGTTGAAGCTGCCGACCAGGTTGACCATGATGGTCTTGGTGTAGACGCCCAGGTTGTGCGGTCCGTTCTTGCCCACGGTTTTTTCGGCCGGCGCAATGCCCGCGCAGTTCACCAGGCCCATGAGCTTGCCCATGGAGGTGGCCTTGGCCACCACGGCCTGGCCGTCGGCCTCGTTGCTCACGTCGCACTTCACGAAGGCGCCACCGATCTCCTTGGCCACGGCCTCGCCTTTGTCAACTTGCATGTCGGCGATCACGACCATGCCTCCGTTGGCCGCCAGCATGCGTGCCGTGCCTTCGCCCAGGCCCGATGCGCCGCCGGTGACGATGAAAACCTTGCCTTGAATGTCCATGCTGTGCTCCTGTGTCGTTGAATGGTGGATTGACGTTGACGTAAACGTCAATCAGAGGGCGATTATGCGGCAGGCTGGCGTCATGAGATTGTCATTGGGCCGATCTAGTCTGAATGCCTTTTGCCACCAACGGAGTCCCCCCATGTTCGACAGCCAGGACGAGCTGCTGCGCCGCATCCATATTGACTTGATGGACGGCTACGACGAAGAGCTGGAGATGGAAATGGAGGACCGCGCCGACGAAACGCAGGTGGCCCAGGCGTCGGTTCAGCACAAGGAGGCGCGGCAGGCTTACTTTCGCGAGTTGTTCCGCCTGCAGGCCGAGTTGGTGAAGCTGCAGGACTGGGTGGTGGCCACCGGGCACAAGGTGGTGATCGTGTTCGAGGGGCGCGACGCAGCGGGCAAGGGCGGTGTGATCAAGCGCATCACCCAGCGCCTGAACCCGCGCGTGTGCCGCGTGGCCGCGCTGCCCGCGCCCAACGACCGCGAGCGAACGCAGTGGTATTTCCAGCGCTACGCGGCACACTTGCCGGCCGCGGGTGAGATGGTGCTGTTCGACCGCAGCTGGTACAACCGCGCCGGCGTGGAGCGTGTCATGGGGTTTTGCAGCGACGAACAGTACGAAGAGTTCTTCCGCTCGGTGCCCGAGTTCGAGAAGATGCTGGTGCGCTCGGGCATCCAGCTCATCAAGTACTGGTTTTCGATCTCCGACGAAGAGCAGCATCTGCGCTTCCTCGGTCGCATCCACGACCCGCTCAAGCAATGGAAACTCAGCCCCATGGATCTGGAGAGCCGTCGCCGCTGGGAGCTCTACACCAAGGCCAAGGAGGTCATGCTGGAACGCACCCACATCCCCGAATCACCCTGGTGGGTGGTGCAGGCCGATGACAAGAAAAAGGCGCGCCTGAACTGCATCCATCACCTGCTGGAGCAGATGCCGTATGGCGAGGTGGAGCGCCCCACCATCACGCTGCCCGAGCGCGTGCGCCACGAAGGCTACCGGCGCCATCAAGTCCCCGGTGAAATTCACGTGCCTCAGGTGTACTGAAAAGCACCCCCGCCGCGCCGCGCGCGACCCCCTCAAGGGGGCGATGCCTGTGGCCTGGCAAAGCCAGTTCCACGGCATCCTTGTTCAGAGCCACTCCACGTCGGAGGGGTGCACTTACTTGTAGCCCACGCGGTCCAGCATCTGCTGAACTTTCGTCATGTTCTTTGCCACCACGCCCAAGGGCACGGTCTCGGCTTTGAAGTTGTCACCACCCATGGCCTTGATGGCCGGGTTGGCAATCTTCAGGCCTTTGACGGCGGGGAATTCGTTGTTGCCGTTGGCAAAGTAGTCCTGCGCGAACGGGCTGGCCATGAACTCCATGAACTGCACGGCGTTGTCGCGGTTCTTGGCGTGTTTGGCCACGGCCGCACCGGCGATGTTCACGTGCGTGCCGGTGGTGGCCTGGTTGGGGAACACCACGCGCACCTTCTCCATCGTGGCGCGGTCTTCCGGTTTGTCCGACTTGATGAGGCGGGCAATGTAGTAGGTGTTGCTCAGCGCCACACCGCATTCGCCGGAGGCCACGGCCTTGATCTGGTCGGTGTCGCCACCTTTGGGAGCGCGGGCCATGTTGTCCACCACGCCTTTGAGCCAGGCCTCGCCCTTTTGATCACCCAGGCGTTCCACCACGGTGGCGAACAGCGAGAGGTTGTATGGATGCGAACCCGAGCGCGTGCAGACCAGGCCCTTGAGCTTGGGGTCGGCGAGTTGTTCGTAGGTCGCCACGTCGGCGGCTTTCACGCGCATCGGGTCGTAAACGATCACGCGGGCGCGGGTGGAGAACCCAGTCCAGGTCACGCCGCCTTCGCCCGGGGTGGCTCGCAGGTTGGCGGGGATGGATGCATCGAGCTTGGCGGACTTGATCGGCTGAAACAGGCCCTGGCTGTCGGCCGAGGCCATGCGCGCGGCGTCGACCAGCAGGATCACATCGGCTGGGGAGGCCGCACCTTCGGCACGCAGGCGAGCGACGATGCCGGCGTCGTCGGCATCCACGCGGTTGATCTTGATGCCGGTGGTTTTGGTGAAGGTGTCGTACATCACTTCGTCGGTCTGGTAGTGGCGTGCCGAGTAGAGATTGAGCACCTTGTCCTGCGCCAGCGCCTGACCTTGCAGGCCAAGCGTGGCGGCCACAGCGGCCAGGGCAATCGAGAGTTTGCGGAACGGGGTCATGGAGGTCCTCGGGAGTTGAAATGAAGGAAACAAGGGTGTTCGCTCGGCTTCGCCCGCAGGGCTTGCCCGATAATGTGAACGATGCTAACACTAACGCGAATTGTTCTCAATAAGTATTGCAAGGCCTGGGGCCTTGTGCTGGGCCTGGCCTTCCTCTCGGCTTGCTCCACGGTGCAAGGGCCCGTGGCGGCACCGCCTGTGCCACAGCCGCACATTCAGGAACCCGTTGTGGCCCCGGCGATGCGGGCGCCCCGGCTGGGCCTGGCGCTGGGCGGAGGGGCGGCGCGCGGTTTCGCTCATGTGGGCGTGATCCAGGTTCTGGAAGAAAACGGCATCCGACCCGATTTGTTGACCGGCACCTCGGCCGGCAGCCTGGTGGCCGCGTTGTACGCCAGTGGCAAGACCCCCACCGAGTTGGAGCGGGTGGCCATGAGCATGGACGAGGTGACCCTGACCGACTGGGCTTTGCCGATCCTGGGGCGCGGACTGTTGCGTGGCGACGCGCTGGCGCGTTATGTGAGCCAGGCGGTGGACGGCCGCGTGATCGAAAAGTTGGCGCTTCCCCTGGGCGTGCTGGCCACCGACCTGGGCACCGGGCAGGGCGTGTTGTTCCGCAGGGGTGACGTGGCGCAAGCCGTGCGGGCGTCCAGCGCGGTGCCTGGCCTGTTCGCGCCGGTGGCCATTGCCGGGCGCGACTATGTGGACGGTGGCCTGGTGGCACCCGTGCCCGTGCAGCAGGCGCGGGACATGGGGGCCGAGGTGGTGCTGGCGGTGGACATCTCCAGCGCACCCGAAGGCAATCTGGCGGTGGGCAATATCCGCGTGCTGCTGCAGACTTTCGCGATCATGGGCCAGAGCATCAACCGCCACGAACTGGCCACCGCCGACGTTGTGGTGCGTCCAGCGCTGGCGGGCGTGGGCAGCGCCGACTTCGCCTCGCGCAAACGCTCGATCGACGCGGGCAGGGCGGCGATGCTGGCGGCACTGCCGCAACTCAAGGCCCAGCTGGCCCGCTTGAAACCGGTGAACGGCGTGCGACCATAAAAAAAGCCCCTGTCTTGCGACAAGGGCTCAAGGGGTCCGATGAAACCGGATTTCGAAAAGGACCCGAGGAGACAACCAGAAGAACGGGTTTGATCTGAAACCTGTTCCCGTGAGAGTCAGGCAGATCGTGCAGTGATGCTAGTTTGCGCGCTGGGCGAAGCGTCCAGTCGGGCGATCAGCGGCACGATCAACCGCTTGTTCAGCGCTTTTTGGCAACCGACTTCGAAGCGTTGACGGCGGAGGTCGTCACGGTGTTGAAGTTGGCTTCGGCCATTTCGGTGGCTTGCTTGACAGCCTTCTGCACCGATTCCATGGCGTTGTTGGCGGCGGAGACGGCGCTCTTCATCACGGCCACGGCGGTTTCGGAACCGGCAGGTGCGTTCTTGGAAGCGTTGTCGACGACGGCCATGAATTTCTTCTGGGTGTCGCTGGCCTGGGCTTCAGCGGCTTTGCCGAATTCGGCGGTCGTGCCTTGAGCGATGTCGTACAGGTGGCGGCTGTAGGCCACGGTCTTCTCGGCCAGGGGCTGCATCAGGCTGGCTTGCAGGGTCAGCAGTTCCTGAGCATCTTTGACGCTGAGGAGGGCCTGGGTGCTGTTGGCGGATTCGGACAGGGCGGCCTTGGTGGCTTGAACATTGAGTTCAACCAGCTTTTCCACGCCTTCAAAGGCTTTCTGGGTCAGACCAAAAATGGTCTCGATGTTGGCTTTCTGGGCGGCAATCAATTGTTCGGCGGTCAGCATATTCGTACTCCTAAACTTGGGTAAAACAGGGTTTAGTTGAGGGCTGCTGGGAACATCGCGCTGTGTCTGGACGCTTTTGCTTTTTGTTCACATTGCTGCACTGCAACATAACCGCGATTATAGGGATAACCCTCAACAGCGCAAGCGATTTTTGCTGCGTTGCACCATTCTAGGTGCCATGGCCTAAAAGTCGCACGCGCCCAACGAATTCCCGACGAAGACACAATCCCAGACTCCGCCCTCCACCGTGCGCACCGCCTTGCAAGCTTTCTACGCCGACCACTTCGTTCTGCCGCTGCCGGCAGGGCACCGTTTTCCAATGGCCAAGTACGCCCGGCTGCGTGAGCGCCTGGCCCGGGAGTTGCCGCAGGTGGAGTTGCTCGAAGCCTGGCCAGCCAGCGACGGCGAGCTGGCGCTGGTGCACACCCCCACCTATATAGAAGCCGTGCACACCGGCACCCTGCCGCCCGCTGCCCAGCGGGAGATCGGTTTCCCGTGGAGCCCTGCCATGGCCGAACGCGCTCGTCGCTCGGTGGGCGCCACGGTGCAGGCGTGTCGCCGCGCCATGGGTGGAGGTGGCCTGGCTGCCAATTTGGCCGGTGGCACCCACCACGCCTACCCGGACAAAGGCAGCGGCTTCTGTGTCTTCAACGACGCTGCCGTGGCGGCCCGGCTGATGCAGGCCGAGCACGCCCGCGCCCACCGTGCGCGCGGCATGTTGCGCGTGGTCATCGTCGATCTCGATGTTCACCAGGGCAACGGCACGGCGCGCATCTTTGCCCATGACGATTCCGTGTTCACGCTGTCGCTGCACGGCGCCAGGAACTTCCCGTTTCGCAAGGAGCCGAGCGACCTCGACGTGGAGCTGCCCGATGGCTGCGGCGATGCCGAGTACCTTGAGGCCCTGGAGCGGGCGCTGGAGGAAATGGAGCGCCGCTTCGAGCCTGGGCTGGTGATCTACCTGGCTGGCGCCGATCCGCACGAAGGGGACCGGCTCGGCCGCCTGAAGCTCACCTTTGACGGCATGGAGGCGCGCGACCGGCGCGTGATGGACTGGGCCTGGACCCGTCGCCTGCCGCTGGCCTTCGTGATGGCCGGGGGCTATGGCACCGACATGGACGCCACCGTGCAGGTGCAGATGAACACCTACCGCACGGCGGTGGAGTACCACGGGCGCTGGCGAGCGTCCGCCTCCACGGCGACGGCTGCGACAGCGTCGGGCGCCACGCGCTGGCACAATTCCGCGCCATGAGCAGTCCAGCGCCGGTCGCACGCCCCACACCTTTGACCCGCAGCGATTACCGTGTGCTGCGTCCGATCACCACCCGCTGGGCCGACAACGATGTGTATGGCCACGTGAACAACGTGGTGTACTACAGCTGGTTCGACACCGTGGTCAATGCCCACCTGATCGAGCAGGGCGCGCTCGACATCCACCACGGGCCCGTGATCGGGCTGGTGATCGAAACCCAGTGCAACTACTTTGCGCCGCTGGCCTTTCCACAAACCGTGTGGGCCGGTCTGCGTGTGGCGCACCTGGGCAAGTCCAGCGTGCGCTACGAGGTGGGCCTGTTTGCCGATGGTGAAGACCTGGCGGCGGCATGCGGTCACTTCGTGCATGTCTACGTCGACCGCACGACCCGCCGACCTGTGCCCTTGCCCCCCGCTTTGAAGACAACCCTGGAGACATTGCTATGAGCCACAACCCCACCGCGCCCGTGATCGACGCCGTCAGTGTCGATGCCGCGATCACCAGCCGCATGTCGGCGCGCGCCTTCCTGGCGCAGCCGGTGCCGCGCGCCACCATCGAGCACCTGCTGCAGATTGCCAGCCGCGCTCCGTCGGGCACCAACACGCAGCCCTGGAAGGTTTATGTGCTGCAGGGTCAGAGCCGCAACACGCTGGTGGACAAGGTCTGTGCCGCCCATGACGCGCTGCGGGCCGACCCGGCGCTGGCCTCGGAATACCGTGAGGAATACGACTACTACCCCGAAAAATGGGTCAGCCCGTACATCGACCGTCGGCGTGAAAACGGCTGGAGCCTCTATGGCTTGCTCGGCATCACCAAGGGCGACAAGGACAAGATGCACGCGCAGCACCAGCGCAACTACCGGTTTTTCGATGCGCCCGTGGGCCTGATGTTCACGCTGGACCGCGTCATGGGCCGTGGCTCGCTGGTGGACTACGGCATGTTCCTCCAGAACATCATGGTTGCCGCGCGCGGTCATGGCCTGCACACCTGTCCGCAGGCCGCGTGGAACGGATTTGCCAAGATCATCCTGCCCCACATCGGCGCGGGTGATAGCGAAATGCTGGTCTGCGGCATGGCCCTGGGCTACGCCGACCCGTCCGACAAGGTCAATGGGTTTCACACGCCGCGCGAGCCGGTCGAGACGTTCACGACCTGGCTGGAATAATCGCGCCTCTTTTCCCTTTTCTTTTCAATCTCAGGAGACACCATGATCACCACCCCCAGCGGCCTGCAATACGAAGACACCGTGGTCGGCAATGGCGAGGTCGCCAAGGCCGGCCGTCCCGTGCAGGTGCATTACACCGGCTGGCTGTTCAACGACGGCGTGCAGGGTTCCAAGTTCGACTCGAGCAAGGATCGCGGCCAACCGTTCGAGTTTCCGCTGGGCGCGGGTCATGTCATCAAAGGTTGGGACGAGGGCGTGCAGGGCATGGCCGTGGGCGGCACGCGCCGCCTGGTGATTCCGGCCGCGCTGGGCTACGGCGCACGCGGTGCGGGTGGGGTGATTCCACCCAACGCCACACTGCTGTTCGAAGTGGACCTGCTCGCGGTCTGAGCGTTCCCAACAGAGCGAATCCCATGAACAAGAAAGGCGCGCAGGCGCTGGCCCTGGCCGGCGCGCTGTTACCCGGTCTTGCGCGCGCGGCCGAACTCGATGGTGCACAGCTGTCGGTGTTGTGGGGCGTGCCGTTTGCCGGCGTGCTCCTGTCCATCGCACTCATGCCTTTGGTGGCCCCCATCTTCTGGCACCACCACTTTGGCAAGGTGGCGGCGGCCTGGGGCCTGGCCTTCCTGGTCCCGTTTGCGTTGACCTTTGGTTCCGTCGCGGCAGGTGTGGCGGTGGTGCACGCGGCGTTTGCCGAGTACATACCGTTCATCATCCTGCTCACCGCGCTGTTCACCGTGGCTGGCGGTATCTTCGTGCGCGGCAACCTGCACGGCAGCCCGGTGCTCAACACCGGCTTGCTGGCCATTGGCGCGGTGCTGGCGAGCTTCATGGGCACCACCGGTGCGTCGATGCTGCTGATCCGCCCGCTCATCCGTGCCAACGACAACCGCAAACACCAGGCCCATGTGGTGGTGTTCTTCATCTTCATCGTCTCCAACGCGGGTGGTGCACTCACGCCGCTGGGCGATCCGCCGCTGTTCCTGGGCTTCCTGAAAGGCGTGGATTTTTTCTGGACCGTGAGCCACCTCTGGGGCCACACGCTGTTCCTCATCGGTGCGCTGCTCGCGATGTTCTATGCCATCGACTGGTGGTATTACCACCGCCGCGAAGAGATTCGCCCGGTGGACCCCACACCCGATACGCAGCGCGTGGGATTTGACGGCGCGGTCAACTTTGCGTTGCTGGGCGCGGTGGTTGTGCTGGTGCTGCTGAGTGGTTTGTGGAAGTCGTCGGTGGTGTTCAACATCGCGGGTACCGACGTCGGCCTGCCCGGCATCGTGCGCGACGTTGGCCTCATCATCGTCACGCTCGTCTCGCTCCGGATCACGCCGTCCAGCGCGCACGAGGGCAACCAGTTCGGCTGGGGTCCGATGCTCGAAGTGGCCAAGCTGTTTGCCGCGATCTTCCTCACCATCATTCCAGTGATTGCCATGCTCAAGGCGGGTGTGGACGGACCGTTTGGTGCGGTGGTGAAGGCGGTGACGAACGCCGACGGCACGCCCAACCCGGCCATGTATTTCTGGGCCACGGGTGCGCTGAGCTCGTTCCTGGACAACGCGCCGACCTACCTGGTGTTCTTCAACACCGCCGGGGGAGACCCGCAGATGTTGATGAATGCCCTGGCCCCCACGCTGGTGGCCATCTCGGCCGGCGCGGTGTTCATGGGCGCCAACACCTACATCGGCAACGCGCCCAACCTCATGGTCAAGGCGATCGCCGAAGACCGTGGCGTGAAGATGCCGAGCTTCTTTGGTTACATGGCCTGGTCGTTCGGCATCCTGGTGCCGCTGTTCGCCCTCATGACCTGGTTCTGGTTCACCTGATTTTCTGGAGACATACACATGACAAAGCCATCCATCCTCGTCAGCCGCAAGATCTTCCCCGATGTCGTTGACCACTTGCGCCAGCATTTCGACGTGGACACCAACGACACCGACAGCGTGCTGACTCCCGCCGAGCTGATCGCACGCCTGCAGGGCAAGGTGGGTGCGCTCACCACCGGCAGCGAGCGCATCGATGGCGCGGTGGCTGCGGCCTGCCCGCAGCTTCGCGTGGTGGCCAACATCGCCGTGGGTTACAACAACTTCGACGTGCCCGCCCTGAGCGCGGCCGGCGTGCTGGCCACCAACACGCCCGACGTGTTGACCGAGACCACCGCTGACTTCGGCTTTGCGCTGCTCATGGCCACGGCCCGGCGCCTGACCGAGAGCGAGCATTTCCTGCGCGCAGGGCAGTGGAACCGTTGGGCACTCGACATGTTCGCGGGCGCCGAGGTGAACGGCACCACGCTGGGCATCCTGGGCATGGGCCGCATCGGCCAGGCGATTGCGCGCCGTGGCGCCCACGGCTTCGGCATGAATGTGATCTACCACAACCGCTCGCGACTCGACGCCGCCACAGAGGCCGAATGCAAGGCCAGTTATGTGGACAAGGCCACGCTGCTCAAGACGGCCGACCACCTGATCCTCGTGCTGCCTTACAGCCCGGAAAACCACCACACCATCGGCGCGGCCGAGATCGCGCAGATGAAGCCCACCGCCACGCTGGTCAACATCGCGCGCGGCGGCATCGTGGACGACGCCGCCCTCGCACTGGCCCTGCGCAATCGGGTGATTGCCGCCGCCGGTCTCGATGTGTTCGAGGGTGAGCCCAAGGTGCATCCCGATCTGTTGACCGTGCCCAACGTGGTGCTCACGCCGCACATCGCCAGCGCCACGCTCAAGACGCGCCGTGCCATGGCCCAGCTGGCCGCCGACAACGTGATTGCCTACCTCACCCAAGGCAAGCCGCTGACCCCCATCAACGCCGAGATCATTGGCAAGGCCGCGCGCTGATGGCCGACTCCGCGCTGCTCATCGCGCTGCTGGTGCTCGCCGCCATCGGCGTGCTGATGCAGATACTGCTCTGGCTGCGCAAGCCGGTGGCGGACGCGGGCGAACTGGCCCACCGCCAGACCTTGCTGGCCCAACTGCAGCAGACAACGCAGCGCGTGGAGCGCATCGAAGGAGAGCTGCGCCGCGAGATGGCCGAGGGTTCGCGCACGGCGCGCCAGGAACTGCAGCAGACCCTGGCCACGTTTCAGGAAGCCCTCACCAGCCAGGGGGCCGAGGCCACGCGCACGCAGAACGCGCAGATCGATGCCTTTGCGCAGCAGCTGGTGCAATTGCGCGGCACGCTGGGCGACACGCTCACGCGCCAGCTGCAAGACCTGAGCGAGGCCAACTCGCGCCGCCTGGCCGAGGTGCGCGCGACGTTGGAGGCGCAGCTGATGCAGCTGCAACAGGGCAATGCCGCCAAGCTCGACGAGATGCGCGCCACCGTCGACGAAAAACTGCAGAGCACGTTGCAGGCGCGCCTGGGCGAGAGCTTCAAGCAGGTGGCCGACCGGCTGGAGCAGGTGCACAAGGGCCTGGGCGAGATGCAGACGCTGGCCCAAGGCGTGGGCGATTTGAAGCACTTGCTGACCAACGTGAAGACGCGCGGCATGTTTGGTGAAGCGCAGCTCGCAGCCTTGCTGGAACAGGTGTTTGCGCCAGACCAGTACGCCACGCAGGTCATGACCAAACCGGGCAGCCGGTTCACGGTCGACTTTGCCATCAAGCTGCCGGGCCGCAGCGACGACGGTGTGCCCTGCTGGCTGCCGATCGACGCGAAGTTTCCCAACGAGGACTACGAGCGCCTGCTTGACGCGCAGCAGCGCGCCGACGCCGAGGGGGCTGAGGTCGCGGCGCGCGGCCTGGAGCAGCGCATCAAGCTGGAGGCCAAGTCCATGGCCGACAAGTACCTGCAGCCACCGCACACCACCGACTTCGCGATCCTGTTTCTGCCCACCGAAGGCCTCTACGCCGAGGTGCTGCGCAGGCCTGGCCTCATGGAGGTGTTGCAGCGCGAGTACCGCGTCACACTCGCTGGCCCAACCACGCTGATGGCCATGCTCAACTCGCTGCAGATGGGCTTTCGCACGCTGGCGCTGGAGAAGCGCTCCAGCGAGGTCTGGCAGGTGCTGGGGGCGGTCAAGACCGAGTTCGGCAAGTTCGGCGACGTGCTGGCGCGTGTGAAGAGCCAGACCCAGACCGTGCTCAACACGCTGGACAGCGCCGAGACGCGCAGCCGCGCCATGGGCCGCGCTCTCAAGGCGGTGGAGGCACTGCCGCAAGACCAGGCCAGCGCGCTCTTGCCGCTGGACCCCAACGACACCGGGGACGCTTGAACCCCACGCTTCGGTCCGATCTGGCGCGGCTGATCGCGGCGCAGATCTGCCTTCATGCCTGTATGACCGGCTTTCGCATGGCCGCGCCACTCATGGCGCTGCGCGAGGGCTACAGCCCGGCTGCCGTGGGCATGCTGCTGGCCTTGTTCGCGCTGGCACCGGTCTTCATGGCCTTGCCGGCCGGGCGCTACGCCGATCGGCGTGGGCTCAGGAAGCCCGTGGCCATGGCGGTGGGCGTCGCGTCGGCCGGTGCGGCGTTGTCGGTGGCCTTCCCGGTGTTTGGCGTGTTGTGCCTCACCGCGCTCACCTGCGGAGCGGCCACCGGCCTGGCCATGATCTCGCTGCAGCGCCATGTGGGGCGCTTGGCGAATGGCGCCACCGAACTCCGCCAGGTGTTCAGCTGGATGGCCATCGGCCCGTCCATCTCCAATTTCCTGGGTCCGTTTGCCGCGGGCGTGATGATCGACAGCTTCGGCTTTCGCGCGGCCTTCCTGCTGCTGGCGTTGCTGCCTTCGCTGGCCTGGATCTGGGTGCGCCACACGGTCGAGCACGAGCCGGTGGCACCCGAGCTGCGACAGTCCAGCGGCTCCTCGTGGAACCTGCTCAAGGACGCGGGCTTTCGCAAGCTGATGCTCATCAACTGGATGCTGTCGTCGTGCTGGGATGTGCACACCTTTCTGGTGCCGGTGCTCGGCCACGAACGCGGCCTGAGCGCCACGGTGATCGGGTCCATCCTCGGCGCCTTCGCGCTGGCCGCCACCGCCATCCGCGTGCTCATGCCCTGGCTGGCCGCGCGGCTGCGCGAGTCGGTGGTGATTGGCACTGCGATGGGCGCCACCGCGCTGCTGTTCGGTGTCTACCCGCTGGCGCAAGGCGCCTGGGCCATGGCGGCGCTGTCGATCCTGCTGGGCCTGGCGTTGGGCTCGGTGCAGCCCATGATCATGAGCACGCTGCATCAGATGACGCCACACCACCGCCACGGTGAGGCGCTGGGCCTGCGCGCCATGGCCATCAACGGATCGAGCGTGGTGATGCCGCTGCTGTTCGGCTCCGTGGGTGCGCTGGTGGGCGTGGGCGCGGTGTTCTGGATCGTGGGCGCGGTGGTGGGCGCGGGCTCGCCTCTGGCGTGGACCTTGCGCACGCCGGCGGGAGAGCCGCCACAGCGAGAGCCGGACTGAAGGCGTTCAGTCCGCGTGGGCGAGCGGCATGGCGGCCGATCGGGTGGTGGTCAGGTCGAAGCCCAGGCCCGCGAGGAAGGTGTCCACCGAGTGGCGCCCGCTCTCTTCAAGGTCGAACGCGCCGGGGTCCAGCAGCCAGTTCTGGATGAGGCCATCCAGAATCACATGCAGGCCGAGTGCCGCGGTGGGCAGCGGCATGGCCAGCCGGATGTCTTCGCGGCGCACCGCTTCGCGCAGGGCTTGCTCGGTCATGGCCACACATTGGTTGCGCACCCTCAGGTGGCGGTCGCGCACCGCCTGCATTTCGGTCACGTACTCCACCTTGTGTGTGGCCACCTCGAACACACGGCGGGTCTGTTCGTCGGTGGCGGTCTGCCGCAGCGCATTCATCATCGAGTCGCGCAGCGCGAGCAGGGGGTCGGCGGCGGTTTCAATCAGGCGGGCCGTGCAGGCCAGCGTGCCTTCCAGCGGCATGGTCACGCGTTCCATCATGGCGTTGAAGAGGTCGGCCTTGTCCTTGAAGTGCCAGTAGATCGCACCCCGCGTGGTGCCCGCGGCGGTGGCGATGTCGTTGAGCGATGTGCGTGAAACGCCATTGGCCTGAAACAAATGCTCGGCAGCATCCAGCAGGGTGTTGCGTGTCACCAGCGCATCGGCTTTGGTGCGTCGAACCATGGTTTGTGTCTCCAGAACGGAATCCCTTGGGCATGCGTAGGACTATACATACATTCTTGTATGTATGTATACTCCGCCGTTTTGCAATGGAGCATCCGGCCAGGGTATTCCCTGCTTTTGTGCCTCACCCATCTTCAATCCCAAGGACTCCCATGCCCGCCTTGAGCCCCTTCAAGTTCGCGCCCGTTTCGCGCACCCGGTTTGCTTCACTGCCCTCGACGCACCTGCTGCGAGGCCTTTCTGTGGTGGCGCTTGCTGTGGTGCTGAGCGCCTGCGGCAAACCCGCAGCGCCCGCGGCAGCAGGAGGCGGCATGCCGGCACCCGAGGTCGGCGTGATCACGGTGGCCCCGGGTGATGTGGGCCTGTTGACCGAGTTGCCGGGTCGCCTGGAGGCCTCGCGCGTGGCCCAGGTGCGGGCGCGCGCGGCGGGCATCCTGCAGGAGCGGCTGTTCCGCGAAGGCAGCGACGTGAAGGCGGGCCAGCCGCTGTTCCGCATCGACGCTTCCCCTTATGCGGCGGCACTGCAAAGCGCCCAGGCAGGTCTGGCCCGCTCAACGGCCAACCTCACGCAGGCCACCGCGCTGGCCGAACGCTATGCGCCGCTGGTGAAGGAAAACGCCATCAGCCAGCAGGAGTACGCCAGCGCCGTGGCAGCCCAGAAGCAGGCCGAGGCCGACGTGGCCGCGGGCAAGGCAGCGGTGCAGACCGCCAACATCAACCTGGGCTACGCGAGCGTGACCGCTCCCATCTCCGGGCGCATCGGTCGCGCGCTGGTGACCGAGGGAGCCCTGGTTGGACAAGGCGAGGCCACGCAGCTGGCGGTGGTCCAGCAGATCAATCCGATGTATGTGAACTTCACCCAGTCTGCCGCCGAGGTTTACAAGCTGCGCAAGGCCATGGACAGTGGCCAGCTCAAGGGCGCTGGCGCGCAAGCCGCCGCCGTGCAGGTGGTGATGGAAGACGGCAGCGTCTATGAGCAGCCTGGACGTCTGTTGTTTGCCGACCTGACCGTGGACAGCACCACCGGCCAGGTGACCCTGCGCGCCGAGGTGCCCAACCCCAAGGGCGCTCTGCTGCCCGGCCTTTACGTGCGCGTGCGCCTGGAACAGGCCACGGCGGGCAATGCGATCACGCTGCCGCAACAGGCGGTGACGCGCTCGGCCCAGGGCGACACTGTCTCTGTGGTGGGCACCGACGGCAAGATCACGTCGCGCAACATCAAGGTCGGCGGCCAGCAGAACGGTCGTTGGGTGGTCCTCGACGGCCTGAAGGCCGGTGAGCAAGTCATGGTCGACGGCTTCCAGAAGCTGCAGATGATGCCGCCGGGCACCGCCGTGAAGGCCGTGCCGTGGCAGGCGCCCGGCAGTGCACCGGCCGCGCCAGCTGCGGCTGCGCCCGCGCCTGCGGCTGCGAAGTAAGGAGCGCCCGACATGGCGAAATTCTTCATTGACCGGCCCATCTTCGCGTGGGTGATCGCGCTCTTCATCATGGTGATGGGCGGCGTGTCCATCACGCAGTTGCCCATCGCGCAGTACCCCCCCGTGGCCCCGCCGGCCATCATCATCAACGCCACCTACCCCGGTGCCTCGGCCGCCACGCTGGAGAACAGCGTGTTGTCGGTGATCGAGCAGGAGATGAACGGCTCGCCCGGCCTGATCTATATGGAGTCGGTGGCGCAGGCCAACGGCACTGGCAGCATCACGCTGAGTTTTCAGACCGGCACCAACGCCGACCTGGCGCAGGTGGACGTGCAGAACCGTCTGTCTCGCGCCTCGCCGCGCCTGCCTTCTGCGGTGACGCAGCAGGGTGTGCGCGTCGACAAGTCGCGCAGCAACTTCCTGCTGTTCGCCATCCTCTCCAGCGACGACCCGGCCTGGGACCCGGTGGCGCTGGGCGACTACGCCTCGCGCAGCGTGGTGCCCGAGCTGCAACGCCTGCCCGGTGTGGGCCAGGCGCAGCTGTTCGGCACCGAGCGCGCCATGCGCATCTGGATCGACCCGGCCAAGCTGCTGGGCTACAACCTCAGCGCGGCCGACGTCACGAATGCAATTCGTGCACAGAACGCTCAGGTCTCGGCCGGTGAAATCGGGGCCTTGCCCAACGTGGGCGGCCAGAGCATCGCGGCCACCGTGGTGGTCAACGGGCAGCTCGCCAGCGTCGAGCAGTTCGGCAACGTGGTGCTGCGCGCCAGTGCCGATGGCGCCACCGTGCGCCTTAAAGATGTGGCCCGCATCGAACTCGGTGCGCAGGCCTACGCCACCTCGGCGCGCCTGAACGGCAAGCCTTCCACCGGCATCGGTGTGCAGCTCTCGCCCAGCGGCAATGCGCTGGCCACGGCCAATGCGGTGCGCGCGAAGATGCAGGAGCTCGAGCGCTTCTTCCCCAAGGGCATGACCTGGTCGATTCCTTACGACAGCTCGCGCTTCGTGAAGATCTCCATCGAACAGGTGGCGGTCACCCTGGGTGAGGCCATGCTGCTGGTGTTCCTGGTGATGTTCCTGTTCCTGCAGAACATCCGCTACACGATCATTCCCACCATCGTGGTGCCGGTGGCGCTGCTGGGCACGTTTGCCGTGTTGCTGGCCATGGGCTTCTCCATCAACGTGCTGACCATGTTCGGCATGGTGCTGGTGATCGGCATCGTGGTGGACGACGCCATCGTCGTGGTGGAAAACGTCGAGCGCATCATGAGCGAAGAAGGCTTGCCCCCACTGGAGGCCACGCGCAAGGCCATGACGCAGATCTCGGGCGCCATCATCGGCGTGACGGTGGTCCTGATCTCGGTGTTCGTGCCGCTGGCTTTCTTTGCCGGGTCGGTGGGCAACATCTACCGCCAGTTCTCCGCCGTCATGGGCGTGTCCATCGCGTTCTCGGCGTTTCTTGCGCTCTCGCTCACACCTGCGCTGTGCGCCACGCTGCTCAAGCCGGTGGAAGCCGGTCACCACCACGAGAAGAAAGGATTCTTCGGCTGGTTCAACCGCGGCTTTGCGCGCACCGCCAAGGGCTACGAAGGTGGCGTGGCCAGGCTGCTGCCGCGCGCCGGCCGCACCCTGGTGATCTACCTGGCCATCGTCGCCGCGGCGGTGGTGGTCTACATGCGCCTGCCCACTTCTTTCCTGCCTGGTGAAGACCAGGGCACCATGCTGGTGAACGTGCAGTTGCCGCCAGGCGCCACACAGGAGCGCACGCTGGAGGTGATGAAGCAGGTGGAAGGCTTCATCCTCAAGCAGCCCGAAGTGCAGAGCATGGTCGGTGTGCTGGGCTTCAGCTTCTCGGGCCAGGGCCAGAACGCCGCGCTCGCCTTCATCACGCTCAAGGACTGGGCCGAGCGCACGGCGCCCGGCAGTTCGGCCGAGGCCGTGGCGGGTCGGGCGTTCGGCGCGCTCTCGGGCGTGCGCGACGCATTCATCTTCCCGTTGAGCCCACCCCCCATTCCCGAGCTGGGCGCGTCGTCCGGTTTCAGCTTCCGTTTGCAGGACCGTGGTGGCCTGGGTCGAGACGCCCTGCTGTCCGCGCGCAACCAGTTGCTCGGCCTGGCCTCACAAAGCAAGGTGATCACCCAGGTGCGCCCCGACGGCCTGGAAGATGCACCGCAACTGCAGATCGACATCGACCGCGACAAGGCCAATGCCCTGGGCGTAGGATTTGATGCGATCAACACCGCCATCGGGACCGCGCTGGGTTCGACGTACGTGAACGACTTCCCCAACGCCGGGCGCTTGCAGCGCGTGGTGGTGCAGGCCGATGCACCCGCGCGCATGCAGCCCGAGGATCTGTTGCGCTTGAACGTGGTGAACAGCAAGGCGCAGGCCGTGCCGTTGTCGGCGTTCGCCACCACCAAGTGGATCACCGGCCCGATGCAGACCGTGCGCTACAACGGCTACCCGTCCATGCGCATCAGTGGCAGCGCAGCGCCCGGCGCCAGCACGGGGGCGGCCATCGCCGAGATGGAGCGGCTCGCCGCCCAGTTGCCACAAGGCATCGGCTACGAGTGGACCGGCCAGACGCGCGAGGAAAAGCTCGCCGGCTCGCAGGCCATCATCCTCTATGCATTCGCCATCCTGGCCGTGTTCCTGTGCCTGGCCGCGCTGTACGAGAGCTGGACGATTCCGTTGTCGGTGATTCTGGTGGTGCCGCTGGGGGTGGTGGGTGTGCTGCTCGCAACCTTGCTGCGGGGGTACTCCAACGACGTGTACTTCCAGGTGGGGCTGATCACCATCATCGGTCTGTCTGCGAAGAACGCCATCCTGATCATCGAATTCGCCAAGGACCTGCAGGCGCAGGGCAAGGGCGTGATCGAGTCGGCGCTGGCCGCGGCCCACCTGCGGTTCCGCCCCATTGTCATGACTTCGCTGGCGTTCACGCTGGGTGTGTTGCCGCTGGCCATTGCGTCCGGCGCTGGCTCGGCCAGCCAGCGCGCCATCGGTACCGGCGTGATCGGCGGCATGCTCACCGGCACCGTGCTGGCGGTCGTGTTTGTGCCGATCTTTTTTGTGGTGGTGCGCACCTTGTTCAAAGGTAGCGAACGTCAGCACCGACGAGACGCCGAGCAGGCGCAACAACACGGAGTGCACAAAGATGCGTAAGCCTTCCTCATCCTCAATGCGCGCAGCGCTCACCCTGGTGGCCGCGGCCGCGCTGGCCGGCTGCTCGTTCACGCCCAAGTACGAGCGCCCCGCGGCGCCCGTGGCCGCCACGTTCCCCGATCAAGCCGCCCCCGTGGCAGCCCAGGGCGACAACATGGCGTGGCGCGAGTTCGTGGGCGATGCGCGGTTGCGCGATCTGATTGCGCTGTCGCTGGCCAACAACCGCGACCTGCGCGTGGCCACGCTCAACATCGAGCAGGTGCGCGCGCAGTACCAGATCCGCCGTGCCGACCAGTTCCCCTCGGTGGGCCTGGCAGCCGCCGGCAACCGCCAGCCCGATGCCAATGGCGGCATTGCCAGCACCTACAGCGTAGGCCTGGCCTTGAGCAGCTGGGAGATCGATTTCTTCGGTCGCCTGGGCAGCCTGAAAGAAGCGGCGCTGGCCCAGTACCTCGCCAGCGAGGAGGCGCGCCACGCGGCTCAGACCAGCCTGGTGGCGGCGGTGGCCAGCACCTGGCTGAGCCTGCAGACGAATGACGAACTGCTGGCCCTGACCCAGCGCACCGTGGCCACACGGCAAGACTCGCTGCGGCTGAGCAAACTGCGCTTCGACAACGGTGCCAGCTCCGCGCTGGACCTTCGACAGGCCGAATCGCTGACCGCCGCGGCGCAATCCGCCCTGGCCCAGCAGCGCCGCCTGCGCGCGCTCGACCTCAATGCGCTCACGCTGCTGGTGGGGCAGACGCCGCCCGCCGCGCTGCTGCCCGCCGCGCCCACCATGCCCGAAGCCACCACGGCCAACGGCGTGGCGGTGCCGGTGGCACCCGTGCCAGCCGCGCCCATGCTGCGTGAGGTACCGGCCGGATTGCCTTCCGATCTGCTCACGCGCCGCGCGGACATCCGCCAGGCCGAGCAGCTGTTGATTGCGGCCAATGCCAACATCGGTGCAGCGCGCGCTGCATTTTTCCCACGCATCTCGCTCACCGCCAGCGCCGGCACAGCCAGCAGCAGCCTCTCGGGCCTGTTTGAAAGCGGCTCCTGGGGTTTCACGCTCGCGCCACAGGCACTGCTGCCCATCTTTGATGCCGGGCGCAACAACGCCAACCTCGATTCGGCCAAAGCCGCGCGCAGCATCGCCGTGGCGCAGTACGAAAAAGCCATCCAGACCGCGTTCCGTGAAGTGGCCGACGCGCTGGCCGGCAGCGCCACGCTGGGCGACCAGCTCACGGCCCAGCAGGTGCAGGCCACGGCCGAGGCCGAGCGTTTCCGTCTGGCCGAGCTGCGCTACCGCAATGGGGTGGCGAGTTTCCTGGACGTGCTGGACGCGCAGCGTTCGCTGTTCACGACCCAGCAGGCGCTGGCGCAAACGCGCCTGGCGCAGCAGCAGAACCAGGTGGCGCTCTACAAGGCGCTCGGCGGCGGCTGGACAGTGGAGTGAACCCCCTGCGCCGCTGACGCGGCTTCCCCCTGAAAGGGGGACAACGCCTGCGGCCCGGCAAAGCCGGTTCCGCGGCGTTCTGGCCGGGGGATGGGCGTGCGAAACGCGTGGGCTTTACGCCTTCAGGTCGTAAAACGTCACGATGTGTTGCCACGCCACCTGCGGATCGTCCACGTACTGAAACAGCTTCAAGTCTTCGGGCGAGATCGCACCTTCCTCCACCAGCACATCGAGGTTGATCAGGCGCTTCCAGTAGTCGGAGCCGAACAGCAGGATCGGCACCGGCTTGGACTTCTTGCACTGCACCAGCGTGATCACCTCGAACAACTCGTCCAGCGTGCCGAAGCCGCCGGGGAACGCGAGCAGCGCCTTGGCGCGCATCATGAAATGCATCTTGCGCAACGCGAAGTAGTGGAACTTGAAGCTCAGTTCGGGTGACACATACGGGTTGGCCGCCTGCTCGTGCGGCAACGCGATGTTCAGGCCTACGTTGAGCGCGCCTTCATCGTGCGCGCCACGGCTGGCGGCTTCCATGATGCCGGGGCCGCCACCAGTGCAGATGTACAGCTGGTCGGCCTTGGGGCAACTGGCGCTGTAGCGCGCCACGGTGCGGGCGAACTCGCGGGCGTGGTCGTAGTAGGGCGCGTTGCGCAGCATGGCCTTGGCGCGTGCAATGTCCGCCGCCTCACCGCTGCGCTCGGCGCGCACCAGCATCTCCCGGGCTTCACTGGCTTCGCGAAAGCGCGCGCTGCCGAACACCACCACGGTGTTCTCGATGCCGGCGTCTTGCTGCGCCAGGTCGGGCTTGAGCATTTCCAGCTGAAAGCGGATGCCGCGCGTCTCGCGGCGCAGCAGGAACTCCGGGTCGGCAAAGGCCAGCCGGTAGGCGTCGGCGTGCAGGGCGTTGCCTTCATTGGCGTGGGTTTGAAGCTCGGCCCAGGCATCGGCCAGGCGCCGTTCGCTGATGTTCTGTGTGGTTTCCATGAGGGTCTCCTTGAGACTTCAGTGTCTTCGATTTGTGTGACTACAGACCCAGCGCCAGAGCCAGCGGCACGAACAGGATCGCCAGCGCGTTGCCCAGCATGATCATGGCGCCGACCTTGTCCGGCTGCTGGTGATAACGCTCGGCGAGCATGAACTGCATCACGGCCGGCGGCAGGGCTGCAAACAACAGCAACTGGCCACGCGCCGCGCCCTCCAGGCCCAACGCCCAGGCCAGCGGGATGCCGATGGCCAGACCGATCATGGGCCGGGCCAGGGCACCCAGCAAACCCAGCGCAAGCCCCGAGCGGGTGAGCGCGGTGAGCCGCACACCCAGCGCAAACAGCATCATGGGCAGCAGCGCGTCGCCCAGCAGCTTCAGACCGGAGAGCACCACGTCGGGCGGGCGCACATCGGTGAGCGCGCTGATGAAGCCGAGCGCGGTGCCGATCATGAGCGGGCTGGTGAGCAGGTCGCGCGTGCGCGCCAGGCGGCTGGTGACACGCGCCCCCACCGAAAAATGCAACAGGTTGCTCACCGAGAACAGCGCCACGGCCGCGCCGAAATGGGCCGGGCCGAAGGCCAGCAGTGCCAGCGGCAGGCCCATGTTGCCGCAGTTGTTGAACATGACCACCGGCACCAGCGTGCGCGGCTGAGCGCCGAACACCCGCGCCAGTGGCCATGCCAGCAGACCGCTGAGCAGGATGAGGACTGTGCCGCCGATGAGCAGGGCGGTGTGGTCCGCCATGCGGAAGTCGCGCGAGGCCAGCGCCGAATACACCAGCAGCGGCGCCAGCACATCCAGTGCGATGCGGTTGAACACCGCCATGTCCGGTACGCCACGGCGCGCGTAGCCATAGCCGATGGCCACGATCAGAAAGACCGGGATGATGACGTCGGCGATGCGGGCAATCAGTTCCATGGCACGGGGCGTTGAATACAAACGAAAGAGGCTCCCGCAGGAGCCTCTTGAATCAAACGATCACGTGTGATCAGACCCGTTTGCGGTACTCACCCGTGCGGGTGTCGATCTCGATCTTGTCGTCTTGTGCCACGAACAACGGCACCGACACTTCAAAGCCGGTGGCGATCTTGGCGGGCTTGAGCACCTTGCCGGACGTGTCGCCCTTCACAGCGGGTTCGGTCCAGGTGATCACGCGCTCGACGCTGGTGGGCAGTTCGACCGAGATGGCCTTGCCGTCGTAGAACACCACTTCCACGGTCATGCCGTCTTCGAGGTAGTTCAGCGCGTCGCCCATGTTCTCGGCTTCTACTTCGTACTGGTTGAAGTCGCTGTCCATGCACACGTACATCGGGTCGGCAAAGTAGGAGTAGGTGCACTCCTTCTTGTCCAGGATGATCTGGTCCATCTTGTCGTCGGCCTTGCAGACGACTTCGGTGGCCATGTTGTTGAGCAGGGCCTTGAGCTTCAGGCGCACGGTGGCAGCACCGCGGCCGCCACGGCTGTATTCGGTTTTCAGGACGATCATCGGGTCCTTGCCGTGCATGATGACGTTGCCGGCGCGGAGTTCTTGAGCGATTTTCATAAGGGTTCCAACGGTTGGGCCGCGCGTTCCCGGCGTGGGCTGGACACCCGGGAACCGATCTGATGGTGGCGATCTGTGCGGCGAGACAGATGGCTGGCAGGAACGAAGCGCCGGGCTGGCGCCCGGGCCGATTTCTGCAAAGCCTCGAATTTTATCGCTTTTCGCCTGAACCTTCGGCCTGCCGCTTCTGCAGCACGAAGCCGAGCAACTGGGTGCACAGGTCGGGCTGGGCCAGCAGGCGGGCGCGGGCCGCCTGCACACAAGCTCGCCAGTCGTCCAGCTCGCTCGGTCCTGGCCAGACGGCCGGCGTGCGGTCGACGCCGTTCCAGGCCCGGTGAAACGCCCGCAGGGAGCCCGGCGCCTGCAGCCAGCCGAGGAACGCGTCGAGCTTGGCGTGGTGGGCGTCGTCGTGCTGCGGGTAGATCTGCCAGACCAAGGGCTGGCCGGCCCAGAGCGCGCGCACCAGCGAGTCCTCGCCGCGCACGAAATTGAGGTCGCAGGCCCAGAGCAGGTGGTCGAACTCGGGCTGGCTCAGCAAGGGCAGGGCGTGCAGCCGGCCGGCCGGCGCGGCCTGCGCCGCTTGCCAGGCGCGTCCGGGCGTCACCAGCCAGTTGGTGCTGACTGGCGCACTGTCGGCCTGGCGCAGCACGTCGGGCAGGACGGCGGGCTCATAGCAGAACAGGCTCACCCGGCGCTGCGCGGGTGGCAGGCCCAGAGCGTGCAGCCAGGCGGCGGCGTCGAACGCGGCCTGCCGCTGCAGCAGATCGGCTTCACGCAGCAGCCCGCCGGTGCGCTCGGTGAATCCGGGGTAGAAAAACCATTTGGTGAGACCGCGCAGCGGCCCGCTCATGACCGGGGAGGGCAGACGGTGAGAGCGCTCCACGTAGGGCTCGGCGCTCAGGTACTCCAGGTTGATCCACACCGGTGCTGGTTCGCCTGCGTCGACGCGCGTGGCCAAGGCTTCGATGCACTCGGTGGGGGGCTCGCAGCCGAAGGCTTCGATCCACACATCGGCGGGTGGCGAGCCGTCCACCAGGGCAGGTGCCAGCGGCGTTCTCCAGTGCAGCACCTCCACGCCCGGCCACCGGCCCTCAAGGGCGCCCGGTGCCATCCAGACCAGTGCCTGTGGGTCGTCGAGCCAGAGCCGCACTTGTTCGCCGCGGCTGGCGAGCTGGGCGCACAGCCGCCAGCACACGCCCACGTCGCCGAAGTTGTCGATCACCCTGCAGAAAATGTCCCAACGCATGGTCGCCATTGTCGGGGCAAGGCTTTTCAGGCCGCGCACAATACGCGCCCATGTCAGACACGCATTCCGAACAACTGCTCAGCGAGGTGGCCGCACTCCCCGGGCTGCCCGGTGTTTACCGCTACTTCGATGCCCTGGGCCAATTGCTCTATGTGGGCAAGGCGCGCAACCTGAAGAAGCGCGTGTCGAGCTACTTCCAGAAGAGCCACGATGGCACGCGCATCGGCCACATGATCAGCAAGATCGTGCGCATGGAGACCACGGTGGTGCGCTCCGAGGCCGAGGCCCTGCTGCTGGAGAACAACCTCATCAAGACGTTGAACCCCAAGTTCAACATCCTGTTCCGCGACGACAAGAGTTACCCCTACCTCAAGATCACCGGCACGCGCGAGACCTTCCGCACCTCGGCGAAGATGCCGTCGCCCTCGTTGGCGTTTCCGCGCATGGCCTACTACCGTGGCGTGGTGGACCGGCGGCACAGTTACTACGGCCCGTACCCCAGCGCCTGGGCGGTGAAGGAATCCATCACGCTGCTGCAAAAGGTGTTTCGCCTGCGCACCTGCGAAGACACGGTGTTTGCCAACCGCACGCGGCCCTGCCTGCTCTACCAGATCAAGCGCTGCAGCGGTCCCTGTGTGGACCTGGTGGACAGCGAGGACTACGCGCGTGACGTACAGGACGCTGAGCGCTTCCTGCGTGGCGAGACGCAAGCGGTGCTCGACGCGCTGGAGCAGCGCATGCTGGTGCACGCCGAAAAACTGGAGTTCGAGCAAGCCGCTGAGTTGCGCAACCAGATGACCGCGCTTTCTCGCGTGCTGCACCAGCAGACCATGGACAACCTGTCCGACAAGGACGTGGATGTGCTGGCGGTCAAGGTGCATGGCGGGCGCGCCTGCGTGAATCTGGCCATGGTGCGCGGCGGGCGCCACCTGGGCGACCGGCCTTACTTCCCCGCGCACGTGGACGACGCCACCGCGATCGACAACGCGCTCTCAGAAGAAGGTGAGGCCCACACCGGTGACCCGAGCGAGCGCGTGGCCGTGCAGGTGCTCGAAGCCTTCATTGCGCAACACTACCTGGGCATTGCCATGCCCCACATCCTGGTGACCAGCCACGCGGTGGGCAGGCCGCTGCTGGACGCGCTCTCGGAGCAATCCGGAGCCAAGGTGAACGCGGTGCACCACCCGCGCGAGCACCGCCGCATCTGGCTGGACATGGCGCAGAAAAACGCCGACATCGCGCTGGCCCGGCTGCTGGCCGAAGAGGGCAGTCAGCAAGCCCGCACCCGCGCGCTGGCCGACGCGCTGCAACTGCCCGACGATCAACTGGACAGCCTGCGCATCGAGTGCTTCGACATCTCGCACACCGCCGGTGAATCCACCCAGGCCTCGTGTGTGGTGTTCGAGGGCCACAAGATGCAGAACAGCCAGTACCGCCGCTACAAGATCGAGGGCATCACCGGAGGGGATGACTACGCGGCGATGAAGCAGGTGCTGCTGCGACGCTACGGGAAGATCGCCGAAGCCATGCGCTCGGAAGACGCACCGCAGCCAGACCCCACCGTGGTCGCGGAGCCTGGCGCAGCCCTCGCCGATGAAGCGGCCGAGCCCACTGCAGAGTCCATCACCGGCCCGCGCATGCCCGACCTCGTGCTCATCGACGGCGGCAAGGGTCAGGTGAGCATGGCGCGCGAGGTGTTCCAGCAACTCGGCCTGGACCTCTCGCTCATCGTGGGTGTGGAGAAGGGGGAAGGCCGCAAGGTCGGACTGGAGGAGCTCGTGTTTGCCGACGGTCGCGAGAAGGTCTACCTCGGCCACGACTCGGCCGCGCTCATGCTGGTGGCGCAGATCCGCGATGAAGCCCACCGCTTCGCCATCACGGGCATGCGCGCCCAGCGCGCCAAAGTGCGCACCGGTGGCAGCAAGCTCGAAGACATTCCCGGCGTGGGACCGAAGAAGCGCGCGCGCCTGCTGCAGCGCTTTGGTGGTGTGCGCGGCGTGGGTTCTGCGAGTGTGGAGGACCTCTGCACGGTGGAGGGGATTTCCGCCGAGCTGGCCGATGCGATCTACAGGGCCTTGCATTGAGGGTCTTGCCCCGCAACGGGCCTGCGGTGGTCAACGCATAATCAGCCCATGTTTTTCAACCTCCCCACCCTGCTCACCTGGGCCCGCATCGTCGCCATCCCGTTGATCGTGGGGGTGTTCTATCTGGAAGACATGAGCGTCGCGCAACAGAACCTGATCGCCACGGTCATGTTCGTCGTCTTTGCGCTGACCGACTGGGCCGATGGTTTTCTGGCCCGCAAGCTCAACCAGACCTCGGCCTTCGGCGCCTTCCTGGATCCGGTGGCCGACAAGTTTCTGGTGTGTGCCGCGCTGCTGGTGCTGGTGCACCTGGACCGCGCCGACGTGTTCGTCGCGCTCATCATCATCGGCCGAGAAATCGCCATCTCGTCGTTGCGCGAATGGATGGCCATCATCGGCGCGACCAAGAGCGTGGCGGTGCACATGATCGGCAAGGTCAAGACCATGGTGCAGATGATCGCGATCCCTTTCCTGCTGTTCAACGGCACGCTGTTCGGCCTGGTCGACACCCGGCTCTGGGGCACCTGGCTGATCTGGATTTCGGCTGTGCTCACCATCTGGTCGATGGTGTATTACCTGCAGAAGGCCATTCCCGAAATCCGCGCCAAGTCGCGCTGAGGCCTTGGCCATGCATTCCCCGACGCAAGACAACGCGTGGCTGCGCGCCATGCCCTGGGTGTTCGTGCTCATCTGGAGCACGGGTTTCATCGTGGCGCGTTACGGCATGCCGCATGCGCCGCCCATGAAGTTCCTCGCGGTGCGTTATGCGCTCTCCATCGCCTGTTTCCTGCCCTGGATTTTGCTGGCCGGCGTGAAGTGGCCGACCACCCGCACGCAATGGATGCACTTGGCTGTCACCGGTGTGTTCATGCACGCGGGCTACCTGGGCGGGGTCTGGGTGGCGGTCAAGGCTGGCATGGGGTCGGGATTGTCGTCGCTCATCGTCGGGCTGCAGCCGGTGCTCACCGCCATCTGGCTCTCGGGCACTGGCTCTAGGGTCTCCAGGCGGCAGTGGCTCGGTCTGCTGCTGGGCTTTGCCGGCCTGGTGCTGGTGGTCTCGCGCAAGTTCGGCGCGGGTGGCCCGGGCGACCAGGCCACCTGGTTCAACCTGTCGCTGGCGGTCATGGCCCTGTTCTCGATCACGATCGGCACGCTCTACCAGAAGCGCTTCGTGGCGGCGTGCGATGTGCGCACCGCCAACGCGGTGCAACTGCTGGCCGCGCTGCTGGTCACCTTGCCGCTGACATTGCTGGAAGCCGAGGCCATGCAATGGAATGCCCAGCTCATGGGCGCCATGGCCTGGTCGGTGCTGGGCCTGACCCTGGGTGGCAGCTCGTTGCTGTACCTGTTGATCCAGCGCGGGGCGGCGGCCAGTGTCACCAGCCTGATGTACCTGGTGCCGCCCTGCACCGCGCTGATCGCCTGGGCGCTGTTCGCCGAGCCCATCACGGCCGTCACGCTGGCGGGTACCGCGCTCACCGCTTTTGGCGTGAGCCTGGTGGTGCGCGCTTCCCGGTAGGGGCGGGCTGCACGGGCTTCCAGGGCTCAAGGTGGAAGCGCTCCACCAGAAAATCCACCAACAGGCGAATGCGCCTCGGGGTCTGCGAACGGTAGGGTGCCAGCCAGTGGATGTCGGCGTCCGGCATCGCGTGGTCGGGCAGCACGCGCACCAGTTCGCCGCTGGCCAGTTGTGGGGCCACGTCCCACAGGCTGCGCAGCATGATGCCGTGGCCCGCGAGGCACCAGTCGCGCACCATCTCGCCCGAGTTGCTGGAGAGCGGGCCATTCACCGGCACGTGCTGCACCTGCGCGTCGCCTGTGAGTTGCAGGCGCCAGTGGTCAAAGCGCTGGCCGGGCCCGCCGCCGTTTTCACGCACCACCAGACAGCTGTGGCCAGCGAGGTCCTGCAGCGAGCGCGGTGCGCCATGGTGCTGCAGGTAGCCCGGAGCCGCCACCAGCACGCGCTGGTTGCTGGCGAGCCGCCGCGAGACCCATTCGGCCGCGCGTTCATTCGGCGCGTTCCAGAGCCAGATGGCGCCGTCGAATCCTTCCACCGCGAGATCGGGCAGCTGCTCGGTGAGCTGCAGCTGCAGCTGCACGCCGGGGTGCTGTGCCTGGAAAGCCGCCAGCGCCGGCCCCACCCACATCCTGCCAAACCCGAAGGTGGCCGCCAGCCGCACCGGCCCGGCCGGCTCGACCTGTCGTTCGCGCAGTTCGGCTTCCACCTCGTCGAACGCGCGCAGCAGATGCACCGCGCGCTCGCACAGTGTGTCGCCCTCAGCCGTGGGGCTCACGCGCCGCGTGGTGCGCTGGAACAGGCGAAGACCCAGGCGTGACTCCAGCGCGGCCAGGCGCTTGGTCACGGCCGAGGGCGCCACGCGCAGCGCGCGAGCGGCCATCACCAAGCTGCCATGCTGGCGCACGGCAAGCACGAGTTCCAAATCAGGACGGTCCAATTGTTTCCTTAATGGAATGAATCAATTGCCGCATTATTGCCTTGGTGCGGGCTATGCTCGCGTCCACGTCGAACACGTTTTCTGTCCCGAATCCACCCAAAGGAACCTCCATGAGCAAACACCGCATCGCAGTCATCGCCGGAGACGGCATCGGCACCGAAGTCATGCCCGAGGGCATTCGGGTGCTGGAGACCGTCGCCACGAAGTTCGGTATCGACCTGCAGTTCGACCACTTCGACTTTTCCAGTTGCGACTACTTCGAGCGGCACGGAAAGATGCTGCCCGACAACTGGAAGGACCAGATCGGCGGGCATGAAGCGATTTATTTTGGCGCGGTGGGTTGGCCAGACAAGGTGCCGGACCACATCTCGCTCTGGGGTTCGTTGCTGTTGTTCCGCCGCGAGTTCGACCAGTACGTCAATGTGCGTCCCGCGCGTCTGATGCCTGGTGTGATCGCTCCGGTGGTGCGGCGCGACGGCAGCGCGCGCGCGCCTGGCGAGATCGACATGGTGATCGTGCGTGAGAACACCGAAGGCGAATACTCCAGCATCGGTGGGCGCATGTACCCAGGCACCGAGCGCGAGATCGTGATGCAGGAAACCGTGATGTCGCGCATCGGCGTGGACCGGGTGCTGCGGTATGCGTTCGAGACCGCGCGCTCGCGCCCGAAGAAGCACCTCACCAGCGCCACCAAGAGCAACGGCATCGCCATCACGATGCCTTACTGGGATGAGCGCGTGGCCGAGATGGCCAAGGAATATCCGGATGTGTTGGTCGACAAGTTTCACATCGACATCCTGACCGCGCATTTTGTGCAGCGCCCCGATTTCTTCGACGTGGTGGTGGGCAGCAACCTGTTCGGCGACATCCTCTCCGACCTGGGTCCGGCCTGCACCGGCACCATCGGCATTGCCCCCAGCGCCAACCTCAACCCCACGCGCCAACACCCCTCGTTGTTCGAGCCTGTTCACGGCTCGGCCCCAGACATCGCCGGCAAGGGCATTGCCAATCCGATCGGCCAGATCTGGTGCGGCGCACTGATGCTGGATTTCCTGGGCTACAAGGCCGCGCACGACGCCGTCATGACCGCCATTGAATCGGTTCTGCAGCCCGGCAGCGGCGCGCCCCGCACCGGAGACCTCGGCGGAACGGCGGGCACTGCGGATGTGGGCCGCGCGATTGCGCGGGCGATCAAGGGTTGATCCGGGGTGCTCCGCGCGAGGGTGCAGCGGTTGAAAGCGTCTAGAATCTCGCCTCTTGTGCCGTCGGAATTGGGCACGCAACCCTCGTGTATTGACAGGGGTTGCGGCCCATGGGTCTAATCAGATTTCGTGCGCCACGGTCATCACCGTGTCCAGCGATCCACAGAACCAGTCCCACGGCCGCCAACAACGCCGTTCCAGGACAAGCTTTGTACCAGCGGAACAACTCATCTCAATCCAAGAGGGGCCATTTGTGAACAAAACAGAACTCGTCGAACACATTGCCAAGAACGCCGATATCTCCAAGGCGGCTGCCACGCGTGCACTCGACTCCACCATCACCGCGATCCGCACCACGCTCAAGAAAGGCGGCACCGTGTCGCTCGTGGGCTTCGGCTCGTTCGCCGTGACCAAGCGCCCAGCCCGCAAGGGCCGCAACCCGCGCACCGGCGACGAGATTAAGATCAAGGCCGCCAAGGTGCCGAAGTTCCGTCCGGGCAAGGCCCTCAAGGACGCGCTGAACTGAAGGTGTCGCCCCTTTCCCGGTGGGGTGCTTAGCTCAGTTGGCAGAGCGGCTCCTTTACACGGAGTAGGTCGGCGGTTCGACCCCGTCAGCACCCACCACCATCGAAAAGGCGAACCCGGGTTCGCCTTTTTTGTTGTCGCTCAGACAGCTCTTTACATTCCTTTTGAAGCAGCAGGGTTCCAGGCATGTTCGATACCATCCGCAACCACAAGAAGTACCTCATGGGCTTCTTGTTGATCCTGATCATTCCTTCGTTTGTCCTGTTCGGCATCGAGGGGTACACCCGATTCAACGAAAGCGGTGAGCCCGTGGCGTCGGTGGACGGAACCGGGATCACCAAGGCCGAATGGGATCAGGCGCACCAGATCGAATCCCAGCGCCTGCGCGAAGCCATGCCCACGCTGGACGCCAAGGTGCTGGAGAGCGACGAGGCGCGTTACGCCACGCTGGAGCGTCTGGTGCGCGATCGCGTGATGGCCACCGCAGCGCGCAAGCTCAACCTCTTCACCAGCGACCAGCGCCTGGCGCGTGAGCTGCAGCAGAACGAAGCCATCGCAGCCCTGCGCAAACCCGACGGTTCGCTGGACGTGGAGGCGTACCGCTCGCTGGTAGCTCGCCAGGGCCTCACTCCGGAGATGTTCGAAGCCCGCGTGCGTGCCGATCTGTCGCAGCGGCAGGTCTCGCAGAACATCGTGGGCTCAGGCTTCGCGCCCGTGGCTTTGGCCACCGTGTCGCTCAATGCATTCTTCGAGCGCCGCGAGGTGCAAGTGGCCCGTTTCAACGCGACTGATTTCGCCGCGCGCGTCAAGCCGACCGATGCCGAGATCGAAGGGTTCTACAACGCCAACGGGCCGTTGTTTCAGGCGCCCGAGCAGGCCGACATTGAGTATCTCGTGCTTGATGCCAGTTCGCTGCAGGCATCGCTCACGCTCAACGAAGCCGATGTGCGCGCCTATTACGACCAGAACGCAGGACGCCTGGCCGGCACCGAGGAGCGCCGTGCCCGCCACATCCTGCTGACCGTGCCTGCCGGCGCGCCCGCCGCCGACAAGGAAGCCGTGCGTGTGAAAGCCGCTGCCCTGCTGGAGCAACTGCGCAAGAACCCTGCCAGCTTTGCCGACGTGGCCAAGGCGCAGTCGCAAGACCCCGGCTCTGCCGCCAACGGTGGCGATCTGGACTTCTTCGCCCGCGGCTCCATGGTCAAGCCGTTTGAAGACGTGGCGTTTTCGCTGGCCAAGGGAGGCATCTCCGATCTGGTGGAAACCGAATTCGGCTTTCATATCATCCAGCTCACCGACATCAAGGCCCCGCCTCAACGCAGCTTCGAGTCCATGAAGCCCGAGATCGAAGCCGAACTCAAGCAGCAGCAGGCGCAGAAGCAATTTGCCGAAGCGGCCGAAACCTTCAGCAATCTGGTGTACGAGCAGGCCGACAGCCTCAAGCCCGCAGCCGATCGCCTGAAGCTGGAAATCCGCACTGCGAAAGGTGTTCAGCGGCAGCCGCAAGCTGCCAGCGGCGTCCTGACCAACGAGCGCCTGCTGGCCTCCCTGTTCGCGCCCGACGCAATAGACAAGAAGCGCAACACGGAAGCCATTGAAACCGGCACCAACCAGTTGGTGGCCGCGCGCGTGGTTCAACATTTGCCGGCTCGCACCCGTCCGCTGGACGAAGTGCGTGAAGCCGTGCGGGCACGCCTGGTGGCGCAGCGCTCGGCCGAACTGGCGCGCGAAGAGGGTGACAAACAGCTGCAGGCCTGGAAGGCGGGCGGTTCCGCCACCGGTCTTTCCGCTGTCCAGACCATTTCTCGCGAGAATGCGCAAGGTATGGCGCAGCCCGTCATGCTTGCCGCGCTCAGCACAGATCCCAAGAGCCTGCCCGCCTGGGTCGGGGTGCCGCTGGGTGACCAGGGTTATGCCGTCATGAAGGTTGAAAAGGTGCTGCCGCGCGAAGCTCGCCCGGCGCAAGCACTGGCTCAGGAAGTGCAGCAGTACAGCCAGTGGTGGGCCACGGCGGAGAGTCTGGCTTATTACGACGCGCTCAAGACGCGTTTCAAGGCCCGCATTCTGGTGAACGAGCCCAAGGCCGCTGCCCCGGTTGCTCCCGCTCGCTGAGTTTTCTCCTCGGGCCACCTGAAAGAGCAGCACGACTTCCGGCTATAATTTGCGGCTTGCGGTGGCTGTAGCTCAGTTGGTAGAGTCCAGGATTGTGATTCCTGTTGTCGTGGGTTCGAGCCCCATCAGCCACCCCAAATGAATCAACAACTTAGCCCGGTTTCGACCGGGCTTTTTTGTTTTTCAGCCGTGCGTGTAGCCACTGTGTAGCCGCGGGTGACTAGTTTCTGGGGGTCAATGCACGTAGAGAAGGTCGCACGACTTTCCAACTTGCCCGACTTCGCGGAAGCATCGTTCAGACGGCGAGTCCACTCAAAACGCTGGGGTGCATGCGCAAAGCTAAGGCCCGCTGGAACGCTGCTAAGCGCTACTACGGTGATGCTCATACGGATCGACTCATACCCCACTGCGCTGCTGTAGGGGTTGCTAATAGCAATGCTATTTGCAACTAGATGCTGACAAGCAGCAGGGTGGCAGCAATGCTTCGTCTCCGTCTACGATTGATGGGAAAGGGTTGGGGAAGGGGCTGCGCCCCCACCTCTTCTACCTGAACCCAATAAGCCGAAGTAGAAACCGGCGTCCATCCTGGTGATGACTGAAGACTAGGTGACCGAGTTTGCCGACCGAGCACACGCAGCCGGCTGGCTGCTGGTTCGCAAGACCATGGAGCTGCCGCTCGCCAGGATCGCTCAAGAGGTTGTGAAGTTCGAGGGAGTGGGGCAGGCCTTACCCCCGCATAAGTCTTCCAGCAGGCCGCAGCAAACGGCTTTAGGGGCTTCAAACCGAACTGGGGACAAAACCAAAACGCCGTGACGCGAGACACCTGCGGTCAACTCAACCGCCAGGAAGCTCTCGAGCAGCGCAATGCTTCCTCGGGCGAGGCTTGGTTGGCTAACGGATTCACCGCGCGACCCTGTGCAAGGCAACGCAGATGGCGGTATTAAATGAACAAATGTCCAGTTGTAGAGGGCTGTTGACATCGGTATAGTGGCATCAGCGATAAAGTGGGACAGACAGCCCCCACATAAAAAATAGCGGCCCATTTTTGGGCCGACCTGCGTCCAAATTTCCCAACAAGCCCGCCCGGATTCTTCCCGGCGGGCTTTTTCGTTTCTGCATTGGAGCCACCTCATGTAGCCGAACGCGCTCACCCCCACACACCCTTCAAGGCCCGTCACAAAACGGACCTTTTTAGCCCGCTCTGGCGTAAGTCAAGCGGGCTTCTTTTTTGGAAGAACGCAATGCCCTCTAAGGTTGAAAACAACCATCCCCCGCTGGAGAACGTCACCAAGCCCTCTGTTGACACTGCGGCCGCCGCCTATTACTTGAATCGCCAGCCGCAGACCCTGCGAGCGTGGGCCTCCAAACAAAACGGCCCTCTCCGCGCACTGAATATCAATGGACGCTTGGCATGGCCAGTGTGCGCAATCCGTTCACTCTGCGGCGTGGGCTTGAAAAGCACGGAGCACTTCAATGGCCAATGACTACGTCATGGCCGTCAAGACCATCGGTCTCTCGAGGCTTGGCGGGCGCAAGCCGTGCAGCCTCCGCGATGCTGTTCGCCACAACCGCAGAGAAATTCAAGCAGAGCTGGGTGCGATCGGGCGAATCAATCCCACCAGGAGCTCCAGAAATGTGATTTTGTTCGGGGCACCGACGACCGAAGGGGTGCTTCATGCGGCAAACGAACTCCTTGCCTCTGTGGAGGTCGGTCAAAGAAAGATTCGCTACGACAGGGTACAGGCAGTGGAGTTCGTCTTCAGCCTTGGAGACGACTGCACTGTCTTCGATCGAGACGATTACTGGAAGTGCTGCCTGAACTGGCTTGTTGCAGAGCGTGGCATGCAGGTACTGACAGCAGACATCCATCGCGACGAGGACAACGAACACATGCACTGCTTGGTCTCGCCCGTGCTGAGGGGGAAGTTTGAAGGATCGAAGCTCGTCAACAGTACCGCCTTTAGAGAACTGCGCGAAAGCTTCTGGGAGAAAGTTGCCGCACCTGCAGGATTCAAGCGCCCAGCGGCAAAGTTGTACGGTGCTGTAAAAACTGCCGCCGTGGCACTGGTTACAGAGTATCTCCAGCGCATGGAGGATCCCTCGGTTTTCTCCGTTCTCTGGCCCATCACACAAAGGGCTATCAAAACCAATCCTCTGCCTTTCTTGCAAACCCTGGAACTGAGCGACCGTGAGGTGGCGTTGAAGCTGAGAGCAGCGTCTCAACCAGCTTCAAACCCCTCCCTTTCACAGTGATGTGGGAAGGTTTCTGGGTCTGGGTTCGTGTTGATCTCCATCTCGAACCCAATGCTCTGTAGGGTTCGATCAACCAGCACGCTCTCGAAGGCCTGCCTCAACGCACGCTAAGCGAGCAAACGACCAGAAAGCCAAGAACTGAAGACGGAAAATGAACGATCCACATGACAGCCGAGCAAGCGTGAACTCGTCAATCCACAAAAAAAACGCGCAACATATCACCGGCAGCGCCATGCCCGCAGCACTCGTGGTGGCCGGCTACTCTGGCAGTCTGGCTGAGCCCCTCGCGATCATGGAGGAGCTGAAGGCGAAGTCTGCGAGCATTCAAGCCGAAGACTTGGACCTGGTGGAGCAGATGCTGTTGCACCAGGCGATCGCGCTGCAGTCGATGTTCATGGATCTCGCCGTTCGAGCCAAGGGGGAAACCAGCCTCCCTGGCATGCAGACACTTACACAGCTGGCGCTCAAGGCACAGTCGGGCTCGAGGGCAACACTGCAGACCTTGGCCGAGCTGAAGAATCCCAGGCCAGTGTTCGTACGCCAGACCAACGTGGCGCACAACCAGCAGGTCAACAACGGAGACAAGCCACCTTCACGCGTGGAGAAGCAGCGCGCCGCGCCAATCGAACTGAAAGCTCACGAGGAGGACATGCATGGCTACCCGACACTGGACACCCGAGCAGCGAAGACAGCAGGCCGAGCGAATTCACCAGACCCGGCCATGGGAGCTGTCCACCGGACCCCGAAGCGTCGCGGGTAGGCAGGTGTCCTCACGCAACGCTGAGCGCGGTGGTGTTCGCATTGCGTTGCGCCGTTTTGGCCGAGACCTCACGGTGCTCCTGGAGCAGCAGCGGGGCCTCTTTCGCTGACCCTACCTGGATCAGTGATGGATCTTTGAGGTGTGTCGGCCGGTCTTTCAACTGTCGGTTGAGCTCTCCCGCCAGCCGTCGAGCCTCAACGTAGACATCTCGGCGCACCGCCTGGTTGGCGAATCCGGTGACCTGGTGGAACATCGCGAGATCACTCATTCGCCGTATGCCCACCGTCGCCAGTGGACGGCCACCAGACACGGGTCGCAGCGAGACCACGAGGTAGCTGCCAGATGCGCAGCTTGAAAAGTGCTCGTACGCACAGTGCCGCATCGCATAGCCTTCCTCCCAGAGCTCCAAAGCATTGCGAATCACCACCGCCTCATACCCTTCCAATCGGCAATTGAGCATCAAGTCGACGGAAATACGCCAAGGCTCGGAGATCATCGCTCGGGCTCGTTCTCGCGCTTCATACTCGGCTACTACGCGCAGCAGGCTTTGCAGCGTCAACCGCTTTAGGCCATGCCCTGAACCTCTCCTCCACTGGGTGTTCGCCCATTGGAAGACGAGCTGAGCGTTTGCTCGCAGAACCGGTTCCAGCTGTTCGTATTGAACCCATCGACCCAGCCGCGCGTTCAGTTGGTCGAGGTCGTTCAGCTTGGTGTGGTAACCGCTGGACGGACGATTCGGATTGGCACATTGCGACATCAGTACCTGAAGCAGCCAACCCGGAACAAGTGACTGGGTGCCAAAGGACTGCGCCAGCAGCAAAAGGTCCAGCGCCGCGTCCGCTTTCCAAAGAGCCTTTCGCCTGTAGAACGACAGCATGGAAGTCATCCACTCGCTGCCGTCCCTGTGCAGAAGCCGCCACATTGAGGGGCGCACACCTTTGCGCATCAGGTGGTGGCGCATGACCTCTGCACGCTCGCCCTCATGTGGCAGCGCATCCTTCAGTAGCCCGTAGAGGGCGAACAGCTGCGGTGTCTCCTTTATCAGTCTCTGTTCTGCAGACATGGAATGCACTCCTGGTAGTCGCTGAGCGTCGGGTACGGGCATGTGACGTCGGCCGAATAAAGGGCCAGGGTCTTGGCTTGATCCAGCACTTGGGGATCCAGGCCCAATCGGACGGTTGAACGTCCTTCAGCCTTGGGATCACTCAGCAGCGCCTGCCGGATGGCCTCATGCACCGGTGCCATGTCGACGGTGTCCCGAAGGTACGAACGCAGCCGATCCATCACCCACACCACATACGGCGGAACGAGGGACCATTCCGCTGAATGCCAGTGATGGAGACGCCGCATGGCCGCCAGCAGGCCCAGGGCGAAGCCGCTGTGCCAGCGCCCTTCATGTCCCAAACCAACGGCAGAGACGAAGGATGTGGGTAGTGGAGTAAGACAGGGCCGTTGCTTGGTGCGCCCCCAGGCGTAAGTACGCAGATGTCCTTCAGACCCGAACTCCACTACCGTGGTCTGCAGGAGCTGCACCCGGCGATAGCCGAATTCGCATTCGATCTGGACGGGGTCCAAAGTCGAGGCGATCATGCGCAGCGCCATCCGCTGCAGCAGGCCGGGGTGGTGCACACGGCATAGGGGATGAGGTATTTGGCCAAGCCAATCCAGCGGGTAACCGGGGCCGACCAGTGGGGCAGGGTTGACGCCATAGTTTCTCCACTCCGTGAGGGGGAAGAGGGCAGTGGAGCTTGTGAGTCGCGTGCGGAAATCGCCGATGGGGGTCATACAAAACTCCTGGGGTTCGAGGCACATACAAGCTGCAAAGTGCATGGACGGTGCAGCGAGAGGACGCGCTGAGACAAAGCCGCGCGAACGAGGTCGTGGTGAGGAGATGAGGGGGGGGATCAGCGCCGCGGGCGCTGGGTGGCGTAGAGCCAGGGGTGGTGCTGCATGGTCGTGTCCTCGAGACGTTTCAGTGAGTCAGACGGTTGACTGAAATGGCTCGCAGGTAGACCGCAGAGCCGCCGCTTTAGCCAGCATTTGTGAGTCGCCCCGGCAAGATGTCGATCAAATCCGGCGACGGGCTGTGAGGCCCAAGTGATGCTTTTTAGATTGCCACATACGCAACCAATGTGTCAAACGGCGAGTGCACTCTGACGTCTCCCCCACGCCAAGCTACTGCACGAAATAGATCCGCAGATTGATGACGAACTCGGGCCCTGCACCGGCCAGCTTGTCCGGTTCTTGTCCGCATGTCATGCGGACAAGAACCGGACACATTGCGTACAGACTTCGGACAATATTGGAGCGGGTCGCTTCTCGCAGTTGCATCTGCAGAGAGCTCACGCTGCACTGTCTGGGATCCTTCAGAAAGTTTTCAAGAATCGGGAGAAGAACTTTTGCAAGGAAGTTCCCTTCTCGGCACTACCATTGCGCATCTAAGGGGGGAGATATGTCAAATCGAGCATCAGCTCAGGTCGAGGCGAGAGTCGCAGTGCTCGTGGACTGCGACAACACGAGTCCAGAAGTCCTTGAGTACGCCCTGCGCGTCGTTGCACAGTTTGGTCGAGTGGTGCTTCGCCGCGGTTATGGCAACCACGCGACGCTGGCCAACAAGTGGCAAGAAGCACTCGTCCGGTTGGCTTTTACACCCTGTTTGCAATACCAATACGCTTCAGGCAAGAACACCTCGGACATCGCCCTGGCGTTGGATGCGGTGGAGGCGCTGTTTGATGATCGCGCTGATACGTTCTGCCTGGTCACGAGTGACTCCGACTTCGCCTACCTCTGCCGAAAACTTCGCGAGCGCGGTGCCACCGTTCACATCGTCGGCGAGGCCAAGACGCCTGATGCGCTTCGCAATGCCAGTGACCAGTTCTTCGAGTGGGTGAAGCCAGCTCCAGTCGAGGTCTCCTCTGGCGCTCCTGCCGCTGCATTGAAGCCAGGTGAGGGGAGGGCGGAGGCTCCCAAGTCAGAGGCTCCCAAGACGGTGATCAAGCGCCGCCCACTGTTCGTTGTTGAAGCCGTGAAGCTGCTGGCCAGCGACACCCCTGAAGGCAAAGTGAACCTGGGGCCTTTGGGGCAGTACCTGAAGCGCACCGATCCTGCCTTTTCGCCGCAAACCTATGGCCACTCAGGCCTGTTGGACATGCTGCGCACGTACGATCTTTTGACACTTCACCAAGAGCATGGTGGGCACTGGTCTGTGAGGCTGGCCCCCAGTCACGATGCAAGCGATGCACTCGCGGTCGAAACCGCATAGGTTTTGTTGAATCAGCGCACCTCGCTTTGTCCTCTCGGTCATTGCCGCGTTGGTAATGCTGCGCTGGGAGGGCGCCGGCTACCGCCAGGCATAGAAGCCACTGGCAGACACGCCCAGGACACGGCACCTGGTGCACCGACAAACCCGATGAAGCGGTGTCAGCCGCAGGTACATTGAGGGTCACTCGCTTTGGAACAACTTTATGCCTCTTTGTGCCTACTGCTTGCGAGAGGGAACCATGACTCGAGAGCATGTGATCCCGTCATTCGCATACTCCCTTCAACGAACGGCCTCTGAAAAGCCTCTGGGGTGGAGTGAGCCCGCCAACAAAATGGTTGGCGGTGAAATGAAAGTGAAGGACGTTTGCGAAGCTTGCAATAGCGGAGTCCTTAGTCTGCTTGATCGGTACGGCAAAGAACTCCTCCAATCTGCAGGAGTCCTAGTGCTGGACTTCCCGCACCGCAGCCTTACGCTCAGATATAACTACGATCAGCTCGCACGATGGCTTTTGAAAATATCGTTCAACTCTGCCCGCACAGATGGTGTGCATTCGCCCATTTTTGAAGAGTACATCCCCTACATGCTCGGACGCGCCTCGACGCCAAGTCGATCAAAGCTGGCGATGTTGAGCTATCTGGCTGCGCCAGAGAAGCTAAAGACGAGCGACGAGGCGATGGATGTGAGTAACCCTTTCATTGTGCGCATCAGCTACGGTCTTCACAACGACTACTACACGATGCGAATCGTAGGCTTCGGTCCGCTCTTCTTCTTTCTCTTGATCTTTCGGAACGACATTCTTCCTGGTCATGCAGCCGCAGCAATTCGACGTGTACTTAAAGATCAGCCAGGGGCGACCGAAATGAAACCCGCACAAACGTATGCAAGGCTCTTCTCAGGACCTAGTACTTGGCTGGATCTGTATAAAGTTCAGATTGCCCGTACTCAGTACGCCATGCGCGACTGGAACTCATAAGGAATGACGGCCGCCGAGAGCAAGGCCTCTGCTGCAATCTGGGAGGCACGCCACGTTGGCGCAGCACGCCAAAGACCAGGGCGACGGCGCCAGTCGCAGGTGCGCCGGTGGCCGACTGGGAAAGCCACAAGCGGGAGTTGGCGAGTGCTCAAGAGAACTACCGCAAGGTCATTGTCATCAGCGACCAACACCATGAGCGCTACGAAGCAGAGCATGGCTTGGTGTACGTTCCCAATGAGTTCTGGGCTGGGGTGGAACGAGCGACCTGTTTGCCATCGAAGCGTGGCAGCCGTAGCCTGATGGCGGACATCATTGAGAGCCTCAATGGGAACGTGGTTGGCATTTCACCGAACCGCGAGGACGTGAGCGACGCACTCTCCTGAATTCGCCCCCAGCATCAAACCGGAGAAGGCTATCGCCTGACTCCTTGACCTTAGGTGGGCGATCTCCGTCCACTCGTGAAGGTCGACCAAATGGAAACTCAGTCCAGTTCAGTTATGCTGAGATCGGCCGCGCATAGGCTAGGGGGGTAGGGTCAGGTTAGCAAGGAAGCTCCCGTGCGTTTGGCCTGCTTGAATAAACAAAAAGTGGGACGGGATAAGATGCACCGACTGCCAGAGGTCGGACAGCTTGCAGTGGTGCGCAAGCGTCCATTTGTCGTAACTGAGATTGTTCCGTCGGCGCCGGGCCTGGGCAGCATCGGTTCTGAGCCCAACCATCTAATCAAACTCTCCTCTGTCGAAGATGATGGCCTCGGCGAGGAGCTTCAGATCATCTGGGAACTGGAGCCGGGCACCTCGGTGTACGAAAAATCCAATCTGCCCGATCCGGACTCGTTCGACCACCCCAAACGCTTGCAAGCATTTCTCGACGCCGTCCGTTGGGGGGCCGTCTCCCAGGCCGACGACAAGGCTCTCCAGTCGCCTTTCCGCAGCGGCATCGAGATTGATGAGTACCAGCTTGATCCGGTGGTGCGGGCGCTGTCCATGCCGCGGGTCAATTTGCTCATCGCTGATGACGTGGGACTTGGTAAGACCGTTGAAGCCGGTCTGGTCATCCAGGAAATGATTCTTCGGCACCGGGTTCGCTCGGTGCTGATCGCCTGTCCATCGTCGCTTCAGATGCAATGGAAGGAGGAGATGCGCGACAAGTTCGGCTTGGAGTTCCGCATCGTCGACAGCGAGTCGGTCAGCCAGTTGCGCCGCAAGCGAGGCATCCACGTCAACCCGTGGAACCACTTCCCCCGCTTGATCACCTCGGTCGATTACCTCAAGCGTGAGCGGCAGTTGCGCAGCTTCCGGGAAACGCTGCCCTCGGGTGATCAGCCTACATTCCCGCGGGCCTATGACCTGATGATCGTCGACGAGGCTCACAACGTGGCGCCTTCGGGCCGCGGCAAGTACGCGACAGACTCGATGCGCACCCTAGCCATCCGATCTTTGGTGCCGCACTTCGAGCACAAGCTGTTTCTATCCGCCACACCGCACAACGGTTACCGGGAAAGCTTCGCCGCGCTGCTGGAGTTGCTGGACAACCAACGCTTCGCTCGCGCCGTCACGCCCAACCGCGCGCAGCTGGACGCCGTCATGGTGCGACGCATGAAGTCCGAGCTCAAGCTGCGCTGGGACGGCAGCCGGCGCTTTGCCGAGCGCATGGTTAAGCACCTGGAGGTGCCCTACACAGACGAGGAACGCGAGGCCCACCGCGCCCTGCGTGAATATTCCGAGCTTCGCCTTAAGCAAGCGACCTCTGACGGCGAGCGCATGGCTGCCGAGTTCGTGCTAAAGCTGCTGAAGAAGCGCCTGTTCTCGTCGCCGGCAGCCTTCGGTCTCACCCTCGAAAAACACATCGGCACGGTCGGCAGGAGCAAAGCCTCCAAGGCGACCACTCGCGACATCGAGGACTACTCCGATGATTTCGCTGATGACGAAGCGTATGAGGCCGAGACCAGCGAACTGGTCAGCGCGGTCAGCCAGGGGCTTTCGCCGACCTCAGCTGCAGAGAAAGCCTTGCTGCGTCGTCTCAGCGAGTTTGCCGCCAAAGCTAGCCAGCGCCCCGATTGCAAGGCGCAGGCCTTGATCGACTGGCTTAAGGCCACCTTGCGGCCGGGCGGCAAATGGAACGACGAGCGCGTCATCATCTTCACCGAGTACCGCGCCACCCAGAAATGGCTGTTCGACCTGCTCGCTCGCGAAGAATTTGCCCAGGACGGCCGCCTAGAGATGATCTACGGCGGTATGCCGAATGAGCATCGTGAGCCGATCAAGGCGGCATTCCAGACCCATCCGAAGGACTCGGCGGTGCGCATTCTGCTCGCCACCGACGCTGCCTCCGAAGGTGTCAACCTGCAGAACTACTGCTCCAAGCTGATCCACTTCGAGATCCCCTGGAACCCCAACCGCATGGAGCAGCGAAACGGCCGCGTCGACCGCCACGGCCAGAAGGCCAACGAGGTGCACATCCACCACTTCGTGGGACGCGGGTTTGACAGGGCCAGCACCACCGGCAAGGTAGGCGAATTGGAAGGAGACCTTGAGTTCCTGATGCGCGCCGCACTCAAGGTCGAGACCATCCGCGAAGACCTAGGCAAGGTCGGCCCCGTCATTGCCCTGCAGGTGGAAGAGGCCATGCTGGGCAAACGCAGCCGCCTGGACACCAACCGAGCCGAGCAAGACGCCGAGCCGGTGCGCCGCATGCTCAAGTTCGATCGCAAGCTGCGTGAACAATTGGAACGGCTCGCTTCCCAGCTGAATGACACCAAACACGAGTTGAACCTCACGCCCGAACACATCGAGAACGTTGTGCGCGTCGGCCTGGATCTCGCAGGCCAGCCAGGGTTGATTCCGGTGGAAGTGGATGGCATCTGGCCTGACCCCGCCGGCATACGCAAGACCTGCCCGGTGTTCCGCCTACCGGCGCTCACCAACAGCTGGGCGCAGTGCGCGGATGGCCTGGCCCACCCGCACAGTAAGATGCTGCGCCCCATCGTCTTTGATGCCGCCCTAGCCACGGGTCGTGATGGCGTGGTGCTCGCCCACCTAAATCACCGTCTGGTGCAGATGTGCCTGCGGCTTTTGCGCGCAGAGATCTGGTCGCTGGGCAGCCAGTCCAAGCACCTGTCGCGCGTGTCGGCCTGCGTGGTGGACGATTCGGCACTCAGCCACCCGGTGGTCATCGCGCATGGACGCATCGTGGTGTTGGGGGGTGACAACCACCGGCTTCACGAAGAGGTCATTACCGCGGGCGGCGCCCTGGTCGAAGGGCGCTTCAACCGGCTGAATGTCAGCGAAACCAAGGCGGCATTGGCTGCCATTACCGACATACCTGCTCCTGCCAGCATTGAGGCAAGGTTCCAGGACCTGTGGCCCAAGCAGCGTGACGCATTGTTGAGTGCGCTGGAAGCGCGTCGCGTCGAGCGCACTAAGAACCTGGAAAAGAACCTCGACGAACTGGCCGAGAAAGAAGTGAACAAGATTGCTGCCGTCATGACCGAACTGAAACGCAGCATCCAGCTTGAGCTGACGGACAAAGACAACCCCCAACTCTTGCTCGACCTGGGTGGTGACGAACCCGGCCGCCACCAGCGCGAACGCGACCTGGATGCGCTGCGCCGGCGCTTCAACGAGATCCCTGACGAGATCGCGCGTGAGTCCGAGCACATCCGATCCCGCTTTGCGAACCCCAGCGCCCGCCTGTTCCCGGTGGCCGTGACCTGGCTGATCCCACGGCGCGCCGTGCATGCGGTGACCGGGGGCAAGGCATGAGCCCGCCCAGCGTTTCCCGCCAGCACGCCGACTGGCTCTCGCTCGTCGAGGTTTCCGGCCCGTTCGTTTCGCTGCCCGTGTTGATGCGCGCCTTCCCGCAGGGCTTGGACGCGCGTGATCCGGTTCAGGCCAAGGCGTTGCGCGAAGCCTTCGAGGACTGGCAGGACAACCCGGCAGCCGCTGGTAAACAGCGCGCTTGGTTGTTGCACGTCCTAGCTGCGCTGTTGGGCTACCCCAGCCACCAGGTCGTCGAAGGTCAGGCACTGCCCGCAGGGCTGGAAGCGCGCATGCCCGAGATGGGCGAGACCCTGCGGCCCGACCTGGCACTCGTTGGCCCCGCCGGCACCGACAGCGCGGGTCAGACGCAGCTTTTGATCGCCACATATCCAGCCGAACAGGCGCTCGACAAGCCCGTCACCGGTCGGCACTGGAAGGCCACGCCCGGCACCCGCATGATGGAGCTGCTGCACGGCGCAGGCGTGTCGCTGGGCCTGGTCACCAATGGCGAACAGTGGATGCTGGTCTACGCTCCCCGCGGGGAAGTCACCGGCTACGCGTCCTGGTATACGTCGTTGTGGCTGGACGAGCCGATCACGCTGCGCGCCTTCCACTCGTTGTTGGGCGTCCGCCGCTTTTTCGGCGTTGCTGCAGACGGAACGCTGCAGGCATTGCTGAGGGAAAGCGCCAGCGACCAGCAGGAGGTCACCGACCAGCTCGGCTACCAGGTGCGTGAAGCCGTTGAAGTGTTAGTGCAGTCCTTCGACGCGCTGGACAAGGAAAGCAATCGCACGCTGTTGAAGGGTGTCAGCCCCGCGGCCCAGTACGACGCCGCACTCACCGTGATGATGCGGCTGGTGTTCCTGTTTTCGGCAGAAGAGCGGGGCCTCCTGCACTTGGGGAAGCCTCTCTACGACGACAACTATGCCGTATCCACTCTGCAGGAGCAGCTACAGGAGGTCGCCGACCAACATGGCGAAGAGGTGCTGGAGCGCCGTTCTGACGCCTGGGCGCGTCTGCTGGCCAGCTTTCGGGCCGTGCACGCCGGCACCCGGCATCAGGACTTGCTGATGCAAGCCTACGGCGGTTCACTGTTCGACCCCGATCGCTATGCCTTCCTCGAAGGCCGCGCCGCGGGCAGCAATTGGCGCAACACGGCGGCCGATCCGCTGGCGGTCAACAACCGGGTAGTGCTCCACCTGCTCAACTCCTTGCAGCGCCTGCGCATCAGGGGCGGGGCCGGCGGCACTACCGAAACACGGCGTGTCTCGTTCCGCGCCCTCGGCGTCGAGCAGATTGGCCATGTCTACGAGGGCCTGCTCGACCACACCGCGGTGCGCGCCACCGAGCCCGTACTGGGCCTTAAGGGCACGCGCAGAAAAGAGCCTGAGATTGCGCTGGCCAAGCTGGAGTTGTTGTTGGCGCAGGGGCAGGACAAGCTGATCGACTTCCTCAAGGAAGAGACCGGTCGTTCAGCTCCTGCCATCCGGCGAACGCTGAACGAAGGTGGCATGCTGGACGCGCACCGGCTGCTCCTGGCCTGCAACCAGGATGAAAGCCTGCAGACCCGACTTCGCCCCTTCGCGGGGCTGATCCGAAGTGATTCGTTCGAGCAGCCTCTGGTCGTGCTCACCGGGAGCGTATTCGTCACAGCCGGCTCCACCCGGCGCAGCACCGGCGCGCACTACACGCCACCGTCGCTGACCGAGCCCATCGTGCAGCACACGCTGGAACCCTTGGTCTACCTCGGCCCCGCTGAAGGTCTTCCGCGGGACGCATGGAAGCTTAAGTCTCCGAAGGAAATCCTATCGCTCAAGGTGTGCGACATGGCCATGGGCTCCGGCGCCTTCCTTGTTCAAGTCTGCCGATATTTGGCCGAACGCTTGACCGAAGCCTGGGAGAACGAGGAAAGCCGCCACCCAGGTGAAGTGCTGATCACGCCCGATGGCGTGTTTTCCGCGGGAAACCCGAGTGAGCGCCTGGTGCCCGCGGACAGTAATGAGCGCATCGCGATTGCGCGCCGCGTGGTGGCTGACCGCTGTCTTTACGGGGTTGACATCAACCCTATGGCGGTAGAAATGGCGAAGTTGTCGCTGTGGCTTATAACGGTGGACTCCAACCGACCGTTCACGTTCCTCGACCACGCGCTCAAGTGTGGCGACTCGTTACTCGGCATTACCTCGTTGGAGCAACTAGAGAACTTCAGCATGCGACCAGGGGGTGGCAGGCAACATGCGTTTGGCACGCTCAATTTGCAGCGACATATTGAAGAGGCGCAAAAGAAGCGCGAGGAACTGGAGTCGATGCCATCTGACACCCCAGAACAAATTTCGGTGAAGGCATCGTTGTATGCCGAAGCTGGAGAAGCTGTGGCTAAACTCAATTCAGTAGCAGATGTGCTAATTGCGGTCGAAATGAAGGAGCTGAAGGGTCGAGCATACGACACAGAGCGTGAAGCGTCAGTCGATCATATGATGATTCGTTGGGTGAGGGGAGTTAGTGATCTGAAAGATTTTGCCAAGGAACTGATCCATTATCAAGTCTTTCATTGGGCATTAGAGTTTCCAGAAGTTTTACGCAATGGTGGATTCGACGCTTTTGTTGGTAATCCACCTTTTATGGGCGGAAAAAAGATTACTGCCGCAACCGGCACCGATTATAGGAATTACTGCGTCACTCATCTTGCTAAGGGTGTCAAAGGCAATGCAGATTTGTGTGCCTACTTTTTTCTTCGCGCATCAAGCCTCTGCAAAAAATCAGGTCTATTGGGTCTAGTAGCAACAAATACTATTGGCCAAGGGGAGACGCGCGAGGTAGCGTTAGATCAACTCGTCGTCGACAGTTCGATCATAAGGGCAGTATCAAGTACCCCCTGGCCAGGAGCTGCAAATCTTGAAGTCGCCTATGTATGGGCTTTTAAAGGCTTGTGGAGCGGTGACATTTATCTCGATGGAATTGTTGTTCCGGAAGTCGGTAGCGACTTAATGGAAGTTTCTAAAATTCGGGGTAAGCCTTATGTCCTGTCTTCCAATTCGATGCTTGGTTTTCAAGGGACAATTGTGTTGGGCTTGGGGTTTGTGTTGCAGCCCGAAGAAGGAAGACTTCTCATTCAGCGCGCGCCCAGAAGTAGGGATATTCTGTTTCCATATATTAACGGCGAAGACCTTTTGGATCGCTTTGATCAAACTGCCAGTCGATGGGTGATCAACTTTGGCGACAGGTCTTTAGACGAGGCAGCAAAATACGCGGAATGTATGAGTATCGTAGTCGCCAATGTTAAGCCCGAGCGCGATATTCTCAAGGATAAAGGGTATCGCGAAAAATGGTGGCAATTTGGACGCAGGGCTGTTGATTTGTATCAGTCAATATCGGGGTTGCATCGCGTAATAGCAATGTGTAAAGTCGCGAAGCACTGCTGCATGGTCTTTGTTGATCCTTCTCAAGTTTTTTCTAATCGACTAACAGTATTCGCGATGCACTCTGGAGGGCATCTAGCATTGTTGCAGAGTACGTTGCATGAAGTTTGGGCCAGAAAATATAGTGCCACTTTAGAAACCCGACTAAGCTACACACCTACTGATTGTTTTGAAACATTTCCATTTCCCGAGTTGAGTCAGCAATTGAACAGAATAGGTGATGAATATAGTGAGGCTCGACAATCAATAATGATTAATCGAGGTGAGGGATTAACGCAGACTTATAACCGATTTCATGATCCCGACGAGCGCTCGTCGGATATAGCAGAATTACGTCGCTTGCACACGGATATGGATCAAGCGATTTCCGCTGCATACGGATGGGTGGGCTTGGATCTCGGCCACGCTTTCCAAAAATCCAAGCAGGGTATCCGTTTCACAATTTCCGAGACCGCGCACCATGAAGTTCTCGATCGTCTGTTGGCCCTAAACCATCAGCGCCACGCCGAAGAGGAAGCCAAGAATGCCGTACTACCTGCCGCGAGATCTGCGAAGGGAGGTCGCAAGCAGGATGACAACCGCGGCCAAATCGAGATGAACTTGTGATTGGAGATCATCCGTGACCGTGCCGACACCACCTGTATCGAAGCCGATTGCTCTGTCTACATTGACGCCACACACTCCTTCTTCAATCCGAGACGAGCTGACAGAGATGGTGGTCCGCGACCTCATCGGCCCTGCAGGCGGCCAAGACGAGGAATTGGACCAACACGAAGACCATACCTACCAGCGGTACCTCGTGGGCATGCTCGCCCCGAAGGGTAGCGAGGTCTCGGGAGGCGAACTCGACGAGTTGGCAACGGGCGATGGCGATGAGGGTGAAGAAGGCGCGCCAGAGTCGGGGGTGCCAGCGGGCGGCACCTACTTCCCGTCATCAATGGGTCTGAGTTTTGTCGTCGCCTCCGAGATAAATGAAATCGTCGTCGAGGCCGACTGGGGCCAATACCTCAGGGTCAAGAGCGCCAGGCAGGTCAAGAAGGATGGCAGCCCTGCGAACGTTTGGAAACGATCGCCGATCGTCGCGCCCGCCATGGTATTGCCACTGACGGATACCACGATGGCACCAGTGCAGTTGCATCCAGATCACCCGGATGTGCTGCTGCAGGGCCGCATCCGGTCGACCTCAGACGGCTGGGTGGTGACGCTGTTCATGGTCAACCAGCAGGAAGAGCGCAAAGGGCGGGGCGAGCCGCGCGATGAGGTCTGGGTGTTCCAGCCCAAGCTGCGCGTTCATGCCAGCAAACTAGGGCAGCCGGTCTTCGTTCAGCGCAAGAGCGCCAAATCGGACCTGTCCAAGATGGACGCCTTGACCCGCGAGGAGACCGAGACGCTCGAGATGCTCTACCGCCACCAGCGCGAGTTCGCGGTCGGACATGGCATCTCGGTCCACTCTACGCTGACCGAACCGCTGGCGGAACGCGCCACCATGGTCGAAACCGAATGGGTTCCCAAGTTCGATGTGCCGCAGCAGACGCCGCGATCGGCCGCCGACGATGAGAACCTAACCGGCCTGACGATGGACATGAAGGCGCTGGCGGAATTGCCCACCGCTGGCCTGATAGCTAGCCTTCGGCACATAGAAACGGCCTACCGTATTTGGATCAAGGCCGAAGAGGCCAAGCTGACGATGCAGGTGGAAGCGCTTGCCGGCCATGAGGATGCTGCCCGGCGCGCCATCAAGAACTGTAGACGGGCCTTGGAGCGCATCAAGGCCGGCATCAGCCTGATCGAGACTAATCCACTGGCCGAAGAGGCGTTTCGATTCGCCAACAGGGCGATGTGGAAGCAGCGGATCCACTCGACCTTCTCGCGCAAGGTGCGCAAGAAGGCGACGACTATTGAGGCTGGCGTAGACACAGAGGACTCGGCCAGGAATCGCAGCTGGCGTCTGTTCCAGGTGGCGTTTGTGTTGATCAACCTGCCCAGCCTGACCGACTTGCATCATCCGGACCGCAGTCATGAGACGGACGCGGTGGCCGACCTGCTGTGGTTCGCAACCGGCGGCGGTAAGACCGAAGCGTATTTGGGTCTGACGGCCTACACGCTGGCGCTTCGACGCCTGCAAGGAGTGGTGGAGGGGCGCCGCGGTGACCACGGCGTTGCGGTGCTGATGCGCTACACGCTGCGTCTGTTGACTCTGCAGCAGTTCCAGCGCGCAACGGCCCTGATCTGCGCTTGCGAAACCATCCGGCGAGCCGACACTGCCAAGTGGGGCGAGACGCCGTTCCGGCTGGGCCTGTGGGTGGGTGGCAAGACAACACCCAACAAGCTGGCCGGTGCCGCCAACGCACTGCGGCAGAAAAGCATGGGTGGCAAGCCGTCTGGCACTGGCACACCGCTGCAGATCACAACATGTCCATGGTGCGGGAGCGAGATCCGGGAGCAGCACCTTCGCGTGTATGAAGCGCCCTCAGACATCGGCCGCTGTGTCACCTATTGCGGCGACAGTCTCGGCCGATGCGAGTTCACCGAGCGGAATTCTCCCAAGGAGGGCTTGCCGGTGATGGTGGTGGACGAGGAGATCTACCGGCGCCCGCCGTCGCTGTTGATCGCCACGGTCGACAAGTTCGCGCAAATGCCATGGAACGGGCAGACGCAGATGCTCTTCGGCAAGGTCAACGAGGTCTGCGACCGTCACGGCTTTCTGTCGCCTGAGGTGGACGATGGGTCGTTCCATCCCGCGCGTAACGGACTGCCATCGGTCAAGAACCGGCCGCACAGTCCCTTGCGTCCGCCCGACTTGATCATCCAGGACGAGCTGCACCTTATCAGCGGCCCGTTGGGGTCCATGGTGGGGTTGTACGAGGCCGCGGTGGACGAGCTTTGCTCCTGGGAGGTGGACGGCAAGAAGGTTCGGCCAAAGGTGGTCGCTTCCACCGCGACGATCCGTCGCGCGCCCGACCAAGTGCAGAAACTCTTCGTTCGTAGGTTGGAGGTCTTCCCGCCCCAGGGCACCAGCATCCGCGACAGCTTCTTTGCTCTTCAGCGTCCGACCGGCGCCGAGTACCCAGGGCGTCGCTACCTCGGGGTGAGTGCCTTCGGGCGCCGGTACCCCGTGGCGATGATCCGCAGCTACGTGGCCCACATGGGCGCGGCGCAGGCGCTCTATGAAAAGTACGACAGCCTGGCCGACCCTTGGATGACGCTGGCGGGCTACTTCAACTCGATCCGCGAGCTGGCCGGTACCCGGCGCCTGGTGGAGGACGACATCCGTGCGCGATTGCGGGATGCCGATCAGCGTGGTCTGGCCAAGCGCAGGGTGCGTGCGTTGGAGGAGATGACATCGCGCAAGTCAGGAACCGATATTCCCAAGATCTTGGAGAGGCTGGAGGCGACGTTCTCTCAGGCGCTGGAGGTACAGCGGGCGGCTGAAAGGAAGGCCAACCAGCCGATGACATCGGCTGTGCCCTATGACGTGGTGCTGGCCACCAACATGATCTCTGTCGGCGTGGACATCGAGCGGTTGGGTCTGATGCTGGTGGCCGGACAACCGAAGAACACCTCGGAGTACATCCAGGCCACCAGCCGCGTGGGCCGATCGAACGACGGGCCGGGCTTGGTCTGCACCGTCTTCAACTGGGCCAGGCCGCGCGACCTGTCGCATTACGAGCGCTTCGAGCACTACCACGAGACGTTCTACAAGCATGTGGAGGCCTTGTCGGTCACACCCTTCTCGGCGCGTGCATTGGACCGCGGCCTGTCGGGCGTGATGGTGGCGCTGATGCGGCTCTGCGATGACCATCTGAACGCCAACCTGAAGGCTGGCGAGGTGGCCGATACCGACCCGTTGTGGGCCAAGGTGTTCGACGTGCTGATCAAACGCGCCGCCAATGCAACCCACGACCCTGCCGTGGCGGCGCGCATCAAGGACATGCTGGATCGCCGCCGCGACGAGTGGCTGAGCCGAGTGCACAACCAGAAGGACCACAAGCTGGCGTACAAATCCGAAGGCGGTGCCACAGTGGGCCTGTTGGTGGAGGCTGGCGACGCAGATTGGGAGCCGTTCACTTGCCTGAATTCGCTGAGGGATGTTGAAGGCACTGTTGATTTGGTGCTGGACCAGCGTGCTACAGGCTTGCGAGCCGACTGAGGACAACAAGAATGAACGAACTTGGCGAACTGCGCCCCAGCCAGCTGATCTTTACCTTTGGCATCGGCTCTCTGATCGATTTGCCCAACATGTCGGCCTTGGTGATGGGCCTCGACGACTGGGATACCCGCTATTGCAAGGAAATCGAGGAAGAGCGCCTCGTCGCAGCGGTACAAAAGCGGCTGGGGGCACAGATGAGCAGGCTCTACTTGCCGCCCATCAAGTCGGACGGCATGGATCGCGATCCCACGGCGCCCGCGGTAGGGGTGCCAGTGGTGCCCTTCCCGCGGTGGCTTCGATGCTCACTGTGTGACACGCTGGCTACGGTTGAGTCGGGTGTCTTTAAGCTGGTCCAGGACCCGTACCGCCCTGACAAGACCGAGTACGTTCACCAAGGTTGTTTGAAGAGCCAGGGCAGTCGTGCGCCGTCGGCGAGGTCCGTCCGTTTTCTGTTGGCATGCAGGGAGGGCCACTTGACCGACTTCCCTTGGCTAGACTTCGTGCACAAGGGCAATGTACCGTGCCGGCCGGCGACACTGACGCTGAGGGAGTTCGGTGCTTCTGGCGACGCGTCGGACATCGCGGTGAAGTGCCACTCCTGTGGAGCAGAGCGACGCATGGCCGATGCGTTCGATCCCGACGCGGCGGTCGCTTGCTCGGGCCATCACCCGCATCTGAGGCTGCTCGAGGCCGGCTGCCAGGAGAAAGCCAAGGCAATCCTGCTCGGGTCATCAAACAGTTGGTTCCCAACAGCACTTTCTGCCCTATCGGTGCCCAGAGCGGTCGACAAGCTCAGCAAGCTGATCGAGGAACAATGGGCCGAGCTGAAGGACACCGAGGACATCGACGAGGTCCGGCTGCTGCGTAAGAAGCTGCAGAAATTCCAGTCTCTGATCCCGCTGTTCACGGAGTTCAAGGACGAGGAAATCTGGAAGGCCATCGAGACCAAGCTTGCGGGTGGGCTCAAGGATAAAGCGCCGGCAGACGACCTCAAGTTACCCGAGTGGCTGGCGTTTTCGCAGCCGGGCAGCGCTGCAGAGAACCGAGACTTTAAGCTGAGGCAGGTGGCGCCGCCGCTGGGGTTTGATGCCTTGTTGGGAGACACCGTCTTGGTTGAGCGTGTGCGCGAAGTCCGTGCGTTGCTGGGCTTTACCCGGATCGAATCGAACGCCGACTTTGCTGAAGCGACCGTGTTGAAGGATGGCCGGCTGACCAACCTGAGTCGTACCAGCCCCAAGTGGCTGCCCGCCTCAGAGGTGCGTGGGGAAGGGATCTTCATTCGCGTGCGCGAAGATGCGCTGTTGGCGTGGGAGGCGAAACCGGCTGTGCAGCAACTGACGCAAGAGTTCCTGGCCTCTCACAAGGCATGGAGGGCGCTGAGAAAGCTTCAACCGCTTGACGAAGGTTTTCCGGGCATCCGTCTGGTGCTGCTCCATTCGCTGTCGCATGCCTTGATGCGCCAGATCGTGCTCGACTGTGGCTACACGTCGGCCAGCGTGCGCGAACGCTTGTACTCGCGGATGCCAGGTGAAGACGGTGGGCCGATGGCCGGGATCTTGCTGTACACAGCCGCGCCGGACAGTGAAGGGACGCTTGGCGGCCTTGTCGAACTGGGGGACCCCCTCACGCTGGGCCGTCACCTGCAGCAAGCTCTTGAAAGCATGCGCCTGTGCGCATCAGACCCGCTGTGCTCAGAGCATCGTCCCGATACTCTGGGCCGCGGCATTCAGGGCGCGTGCTGCCATGCCTGCCAGTTCGCCCCGGAGACATCGTGTGAGCGCGGTAATCGGTATCTCGACAGGTCGGTGCTGGTCAACACCTTCTCCGCCCGCGGCACGGCGTTCTTTGACTGATAGCAGTGTCGAACGAAGTCGCAATCTCAGTCGAGAACCTCGTTCGACGCGCGCCACCAGCATGGGTCATTTCTGCCTGTGACGTGCTGCGCGGCCTTCCCGCGACCGCGACCACGGAGTTCGTTCTGCAGCGGCTCCCCACCACTTCCAACGCCAATCTCTCGATCTTGGTTGCTGAGACCGTATTCCTAGCCTCGGCCACGATGTCGTGGGAAGCGCTGAGCTGGGTTCTTCAGACCAACTCGATCACGCAGCAGCGTTGGCAGGCGCAGCACCGCATTGAACTTCTTTGGGCCGGCCCTTCGCCCGCGAGCCAGATTCCAGCCCGCCGGATAGACCAGGCCCTGTACGACCTGATCGCTAGTGCAAAACGCGAGATCCTGCTCGTCACCTTTGCCGCAGCAAAGATTGGTCGACTGACCGACCAACTGCTGAATGCAACACGGCGAGGGGTGAAGATTCGCCTGATCCTTGAGTTCGAGAAGACCTCCGAAGGACAACTAAGCTATGACGCCCTGAAAGCGTTTCCGGTGGAGCTGATCAGCGTTGTCCAGGTCTATCAATGGCCCGTCGATAAGCGCGAGCGTAACCAAGCGGGTCGACCGGGAAAGCTGCACGCCAAGGTCGCGATCGTCGATGACATCGTGCTACTTTCGAGCGCCAACCTGACAGACGACGCATTCAATCGAAACCTTGAGATTGGAGTCGTGGCGGCCGACGCCAAATTGTTGCTTTCGATCAAGAATTATTTCGATGCTCTCGTAGCGGAGCAAACATTGAAGCTGTTGCCTACGAGGGCTTGAAGTAGCGGGTACGCGACGTTTTTTGACAGACACCAGCCTCGACACCATGCCAACAACCATTCACAAGGGCTGGAACCGAGAACCGACGCGAGAGCATGTTGGGGACTGCCGGCGGATGCTTGATCGACTATTCGCAGGGTCAATAAATCCGAGGACATCGACGGAGGGTGAATCCACCAAACCTGGGAGGCAGTTCCCTTCAAGGGTGGCGAGCTGGCGGCAACCTTCGTTAGCTGGACTTGTTTGAATTGATGGTTGTCTTTAGGCTTTCTTGCAGCAACTGGGTACCCGATAACATCTGGTGCACGGTTAGGTACCGGGCTGGTCTAAGGATGGAAACCTGACTTGAGCTTCCCAGTTGCCTTAACAAATCGTTGTAGACGCAACGCGAATCGCCGACACTTCGATTCCTACATGGCAATAACAGGAGCAGGCAACATGGCAGAACCACGGGCTTTCATCAGCTTTGACATCGACAACAACAACGACCACAAAGTTTTGTTCGCTGGGCAAGCTTGGCATTCCAAAACGCCGTTTTCTCTTGAAGACTGGTCCGCGAAAGAACCGATGCCGCAGGTGCAGTGGGAGTCCCTAGTCAAGGCGAAGGTGAACAGGACGCACTTTATGGTCGTTCTGGTGGGCCGGCACATGGCTACAGCTACAGGCGTCGTTAAAGAAATTGCTATGGCGAGAAGCCAGAACGTTCCGGTCTTTGGAATCTATGTCGATGGGGCCAACAGCACAAGCGTTCTGCCCGCTGGTTTGGCCCGCAACCGAGTCATTTCCTGGACATGGGACGGCGTCGCATCTGCGGTTAAGCAGATGATGAGCGAAGGGAAGAACGCGAAATGAAAAAGGCGCTAGTTGTCGGCATCAACTATTACCCTAAGGTCGGGCACCTGCATGGCTGCGTCAATGATGCCTACGCAGTAAGCCAGGTGCTGGCCCGTCATATGGATGGGCAGCTGAACTTCGATGTGCGGCTTGTCACCGCGGTAGACTCGTCGAGCGCAGTTAGTCGCAAGGCGCTGAAGGAGGCGGTGACGGCTCTTTTCACAGACGACAGCGAGGTCGCGCTCTTGTATTTCGCCGGCCACGGCCACGTCGAAGATGTCGGCGGGTACCTCGTCACATCAGATTGCGAAGACGGGGATGACGGACTGTCGCTCGACGAAGTGCTCAACTTTGCAAACGAGTCCGAGGCCAAGAACAAGATACTGGTCCTCGACAGCTGTTACTCCGGCGCTGCGGGCACTCCCAAGTCCTTGGGCGACAAGGCGCTTCTCAGCGAAGGCATGACAATCCTGACGGCTTCTAGCAAAGACCAATATGCAATGGAAGAAAACGGTTCGGGGGTATTTACTTCCTTGCTTGTTGATGCCTTGAATGGAGGCGCCGCAAATCTGTTGGGGGACATCACCCCGGGAAGCATCTACGCGCACATAGACCAGTCGCTCGGTGCGTGGGAACAGCGACCAATCTTCAAGACTAATGTCAAGGCTTTCACTTCGCTGCGAAAGGTCGCCCCGCCGATTCAGTTGAATGACCTGAAGCAAATCACGGCTCTTTTCCCGAAGCCAGGAGCAGACTTTGCACTCGATCCGAGTTTCGAGCCACAACCGCCCGCCCCCAACCATGGCGTGGCGCCAGACCCTGAGAACAATCGAAAGTTCGCGATCCTTCAGAAACTGAACCGTTTGAACCTCGTGAAGCCGGTGGGAGAGGAGCACATGTACTTTGCCGCCATGAATTCCAAACCTTGTAAGCTTACTGTTCTAGGGGAGCACTACTGGTATCTCATTACTAAGGGCCGCATCTAGATTGCGACGCAGTGAAGCCACCTCCATTTCCTGAGTCAGTCAGAAGTAGAGGTTGGGGAATTGTTTCAAAGGTATTCGACTGGAGGGAACCGGCCCAGTGACTCATGCGGTCGGTGGTGGTTGTAACGGTTAAGCCAGTCGGTGGTCATGTCTCTGACCTTCTGCAGTGAATCGAACACGTAGCAGTCCAACACTTCGGTACGGTAGGTCTTGTTGAAGAGTTCGACAGATGCGTTCTGGGTGGGATCTTTGTGAGTCAACTCTCCGTCGAGCACTGACAATCATGGATCGGCGGCGCAACTCTGTAAGCGCGCGGCCATCCCACCCTTGAAGGGATCTGTCTAAGCGGCAACGATGGTGTCCGCCAACGATTTAGGTGGACACCATGAATGAAGCCAAGAAGAAGACCCGCCGGCGGCACAGCGCCGAGCTCAAGCAGCAGATCATTGCTCAGTGCGCCGAGCCGGGCCTTGAGGGATGCCAGGGACGCCTGATCGGTGAGCTGGGTGCAACCGCCCAGGTTCAGCCATTGCAGGTTGATGGTAAGCGTGCGGCAATCCCATCTAGTAAGCGACTGGTGTGCAAGACGCGAATTTCTTCAACCGCAATATTTCAGATTGCCACAAGGTCAGGCAGCAGGCGCTCGTACTCCGCTCGCACCACTTCGTAGCACTCGCAAGTCCGGGCCTCAAGTTTCGGGCGATCAAGCACCGTGATACGGCCCCGTGAATAGCGGATCACTCCAGCTGCCTGCAGCTTGAGGGCCGCTTCGGTCACACCCTCACGCCGCACTCCCAACATGTTTGAAATCAAATCTTGGGTCATCCTCAGCTCATTGCCAGTCAGGCGATCCAAGCTGAGAAGCAGCCAACGGCAAAGTTGTTGATCAAGGGAGTGGTGGCGGTTGCACACCGCTGTCTGGCACATCTGTGTGAGCAGCGCCTGCGTGTAACGCAACATCAAGTGCATCACGGGGCCAGCGGTATCGAAGTCACGCTTGATGGTGTCGGCGCTGAGACGGTAGCCCATACCAGCGCTCTGAACGACAGCTCTGCTTGGGGTTGTGTTCCCGCCCATGAGGATCGAGACGCCAACGACACCTTCGTTTCCGACCACCGCAATTTCAGCCGAGGATCCGTTCTGCAAAACGTACAGCAGAGAAACGATGCCGCTCGTGGGGAAACAGACGAAAGTCATCTGCTCGCCAGATTCGTATAGGACCTTGCCCAGAGGTAAGTGAACCAACTCAAGCATGGGCTTCCAGTGCTGCCATTCGGCATGGGGTAAACAAGCCAGCAGTTGGTTCTTGCGTGGATCGTCGTGTTGAGTCATGTGGCCTACCTCAAGGTTGACTACTGTCACAGGACGAGGCTCGCCGATGGATCTGTAGATGTCGCAGGATCAAACGGATTCACAGGGAAATCTGTACGATACCGTACATAGTGTCAACCGTATTCGCTGGGTGCGCTACCAGGCATTCTTTTATTGGATTGGGCTGTGGAGCTGCCAGCGGTGCGGCAGCAGTTCGTCAATTCGGCTTGCCCGATGCATAGGCAGGCGTGCCATCACGTCGCGCAGGTAGGCGTAGGGGTCGTGCCCGTTCATGCGCGCCGTCTGGATCAAACTCATCACCGCTGCCGCCCGCTGGCCTGCGCGCAAGCTGCCAGCGAACAGCCAGTTGTTGCGGCCGATTGCGATGGGCCGGATCTGGTTCTCAATCCAGTTGTTGTCAACCGGCAGTTGCCCATCATCGGCGAACCGAATGAGTGCTGCCCAGCGCTTAAGGCTGTAGTCCAGTGCCTTGGCGGTGGCCGATCCGTCGGGAACCTTGCGCCGCTGCAGCGTCATCCATTCGTGCAGGGCGTCCATGGCAGGCTTCGTTCTCTCCTGCCGAACTGCCAGGCGCTGCTCAGCGCTGATCTCCTTGACCTCACGCTCGATCTCATAAATGCGGGCCAACTGCTCCAGCGCCCTCTGGGCGATCTGGCTCTGGTTTGCCGCGTGCAGATCGAAGAATTTGCGCCGCGCGTGCGCCAGGCAGCCCACCTCGGTGACGCCGGCGGCCAGAAGCGCTTTGTACCCGCTGAAGTCATCGCACACCAGACTGCCCTTCCAAGTGCCCAGGAAGTTGCGCGCGTGCTCGCCTGCGCGGCTCTCGCAGAAATCGTAGACTACCGCCCTCGTGTGCTCGAAGGCCCCCGTGGCATATGCCCAGAGGTAGGCC